>JBGSRM010000155.1:0-9979 GCA_041737575.1 Akkermansiaceae bacterium
CGCCACCACCCCTCCCATCGAAATCCCATCCCAACCAGCCCCGCAAAATCAACCCGAAGAATAAACGCGATTTTTCCCAAACAAGGAACATCGAACAGGATAATCCCGAAGGGATTAGAGAAATTAACCCGGGGTCGAGGAGCAAAGCGACAACCACCCCGGGCTCAACACCCCAAAAAAAGCACCCGGAAAGGCGTGCCAGAAACCCCACATCCCTCATCAACACCCGCTCAGTCCCTCTTCCTTTCGTGTAATTCGTGCTTTTCGTGGTTCAAAAATCGCATATTCCAAACTTGGACTCCCCCCTCCCACAGGCTATATTTCCCCCAAGTTCAAAATGCCAAACCCACACGACCACCCCACCGCCCTTAGTGATCTCCAAGACTCCATCTATCGCGAGAAAATCCTCCGCGCCCGCGCCATGTCACCCGCTGAACGCTTCATCGCAGGTTGCCAACTCACCAACGAAGTGACTCAACGAATCTTCCAAGGTGCATTGGCAAGACTCGGAACCAACGATCCGAAATCAGCGTGGAAAGACGCAAAAAAACGTTCAGAACGCTTGCGTATGGCAAATGACTACGGAACCTACGTCAGTGAAAAACCAACTTCATGACCATTGAACAACTCGCAATCATAGTCATAAAGGCCTGCGAAAAAGAAAACGTGGATCACATGCTCACAGGCGCTTTCGCGTTCAACTTTTATGGCCTACCCAGAGCAACAAAAGATGTCGATATCGTGGTGGACGTATCCGGCACAAATAGCATCAAAAATCTCATCACAAGCTTGGAACCTGACATCCAGTTTAACAACCAAGTGCAATTCGACACACTCACCTGGTGTCGCCGCCATATCGGCACTCCTACCTCGGATACAACCCTTCAAATCGAACTCTTCGAGCTGTTTGATGATGAATTTGTCCAAAGCCAGTTCCACCGAAAACAACGGCTCATGCTGCCTCAAATCGACATCCCAAGCTGGATTCCCACCCCCGAAGACATCATCGTCCAAAAACTCCGCTGGGCCAGACCCAAAGACCTAGATGACGCACGTGACATCCTCGCCGTCCAAGGCCCAGAAACCCTCGACATGCCCTACATCGAAAACTGGTGCCAAATCCACCAAACCACCTCCCGCCTAAATGACACCCTAGCCCGCATCCCCCCCCTCTGACCAAAAAATCAAAAATCAAAAATCAAAAATCAAAAATTATCAATCATCAATCATCAATCCGACTTTAAGACTTTCCTACTCCCCCCTACTTAAAACTAGCCAACTCCCCCTCTCCACGCTTCCATATCCGCCCCGTGACAAAACATCGCACAGACGACCTCCGCATTTCAGGCATCAACCCGCTCATCTCTCCAGCGGTTCTCGCCTACTACCTCCCTATCAACGAACAAGCCGCCGCCCTCGTCCACTCCGCTCGCGAACAGGCCGATAACATCCTCTACGGAAAAGACGACCGCCTCATGGCCATCGTCGGCCCCTGCTCCATCCACGACCCCGCAGCCGCCCTCGAATACGCAACCAAACTCAAAGCAGAAGCCGAACGCCTCAAAGACGACCTCTTCCTCATCATGCGGGTTTACTTCGAGAAACCACGCACAACCGTCGGCTGGAAAGGCCTCATCAACGACCCCAAACTCGACAACTCGTTCGACATCAACCAAGGCCTCCGCGTCGCCAGAAAACTCCTCCTCGACCTCGCCAACATGGGCATCCCCTCCGGCACCGAGTTCCTCGATACCATCTCCCCCCAATACATCGCCGACCTAATCGCATGGGGCGCCATCGGTGCCAGAACCACCGAATCTCAAATCCACCGCGAACTCGCCTCAGGCCTCTCCATGCCCGTCGGCTTCAAAAACGGAACCGGCGGCTCCATCCAGCTCGCCCTCGACGCCATCCTCTCCGCCTCCCGCCCTCACCATTTTCTCTCCGTCACCAAACAAGGCGTCTCCGCCATCGTCTCCACCGCCGGAAACACCTCCTGCCACCTCATCCTCCGTGGCGGAAAAACCGGCCCGAACTACGAAGCAGACGCCATCTCCACCGTCGAAAAAATGCTCGCCGAGCAAAACCTTCCGCAAACCCTCATGGTCGATTGCTCTCACGGAAACTCCAACAAAGACTTCCGCAACCAACCCCTCGTCGCCCGCAACATCGCCAACCAAATCGCCGCAGGCTCCAAATCCATCACCTCACTCATGATCGAATCCAACCTCGTCGAAGGGAACCAAAAACTCGATCCAGACCTCACCAAACTCACCCACGGCCAATCCGTCACCGACGCCTGCATCAACTGGGACGACACCGTAGAAACCCTGGAAACCCTAGCCGCCGCCGTAAGAAAACGCCGCGAGTAGCTGCGGCGTCCCGCCGCAGGCCGTGCAAGAGGCGTCCCGCCTCTTTGTCACCTTAGCGTTACATCTCTACCTCAGTCCACTGATCACTCGGCACCAGCCACTGAAAACTAGCAAACTCATCCCAATGCGCCTCCTCCTCTTCCTACTCGCTCTCACCGCCCCCCTCCTCGCCTCCAAACCCAACGTCATCGTCATTCTAACAGACGACCTCGCCTACTCCGACCTCGGCTCCTACGGCAGCGAAATCGAAACCCCAAACCTCGACCGCCTCGCCTCCAACGGCCTCCGCTTCTCCCAGTTCTACAACACCGCCAAATGCCACTCCTCCCGCGTCAGCCTCCTCACCGGACGCTACTGCATCCAAGCCGGTGACATCTCCCTCAAAAAATCCTTCACCATCCCCGAAGTCCTCGCCCCCGCCGGCTACTTCACCGCCATGACCGGAAAATGGCACCTCGACAAACAACCCACAGACTTCGGCTTCCAACGCTACTTCGGACACCTCTCCGGTTCCACCAACTACTACTCTGGCGACAACTCCTTCCGCCTCAACGGCGAAAAATGGATCGTCCCGGACAAAGGCTTCTACACCACCACCGCCAACGTTGACCACGCCCTCAACTTCATCTCCGAAGCCCGCAAAGAACAAAAACCCTTCTTCCTCTACATCGCCTTCAACGCCCCACACGCCCCCCTCCAACCACTCAAACAAGACTACGAAAAATACAAAGACCGCTACAACTCAGGCTGGGACGAAATGAACCGAACCCGCTTCGCAAAACAAAAATCGAACAAAATCCTCCCGGAAAATATCCAGCAATCCCCACGCCCCGATCACATCCCATCATGGGACTCCCTCACTCCCGAACTCAAAAACTGGGAAGCACGCCGCATGGCCGCCTACGCCGCCATGGTCGACCGCGTTGACCAGGAAATCGGACGCATCATCTCCGACCTCGAAGCCAAAAACGAACTCAACAACACCCTCATCATCTTCCTCTCCGACAACGGCGCCTGCCCCTACGACCGCGTTTCCATCAACCCTAACGCCGAACCCTACCTACCCACCACCCGCTGGAGCGACAGCACCGGCTGGGCATGGGCACGCAACACCCCCTTCCGCTACTACAAACAAAACCAACACGAAGGCGGCATCTCAACCCCAGCCATCTTCCACTGGCCAGCAGGCATAAAAACAAAACCCAACACCGTCTCCGACACCCCAGCCCATCTCATCGACATCCTCCCCACCCTCGCCGAAATCACCCAAGCACCCATCCCACAAACCTTCCCCGACCGGGATCCCTCCCCACTCGCCGGCATTTCCCTCAACCCCATCCTCACCGGCGGAAAAATAGAATCACGCCCACCCATCCACTTCCTCTACGAAACCAATCGCGGCCTCCGCGACGGCGATTGGAAAATCGTCTCCCTAAAAAATGAGCCGTGGGAACTCTACAACATCTCCAACGACCGCACCGAAATCCACAACCTCGCCGCCGAAAACCCAGAACGCCTGAAATCCATGATCGATTCATGGAACACCATCTCCATCAACACCCTCGGCATCACCCCAAAACCCATCTCCCCAAATCCCAAAACCCGCAACCACCCCGAATGGTCCGACTACTCCGGAAAAAACGGCTCCAAAACCACCCGCAGAAACCTAAAATAAACATCCTTGCTTCTCCTTCATAAACACAGATCTGCCCCGCGATCTCTCCCTCGGAAAATCTAGGCTACCTCCCCCGCGTGGTAAGCCATTCACGCGGGGAAACACCGAGTTCCTCACGAAAGGCTTTCGCGAAATGGCTGAGCGATTGGTATCCGACATCAAGCGCGGTCTCAGTGACGTTTGAGCGGCCCGTGGAAAGAAGTTCACACGCCCTCTCAATACGTATGCGACGGAGATGACGTTGCAGTGTCTGACCCGTTTCCGCACGAACTTTTCGCGAAAGATAATGTGGCGCGATGCCAACCTCGCGAGCCAATTCTAGGAGATCAAGCGGTTGATCAAGGCTTGAGCGGAGCTTATCGAGCGCGCGACGGACTGGGTCGCGATTTCGTAACCCGACGCAAAAGGAGGGAACTTGCCCAGGCGTGGATAGCCGAAACAGCCGCACGGCCGCCCATTCGAGAATTTTTGCCTCGGCGATCATCTTTCCAGATACCGCATCCATGTTGGACAATGCATCAAAAAGTTCCTGCTCCCAAGGCCCCATCAAACCACAGAATGCAACAGGGCAATCTTTCTCCAGCCACACTCGCATTTCTGGATGCAACATGTCTGAGCGCAAACGCGCGCCAAGCCAAACGGGATCGATCAGAATTACCTCCAGCTCATGAGCACCCGGATAACGCAGACATGTCCAGTCCGCTGGCTTGCCACCACCCGTAAGCGCATACATGCCGGGCTTGAGAATGAAACGATCCTCG
Source organism: Akkermansiaceae bacterium (assembly GCA_041737575.1). Classification (GTDB taxonomy): domain Bacteria; phylum Verrucomicrobiota; class Verrucomicrobiia; order Verrucomicrobiales; family Akkermansiaceae; genus Luteolibacter. Next base: position 4,809 of record JBGSRM010000155.1, read on the forward strand.
TCTCCCCAAAGCAGTCCGCTCCCCTTCCGATTCAACCACAGCCAGACATGCCCACGGGACGGCCAGAGCCACCGACTGCCGCCGCCCGTAACCACCGCACTCAGCGAGATAGATTCAAGACCCGGCGCGAGCTTGTCGTAGGCCATTTCACTGCGGGATTTCCTATCTGTCTCTGACACAACTCGATATCTATATTTATTGAGAATGAATCTCAATAAGGAAAGCTCGCATAACCATTTTAGTTCTTTTCCCGTCGAATCGTATAATCAGGATCGTTTTCGCGCGCAGCTTGATTTGACCAACGACGCATATCTCGCAGCTCCTTCTCCGTGAGCAGTTCCACCGTGCCCGCCAGAGTCGCGGTTACGGCTGAGTCCTTATAGCGGAAATCTACAAAGCCGTGTTGGTGTGCGGATGTGTTCTCTTCGAATTTCTCAGACGTCCAAACCGGCCCAGTCAGGCGCGGCGGTCGTATCTCGAAATAACCAGGCTTCCCTTTACCCGAGCGAGCAGATGCGAAGACGATGAATTTTTCCGGAGCCTCCACCTCTGATAGGTGGGTAACGTGAAATTTACCATAAGCCTCAACGATTCGCGGAGAGGGCGGCAGGGGACTTCCGCTGCCGTAATGGCCGCCTAGCAACACCGCATTAAGCCCAAGGTTTGGCATAACACTCACGAGATAATTGCTATCTTTTGCTTCAAGCACGCTCTCGTTACCGTTGAAAAGCAAAACTCCTTCAATGCTTGGGGCAACCTGCGCAAGCCTCCACGGATACCGCGCATTCATCGGCGCCGCCAGCGGATTCCCATCACGATCCACAGCCTCAGGATCACTCAGATAACCGGGCATCACCTCCCCGCCATGATCTGCCGGATACAAAAGATAGGCAATCATCAGATTGCGGGCCGCACTCACCTCTGTCGCAAGGCGCGCCTTCTCCCTGGCCTTCAAAAAAAACGCCACAGAGATGGACGCGATCACCGCCACGATCGTTATCGCTACAAGCAGCTCTAACAAGGTGAAGGCCGCGTGATATTTTCGGTTCTTGATTTTCATGGCATCGCAGGTGTTCGACATATTCGGAAAAATAACCGCGGCTCCGTCCTCACTCCCTCCCAGCCCATCATCCCCGGTGCGGACGGGGTGAATGTATCGACTTCCTCCCAAGACTCAGGACTCATGTCACCGCTAACCTGAAGCTCATAAACAAATCCCGGCTGACCCTCAAAAGTCAGGGAAACCACCCCCGACCCATCCCGCTCGAACGTCGTGAAAACAGGCTCCTCCTCTTCCACCATCGCATATTCAATCTCCATCGTCGGCGCGCTATCCCCAAAGAGCTGATGCTCGGGAGATTCCTTCGTATAGTAGGATACAAACTCACCCGCCTGCTGCAACGCCGGATGTAACGAACTCAACGTGAACCACAACGCCCCTTCGTTTAAACCCCTCGCCACATATTCCCGCACCCCCGGAAGATTCAGGTCTATCTGGAATCTCACAACACTGTCGATAGGCACCCGAGCTCTCGGTGTCATACCTGGAATCTCACCCACCGCCCATGACACCCCATCATATCCATCACTCACATTGTCACTGACGTCCCGTGGCAACCCTCCCTCATCAAAACCAAGCGCATACGCATTGCGCATCACCGGACTGCCACCGGAATAAGCCGAATTCTCCGCAAAATTCATCGCTGAAAATCCGTTTCGAAATCCCGTTCCATGGAGCTCAAGCGGTCGCCCCGCATCCTCATCCGGCGATCCACCCGCCCCATAGGTGAACCACTTATCAACCGTCGGATCATACAAAAATAAATTGTTTTGCGCGATCCTTGCCGTCACCTCCAACGATGTGATTTCATACCCGTCCGCACCTCGCCCGGCAGGAATTCCGGCCGCAACCGTATCGAAACTGAATATGAACTGGCCGAAACGGTCGTTATCCCCGCCTCCACCGGGCAATGCACTGAAAGTGGACGCCTGCCCTCGCGAACCCGGAGTGGAATTCGCAGAATACATCCATCTGTCGGCTGCCGGCTCCAATATCTCGACCGTGATGCTTTCCCCTCCCACCGCAAGGCCGGATAGAAAAGCACCCGTCATCAACAGCACGATGTAAATCTTATCCACGGCGGCGGCGGGTAAAAACCAGGACTCCCACGACCCCAAGCATCAACGAAGACGGCTCAGGAATCACCTGTGCGAAACTGTCGCTCGCCGCAACATCAAGTCGGAAAATCGTCCCGTGCTCAATCGTCGTGAATCGCACCTCATAACTCGTAACCTCAACAGCACTCAGATCCCATTGCCATGCGTAATTGGTTGTGGGCGCTGGCGGCCCACCAAAGCTGCTCAGGAAATTTCCTGGCGCGGTCGTTTGAAAAATCGGTGCCAGAGCCTGACTCCCCCCGTTGTAATTCAATATTGGGACGGCTGCCAAGGCTGTGCCCAGATCCGCTTGAAAAACTACGGTTTCCAGTCCGGCCAGCGGAGATAAATCGCTGATGTGAAATGTCCCGGGAACACCAAAATTGTAAATGGAGCTGGAAGCAAAATAACCCCCACCGCTTAGCTTGTTAAAAGTCCCACCCAGCGTGGACTCGGGGTTCGGTGAGAGAGCAGCTTGGAAAGGCTGGGTATTCATCCCGAAGCTGTTCCACCCGGCGGAGGAAGGATATTTCACATTGTTGAGTGGAGTCCAAAGGGCGCTTTCTGTATTCCCCGGCAGAGTGAGTGTGATCGCCGCATGGCTCTGCGATGTGGCGAGTGCGAGTAAGGCAAGTGTCGTCTTCATGGTGTTTCTATGTCTGTTTTTTCTTCGATGAGATAAGGGCGCAGCTTGGTTTCAATGGACGCCGCATCGGCTTTCGCAGCGACCAATTCCTCCAATGCTTTCGAGATTCCATTTCCTTCCGTGCTGGTGTGGTAAGCAAAGACTCCTTCCGCCTCCTCCAAGGCTCCAAGCCAGAAAGAACGAATACCGTTCCACACCGCGCCATGCTCGCGCCACCACTCCAGCGCGGCCCCAGACCTCTCGGATTCAACCCGCTTGTAACTGTTCATCCCCGTCTCATGGGCGATCGCTTGCACCTCGCCATCTCTGTCGATCACCTTCAGGTTATCCTGCTGGTGGAACCATCCCGTCTTGCTGACAATGTGAACGTTCGTCCCGAAAAGGTAATCATAGTCATCTCGCTTCGTATGTTCGCGGCGCGGCAACGGGCGGCGGGTGTCGGCACCCGTCCATGTGGATATACCGTACCTGTGCCGCCATTTCCCAGCCCCTTCATAACGCGGCGCGTCATCGATGTTCGTCACCAGTTGCGTCCATGTTCCCTTCACATCCTCCGGTTTGCGTTTTATCACTGACCACTCGTCTATATCCTCTCTGCCGGAATAATCTAACAGGTGAGCATCCTCCCATGTCCAAACCTGCGACCAATGCTTGATCACATGATCCTCCTTTTTTTGCGATTCGCTCACGACGAGCAGATGCTGGAGTATGATGCGGCCGGGCGTATCCTCCACCACAACCACCACTTCCAGCGCCCGCTCGCCGTAAGGCTTGCTGGAATTCGTTTCCTCTACAAATTGCGCATCTTCCGTAAAACGAAAGGTGACATCGAAAACGCCAGCCATCGCCAGTATGGCATCGCGGTCGGACTGCGGCGGAGACCCTGCAAAAACAAGCGGGGCGGCGAAAAGGAACGTTAGTAGTCGGATGGCTTTCACAACGCAAACCATGCCTAACTCGCGGCCATTCCGCTAACGGTCGGTTGCCACATGTAAGCGGTGGGTTGTCTATGCTTCTAGCTCCCTACCTGCCTTCCAGTCGACGCCCCTGGGAAAAAATTCAGGGGACATCTGAAATATTTCAGCTTTTACCTCTCCCTCTTCGGCATTTTAAGAAACTCCTCCACCTCCCTAACATCCTTCGTATTCAAAACATCCTCCCTCCTCAACCACCCCTTCCGCGCCACCGCCACACCCTGCTTGATATGATGCAGCCTCGCCCGTGAATGCGCATCCGGATTGATCGAACACAACACCCCCTTGTCCCGCGCACGCCTCCACCAGCGCCAATCCATATCAAACCTCATCGGACTGCAATTCAGCTCGATCACCGTCCGCGTCTCCGCCGCACAATCGATCACCTTCTCCAAATTCACCGCATAACCATCCCGCCTCAGCAACAACCTCCCCGTCACATGCCCCAGCATCGTCACATGCTCGTTCTCCATCGCCCGGCATATCCTCGCCGTCATCTCCTCCTCACTCATCCGCCCGAAGTTGTGCACCGATGCCACCACGAAATCCAACTGCGCCAAAATCTCATCCTCAAAATCAAGTGACCCATCCATCAAAATATCCACCTCATTCCCCGCGAAAATCCGAAACCCTCCCAAACTCTTTTCCAACTCACGGATCGTCGCCACCTGCCTCAACAGCCTCTCCTCATTCAACCCTCCCGCAAACGCAGTCGATTTCGAATGATCCGATATACCCAAATACTGCAACCCCAACTCCATCGCCTCCTCAACCATCCCCTCCAAGGAATCCAACCCATCCGACTCCGTCGTGTGATTGTGAAACGTCCCACGCAAATTCATCAACTCCACCAACTTCGGCAACTCCCCCACCATCGCCGCCTCGATCTCCCCCCGGTTCTCCCTTAACTCCGGCTCAATGTACTGCAAACCTAGTATCCGATAAATATCCTTCTCCTCGTGAATCTCAGGCACCTCCACCCCCTCGGAAACCGGATGCAGCCCATACTCATTCAGCGAATACCCCTTCTTCAACGCCAGCGACCGCAACGCCACATTATGCTCCTTGGATCCCGTGAAATACTGCAAAGCAAACGGAAACTCCTCATTCCTCACCGCCCGCAAATCACACTGAATCCCATTCTTCAAACGCACCGTCGCCTTCGTATCCCCACAACCCAAAACAGCCACCACCTCAGGCAAAGTCGTGAAATCCTCACAAACCAAAGCCCCCTCCTTCGTCGCCACCAAAATATCCAGATCTCCCACCGTCTCCTTCGCCCTCCGATACGACCCCGCCACCGCCACCCGCGAAACCTCGGGATGCATCCGCAACATCTCCAAAATCCCCTCCACCATCCCACCCATACTCACAAACAAAAACCGATCCGCATA
>JBGSRM010000158.1:0-6500 GCA_041737575.1 Akkermansiaceae bacterium
GTCCTCTCTCCCAAAGAGTTCCTTTTCATGTTAGCTAGCGGGGACTGACCCCGAACGCCTTTACCCCGAACGCCTCTTCCTCCGTGTCCTCTGCGCCCTCCGTGGTTATAAACTCCCCCTCTTCCCTTGGCGATCTTGGCGACTTGGCGGTCAACCTCTCCCCGCCTTCATCCCATCGGCATATTTGTCAGACGCAAAATTGCGAATCAACGCCTACCGCGAACTCGCCGAAGCCAACACCCCCAAATCCATCACCGCCCTCCAAAAAAACTGGCAGGACCGCCACGGCCGCCTCCCCCACCCCATCCAAAACCTCCTCACCATCGCCCGCATCAAAGCCGAAGCCGCCTCCAACCAAATCACCTCCGTTGAAATTTCTGGCCAGCGCCTAATGCTCCAAAGAAACGGTAGTCCGATCCTACTGGATGGCTCGCGCTTCCCCCGCCTCCTCAAAACAAAGCCCGCCGAGAAACTCGACGAAGCACTGAACATGCTCCGCAACTTCTAGGGAGGAGGGACACTCCTGTCCCTCTCTTGCCACATTAAATGAGCTAACTCCAAGCTATCTAACATTTTCCTCCAATGACGTTAACTACATCACAGTCGAATCACCGCCCTCAAAAAAAACTGACTGAAACGCCACGGCAGTCTCCCCGAGCCCAAAGGCAAACTCGCCCAAGCATGAACACAGCCCACCTCGCCTTTCTTACCAACACCGATGCACAATTTCTGTTACTTGGGACTGATACCCCGCCGTAGGAAGGCGTTTCAGCATTGCGCGAGCCATTGGTTTCGCCAGATTGAGACATGACCATCTCCTGGGCAACATTTGCTGTATTTCTTTCTATTTATCTCCTGCCGCATTCGGCGGGGGCGCAGTCGGTTTCTCTGCCGACAGATCGGGCGAGAGTGCAAGTGGTGAACATTCCCGATGCCTACAACCCGAGTGGTCCTGCGCTGAAGGTTCTGCGCACGGATGCCGACACACCGCTTCGCGCCGGCACCGCCTGGATCTGGGAGAAAGGTCGCCAGGAAGAACCCGAATCCTACTATGCCTCGATGCGCGCCAAAGGTCTGAACGCCGTGCGCATGATCCTTTTCGATACTTGGGAAGTGGAAACTTACACGCCATCGCCCACGTTCACGCCCACCGATTGGAACGACCCGGTCTATCGAAGTCGTCAGCTCGCCAGAATGGAACGCGCCGTCAACTACGCCTCGGCCCACGGGATGTATGTGATCATCAATTCACACGACCACATTCCCAGCTACGATGAAGCCTACGCCACCGCGCTTTGGACCTATGTCGCGCCCTATTTTGCCAATCGCACCCATGTCCTCTACGAGGCATCGAACGAACCGATGGAGGGCATCGGCAACAACGGCAGCATGACCCCCAACGCCTCGGATAACGCGGCCAATTCTCCCCGCATCCAGTCTCTCAAACGCGTCTTCAACGTCATCCGCGCCGGTGCTCCCAACACCCACGTGATGGTTCTGACACCGAACGGCATCAACGATTACAACACGGGCACCGGTTTGGGGAATCTGGCCGCCAGCTTCGCCTCGCTGCCCGGCACGGTGGATTGGACGAAGTCGTCCGTGGCCTATCACCTTTACAATAACGACTCCGCCTTCGGAGCCGCCACCAACGCCGCGAATTTGCGCAACTTCCACTCCCGCTACCCCGGGTGGCCTTCGGAGAACAACTTCCCCGCATCCGTCTCGAATGCCACCCTCGGCATCACCGACAGCTTTCGTTCGGCTCAGTTCGACAACGACATCTACGTCAACCAGACCTGCGAACGCCTCGGCCTCGGATGGAGCATGTGGAACATCGACGGCCAGACGCAATTGGACCAAAACTGGCCGATCATGTGGGCCGACGCCGTGGCCAAAGGCTGGAATTGGAGTCCCGATGTCCTGCCGACCACCGCGCCCACTTTCACCTCGATCAACAGCGCCACTTTTTCGCAAAATATCGCGGGCAGCTATCAGATCAGCGCTACGGGAGGCTCGATCACTTACGCAGCCAGCGATTTGCCCGCCGGCTTGGTCCTCAATGGGTCCACCGGCCTGATCAGCGGCTCCACCGCCGTCGCCGGGAAAATCAATGTCTCGATTTCCGCTACAAACACCGTGGGAACGACCAACGCCACGCTCGCGTTAAACATCCGCCCGACACAGGATACGGTTCTCTTTTCTGAAGCCTTCTCCGCAGGAAACACGGCGGGCTGGTTTTCCTATTCCGGCGGCAGCAGCGGAATCACCAACAGCCTAACCAACGAAGCCACGGGCACCACCGATGCACGCGTCCTCAAGCTCGCGATTTCCGCTCCTAATACCGGCTGGTATGCCGGTGCCGGTATTGGGATTTCCGGCACGCCGCCGATCACTTCAGCCAATCTCTCTCGCAATTTTGTCCGAGGGCGCATTCAAATCCTCGGAGCCTCCACCGGCGAATTCACTGTCGCGGTCAAATCAACTAACAACCAAAGCCTGGACTTCAATAGCACCGCACCTGGCGCGGCATGGACGGATTTTTCGGCGCCGGTTTCGACATTTACCGACAGCGGTTTTGATTTTTCCTCACCTGGCTGGCAAATCCTCGTCATCCCCAATGCCAACACCTGGGGCTCGGGAAACTTCACCTTGCGTCTCGACAACATCGAAATCCTCCGGCGCGATGACATCACCGACCCACTCCTCGCCTGGCGAAAAATCCATTTCGGCAGCACCACCGCGACCACGGGCCTCTACGCCGACACCGCCGATTTCGACGGAGACGGCCACTCGAACCTTATCGAATACGCCCTCGGAACCGATCCCACCCGCGCAAATCCGAACGACGTCCCTGTCTTCCCTTTGGATTCCAACAACCGTCTCCAAATCGTCTTTTCGTGCGACGCCAGCCTCGCGAACATCACCTATAACGTCCAGACCAGCCCAAATTTGACCACTTGGACTACCGTCGCCCGCAGCACTGGCGGAGCCACCACGACCGCCGTGAACTCCAGCGGATTCCTCGTCACAGACAGCGGGGAAAATATTCGTCTCGTGACCGTCACCTCTCCAAACTCGAACGAACCGCAACGTTTTCTCCGCCTCCAAATCACCCAACCCTGATAGATAGAGGTAGTGAATGCCGCCAGCCCCCACTATCTAACATTTTCCTCCAATCGCGCTAGCTCCATCATAGCCGAGTCACCGCCCTCGATAAGAACTGGCAGGGCCGCCACGCCCGCCTCCTCAAAACAAAGCCCGCCAAGAAACTCGACGAAGCACTGGACATGCTCCGCAACTTCTAGGGAGGAGGGACACTCCTGTCCCTCTCTTGCCACGTTAAATAAGGTCATATGCGGCGTTGAAATCAAGGGGTGATTTCAACGCCGTATCTAACCCATTTATCGGCTTTCTCAACGGACTTCACCACAAAATCAAATTCCTAGCAGCTACGCGTTGTGCGCAGGCTTGGTGCGACTGCTAACGCAGAACCGCTGACATCTCCAATCTCGAGCAAGACAAAACATTCGACCTGCTCAACTCCTGCAACAAATGCGACGCTTTCACCGAAAGGTGGTGACATCGACAACAAATTCTGTTCAAAAAATCTACAACTCATATACAAATTCGCATTCCATGATTGTAGTCGGCTCTATATTATTCTGCCTTGGCATCTGCGTAGTCCTTGTAGCCGCACCTGACCAATCGTCAGGAATTGGTGAAGGGCGCGGCGTTTTCATCATGGCCGGCATATGCACCTCATTCCTCGGCATTATACTATGGCGCATCAAGCCGGGTAAGAAAACTCCTAGCAGCCAGCCATCTAAGGAATTAGGTAAGAAATTTATTGATATGGCATACGACACAAATCTCCGTCTTTGCGTTGGACAGGAACAAGTAAGTGGTACGTTTTATCTTTCCATTCCAGTGAGCACCGGACTGTGTGAATACGATAAGCGTTACGAAATAAGCAACGAAGATTACCGCACATTTTTTACTGATCTTATTCTAGCAGTGCCCTTCGCCGAGCAGTGCAGAAATGGACAGAATGAGCACTTATTGATCTAGAAACCAGGCCGAGGAGTTGATTGAGTGAGATCAGCACGGGAACGGCATTCACTGCGCACCGCGAATGTGATTCGGATAGACACAGGCGATCACCCATTGAATGGTGCCAGTCCCCACTATCTAACATTTTCCTCCAATGGCGTTAGCTGCATCATAGTCGAGTCACCGCCCTCGAGAAAAACTGGCAGGACCGCCACGGCCGCCTTCCCCACCCCATCCAGAACCTCCTGACCATCGCCCGCATCAAAGCCGAAGCCGCCTCCAACCAGATCACCTCCGTGGAAATCTCCGGCCAACGCCTCATGCTTCAGAGGAATGGCAGCCCGATCCTGATGGATGGATCAAGGTATCCGAGGTTGGCAAAGACAAAGCCCGGTGAGAAACTGGAAGAGGCGCTTGAGATGCTGAGGAATTTTTAGGCGTTTTGAGTCATAAAATTTCAGGTTCTTGACGAACACCCCGAAACAGATAATTTCCAAGACTTAAACAAGAACCATCAACTTCCATTCAAATTTCCCAATGAACCTGGATCTAACGGAATGCTACAAAATTCTCGACCTTACACCAGGAGCGTCAGATGAAGAAATAAAGCGAGCTTACCGGATTCTTGTACGCGTTTGGCACCCTGATCGCCTAGGCAATGACCTCGCCCTCCAGAAGCATGGACAAGAAAAGCTCAAACAGATCAATTCCGCGTATAAGAACCTCTGCCTGAGAGAACGAAACCAAACCGCTCACCAAAGGCCTCCTGAAACATCGCCTGTCAAAACTACTCCTTTTGAATCATCGAGCAGCGCACCCCCTTCAAGCAATCCCAAAACAGATCATGGTCAGAATGATAAAGATTTAGATACAAAGAAATCATCTCCTTATAATGATTCACATCGCAAGTCTCGTGGTGAGATCAACCCGAAAACATACCACATATGTGTATTTATAGCCATCGCTATGGCCATAATATTTGTGATTGCAGTCTTGTCACGAGCAGAACCGTAGCTTCTTTAGTATATTTTTATTCATATATAATAATTCACCTACATCCTAATTTAATCTTGGAAACTTGAGCTTGCTGATCTCTTCGATCATACGCACCTTCAAGTTCTCCAGTTCCTCCGGACTCCGGCAGGATTGGCCCAAAAGGCGATCATCTCCGTGTCTCGCTCCTAAACCCACTACCTGAACCGAAATTTCCCAATCTTTCAATCCTGTATCTTTCGGGGCGCAATTGATTTTCTTAATTTTAAACATCCCCCAAGGTTCATCAGAAAGGGGCGGAATCAATCACGTTTTTGATATACGAGAATATTTTTGCCTTCTTCTAGACAAAACATAAGGAGTAAGCGCGTCCCCGCGCCTTGAGTTCCAGGTGGCGTCTCCGCCACCTGCCCAAATGCCTTGCTGACAACGGGTGGGGACACCCTCTTGAACTCAAGGGGCGGGACGCCCCTGCTCCCTATTGAATGGCTCACTCACCGCTATCTCACATTTTGTTCACCGGATGGTGACGGCGGTGCCTTTCCCGACCAGCGTGTAAAAAGTGGCGGCATCCCAGTTCGAAAGGCGGATGCAGCCATGGCTTCCGGCACGGCCTATGGTATCGGGGACGGGGCTGCCGTGGATGCCGATGCCGGGGCGGTTCAGTCCGGCCCAGAGGATGCCGACGGGGTTGTTGGGGCCGGGGGGAAGGTTGTGGAAGTCATCGGTGCGCTCCCCGCGAGGATGGGATCGTCGTGGATGGTGTCGGTTCCCGCTAACTCGCATTTTTCCCATCGGCAAATCACAAGTCGCAAGTCGGCGGCGAGGCTTGGGTTTCGAGGGCGATGCGGCTACGCCTCGTCCAAATCGATGGCAATCTGCGCCATGACCTGTGCGGAAACCCGAAACCTCGTCACCCTTCGGAGATTCTCGATGTGTTGGATCGCACTTGGAAACTTTCCTTGTTTTTTCGCCCAAACGACCATTCCGAGGAGGCCGATGATCCTCAGCCCCAAGGACTTCGCTGCCTTACGGGCATCTCCGTCATCGACGACCAGCCATCCCGCATCAAGATCCAGCGCCAAACTGATGGCCTCGATTTCGCCCCGATGAAGGTTCCCGAAAACGGGTAGCGCCCTGACCGGTCTTTCCGGTATCACGACCAACCAACCTTGCCCGCGCGCCGATTTCAGTCTGTAAATGGGGTCAGGTGTCTCATTTTAACAATTTCCGACTGCTGTCTCTTCCTCTCACCCCCATAGAAATCCAACCCTCGCTCATCTCCCACGAACCCATCCACTTTTCAGGCAAGCAAGATAGAGGTAGGAACGGCGCATTGAATTGCGCCGCTCCCCCCTCCGAACCGTGCAGGCGGATTTCCCGCACACGGCTCTCCAGTTAGTGGTTTGCTCCTTTGCGGAGGCTGGCTATTTCCGTTTCTTGGGCTTCAAGCA
>JBGSRM010000166.1:0-11211 GCA_041737575.1 Akkermansiaceae bacterium
GGAAGGACGAGCTATCGCGGAAGCTCCGCGAGCTGCCATGGGTTCGGATGGAGAAGGATTACCGCTTCCAGACACCGGATGGGGAGAAGTCCCTGGCGGATCTCTTCGGTGGGAAAAGCCAGCTTGTGATCCAGCATTTCATGCTAGGGCCGGGTTGGGAGGAGGGCTGCCCGAGCTGTTCCTTCATGGCCGACCACACCGACGGCATGTTGCCGCATCTCGCCGCGCGCGTTGTGACAATGCTCGCTGTTTCCCGCGCGCCGCTGGCGGAGATCGAGGTTTTCAGGAAACGCATGGGCTGGCGTTTTCTGTGGGTTTCATCGTTCGGCTGCGATTTCAATTATGATTTCAACGTCTCCTTCACCGAGGAGCAGATCGCGAGCGGCGAGGTGGAATACAATTACTCGAAAATGGATTTCAGCAGCACCGTGGGACCCGGGATCAGTGTTTTCCACAAGGATGCGGCGGGCGATGTTTACCACACCTACTCCGCCTTCGGGCGCGGTGTGGAGCAAGTGGTGGGCACCTACACCGTGCTCGACATGGTTCCGAAAGGACGGGACGAGGAAGGGCTGGAATTCACGATGGCATGGGTGCGGCATCATGATCGCTATGATGGCTCCGGCCATATCGGCGGCTGCTGTTCGGAAAGGGGTGAGGCGTGAGCACGGATTGCTGCCGGAAGCGCGGCGCGGGCGGGGTTCTGGCGATCCTGCTGCCTGGAGCCGCTTGGCTCGCGATGCCGAAATGCCCGATGTGTTTGGCGGGATACATCGCCCTTTTCACCGGCGTGGGCGTCTCGGCGGGTTTCGCGGCCGGGCTCAAAGCACTTGTCATTTTCGTAACCCTCTCCGCCCTTTTCCTCTTTGCCTTCCGCCTTTTCAAACATCATAAAAAAGCAAAACCATGAACGAACCGAAATCCGAATACCTGCTCCTTTTCCGCAACAACGTCTGGCACCAGCAGCTCTCGCCCGATGAGATCCAGCGGGTGATGACGGACTGGATGAGCTGGTTCGATGGGCTCGTCGCGGAGGGTCGCTGCCGGGGCGGGCAATCGCTGGAGCACGAGGGACAGGTAGTCCGCGGAGCCGAGCGCCACGTGACCGACGGCCCCTACGCGGAGGCGAAGGAATCCGTGGCAGGGTATTTCATCCTGACCGTGGACAGCGAGGCCGAGGCGGTTGAGATCGCGAAACTCTGCCCCGGTCTGCCCTATGGCGCGACCGTCGAGGTCAGGAAACTCATGGAGCGCTGCGGCGCGAGCCAGATGGTGAAGGACAACCAAGAATCACAATGAACTCGCCCAACACATTTTCGTCAAGCCGTGTGCTTGATGCTCCGCCGGAAGCGGTTTTCAAAGCCATTTCCTATCCGGACATCATCGCCAACTGGTGGGGGCCGTTAGGATTTAGCAACGTGTTCGAGGAATTCGATTTCACGCCGGGAGGCCACTGGCGGCATGACATGGTCGGGCCGGACGGAGCCGTTTATCCGAACCGCAGCGTCTTCGAGGAAATCTCGCCGGAACGCATCGTCATCCGCCATTTGGCGACGGTGCATGAGTTCTTACTGGAGATACTGATCGACGCTATAGGCAGCGGCAGCAGGATCACCTGGAACCAGACCTTCATGTCCGCAGAGGAATACAAAAAGTGCGAGGCCTACATCCCGCGCTGCAACGATGAAGTCCTCGACCGCTTGGAACTGGAACTCGCGGTCATCGCACCTGGTGAGCTTGATCTCGTTCTCCGCCGCATCATTGATGCACCTTCCAAAAGGGTTTACCAGTGCTGGACAGATCCCGCAATGATCGTCAAGTGGTTCACTCCGGCGCCATGGGAAACCGTTTCCGCAAAGCTCGATGTCCGCCCCGGCGGGAGCTCGTTCATCATGATGAAGGGGCCGGATGGCACCGAGATTCCGAACCCCGGAGTGTATCTCGAAGTCGTCCCGAACAAACGCCTCGTCATTACGGACGCCTACACGGAGGCATGGAAGCCCTCTGCCAAGCCCTTCTGCACTATCGAACTCGATTTCGAGGATCTCGGAGGGAAAACGAAATACACCGCCATCGTCCGCCATTGGACGAGGGAAGACAAGAAAGCCCATCAGGAAATGGGTTTCCACACCGGTTGGGGAATCGCCACCGACCAGCTCGAAGCTCTCATCAAATCACAATCATGAATACAAATCGCAATCCCGTCGGTTGGTTCGAGATCTATGTCCAAGACATGGAGCGGGCCAAGAAATTCTACGAATCGGTTTTCCAAGTCACTCTGGATGAACTGCCATCGCCCGATCCAGATTTGGAAATGTGGGTATTCCCCGGCATGGGCTGCGAGAACCAAGCCGGATGCTCCGGCGCGCTTTGCAAGATGAAGGCCAAGGACTCCGGCACCGGCGGCACCATCGTCTATTTCTCTTGCGAGGATTGCGGTGATACGGAGACAAGAGCTTCCGATGCGGGCGGAAAAATTCACCTACCTAAAATGTCCATCGGCGAATACGGACACATCGCCCTCGTTTACGATACAGAGGGGAACATGATCGGGCTTCACTCCATGAAATAATCGTATGATAAAGAAAATCCTAATCGCCATCGTTGCTGTCATCGCTCTCTTCGTGATCGTCGTCGCCGTCCAGCCGGACAATTTCAGCGTGCAACGCAGCGCCATGATCGAGGCAAAGCCGGAAGAGCTGTTTGCGCAGGTCAACGACCACCGGAACTTCGTGAAGTGGAACCCGTTCAACGAACTCGACCCCGATGTGGTGAACACGTTCAGCGGTCCCGAGTCGGGCGTTGGAGCGGTCTGTTCGTGGAAAGGAAACAGCAAGATCGGCGCGGGCTCCAGCACAATCACCGAGAGCAAGCCGCATGAACTGGTACGCCTGCGAATGGACTGGAAAGAGCCCATGGAAAGCACCAGCACAGTGGACTTCACTTTCGAAGAGAAGGACGGAAAAACCCTCGTTACATGGAAACTATACGGGCCGCAAAATTTCGCAGGCAAAGCCTTCTCGATTTTCATGAGCCCCGAGAAAATGTGCGGGCCGATGTTTGAGAAAGGCTTGGCCGATCTCGCGAAAACTGTGGAAAACTAAAGTTATGAAAAAACCGATCATCGAACCCTACCTCTTCTTCGGCGGACGCTGCGAGGAGGCACTTGAATTCTACGAATCCGCCCTCGGTGCGAAACGCGTGATGCTCATGCGATTCGAGGAGGCTCCGGATCAGCCGCCCGAAGACATGCTCGCACCCGGCTGGGAAAAGAAAGTCATGCACGCCGCCATTTATATCGGCGATAGCATGGTGATGATGTCCGATGGCTGCGGGCCGGAAGACGGGAAGTTCATCGGCTTCCGCCTATCCATCGGCACCGACTGCGAGGAAGAGTCGAAGCAGTTTTTCGATGCCCTCTCGGAAGATGGCAGCGTGGAGATGCCGCTTGGGAAAACCTTCTGGTCGCCCTGTTACGGCATGTGCACTGACAAGTTCGGCGTCGGCTGGATGGTCAGCGTCATCGCTCCAATCCCCTGAAATTCATTCTAACAACAACATGAGCAAATACATCGACGGGTTCGTCCTCCCGCTCCCAAAGGACAAACTGGAGAAATACAAGGAAGTCGCAACCAAAGCCGCCGCAATCTGGAAGGAGCACGGCGCGCTCGAATACGTGGAGGCCGTCGGCGACGACATGGAGGCACACGAGATGACCGCATTTCCGAAAATGGCGGGTGCCGGGCCGGACGAGACCGTGGTGATGGCCTACATCGTTTATGAATCGCGCGAGCACCGCGATGCCGTGAACGCGAAGGTCATCGCCGATCCGCGCCTCCAGGAAATGTGCGACAAGGAAAATCCCAACTTCGATTACACGCGAATGGCCTACGGAGGATTCCGTAGCATCGTGGTGGGGTAACAAAGCAGCTTTGCCTATGTAGGTTTCTGTTAGAGCGTCTGATCTGGATATGAATCAGACCAGCCGATTTCTAGAAACTTTATACTCATCGTGTCCGCTGACGATTGCCCCCGCCTTGACTGCGGCTTGATCAAACAGACAACCTCCCCCCGTCCTCTAGAACCCCAAACACCGCCGGTAAAACCTTCGTCAGCGAAATGAACGACAAATCCATCACCGCAAACCTCACCCTCTCTCCCAAATCCGCCTCCACCATACGCCCATCCACCTTCACCTCCCCGGACAAAACCAAACGCTTCGCCTGCTACCGGGATTCACACATCCTACGATTCATCATCAACGCATCCAATCGGTCTTTCCTCACACAATTTGCTCTACCTGCTTCTGTCCTGCTCTCCAACCACAAGCAGCCTTATTCCTCATCGTCAGTCGGAATCAATCTACCATCAGATAACTTCATCCAAGCCACATCTCTCAAATACGCGCTGACTTCATCAATACTGGGCACCTCCTTTGGCAGCGCGATGGAAATGAGAGAACTGTAACCACGAAGGTTATCTCTCTCGCTGGAAAAAACTATCGAACTGGATTTCGAATCGAATTCCCATAATTTCATCCTCTCTTCACTGAAGCTGAATGCCGTGAGATCGATGTATCCAGACCTCCATAACAACTCCATTTCGGGCAATGACCAAACATATATCCTGTTACCATAAGTCGAGAAAACCAGCTTCTCATCCTCATCGATGAGAAGAGTGCTGCCTGCTTTTGCATCAGTAACTGAGAAAATACTTGATTCTGAACTTTGTGACAAAGGTTGTGTCGATGCTATGAGCTTGCCATCCACACCCCAACAGCTCAGTTGCCCAAACACATTCACCGTCAACACCCTGGATTGCGATATGATACTCGCCGCCTGAAATTCCATTTCGGGCAACTCTATACGATTACCCTTATTCACATCATACAGCAGCAAATTCTGATCTCTCGCATAAAGAACCAAGCCATCCCGAAACTCCAGCAAACGAGGAAGCCTTTCAGATTTCCCATCCGGCCAATGCACCGCAAAAGGCCCCAGCTTCTTCCCGTCCACACTCGTGATCACAAACGCACCATTCGAAAACACAGCCAACACCCGCTCCCCGTGTTTCTCTTGGAGCAGCCCCGCCAGATTCCCTTCCGCATCCTTGCAATCCACGGCCTCGCCCAGATACTCGGGACTGTTATCGTAGAGGTGAAATTCTCCCTCGTTGTTCACCACCAGGCCCGCAGCTTCCTTACCCCTTAAAAAAAGGTTCATCTCACCCTTACCAAAACCATGGATACCATCAGCTTCACCCAAACGCCTTACGTCAAAATTCAAACCGGGGTGCCCCCTGAAAAACAAAGACCCATCCTCGGACACATCGGCAACCTCCGCATAACCATTCTCCGCCCGTCGGCTCACTCCGCTAACAGGCTCCAAAAAATACGGCTCGGAACCATTTGTTAGATATTTACCTGCCTCCATCTCCACATAATCAAAGTAGCTGACATGACTGTCTGGCAGGCACCACAGCAATCGCGGTTGGCCCATGGAAATACGCTTCACCATAACCTCTCCGCTCACCTTGCCTACAGCCATCAACTCGCCATCCTCAGAAATCGCGGCCTTAACACGGTCTCGATCCAAACACGCTGCCATCTCTCCAGTCTGATTCCCATCAAGGTCATGTACTAATATCCTCGAATCACACACAACCATCACTCGCTTGCCGTTACTCGACATCGCAGCTCCATAAATTGAACCATTCGTTTCGATGCCGGTGCATCTCCATAAAACTTCCCAACTTTCTCTGCGGTAAAGCACTGCCTCCTTATTTCCCACACACAACACCAACGCTCCGTCATCCGTAGCCAATATCTGCTCAACCCCTATTGAAAATGCTTCATCAACCTCTGCGGGACCTTCCCCCTTCATCTCTCTTCTTCCAAATTCATGGCAAACCACTTCACCCGTCTTAAATCCCAAAAAAATATGATTCCTTGTAACCGCAATTTGCCTCCCCCTCGCATAGGAAAAATCATGCAACTCACCCCCAAGTTCAATCTCCTCTTTGATCATTCCCGTCTGCGCCGACCGGACATGCATCGTCTGCTTCTGATCCTTCCACGTGATTTCCACCAAATGTTCCTCTTCAGACGAAAAATACCATTGAGTATTGTTCCTAGAAGCTTCCTCTTTCATCTCTACGCGGATAAACTCATCCGTACCCACCTCCCAAAGATACACAGACTCCTCCTCTCCTCCGCGTCCGCCAGCAACCAATACCTTTCTCCCTTGCGGAGACAAAACCAGCATCGTGGGATGAAAAAAATCATCTGGCCATGCGATCCGGAATTCCTCTTCCGTTTCAAAATTCCCAACTACCAGCTCGCGCAACAAAACCTTCCCCTTTTCACCAGCCGCTTGTTTTCGAAAATCTGCAAAACGCTTCCCATCCCTCGATACCATTTCAAATTGCCTCAAATGGTTCACATCGCTCGGCTCGCTCATTCTCCGCAACTTCCTAACCTCCGGCTCAAATCCCCGCACGTGTCCGTGCACATCACTCCAGACAAGCTCATTTCCATCACCTACGAAAAACAACTGACCCACCGCCACCCGATTGCCTCTCACTCTCGCCACCTCATCGGACATGGAAAACCACAACTCTCCCAACAACATATCCACACCCGAAACATCTTTCTTTATCTTCCGCGCCTCATTCAATAAGGCTGCCGCACGCACCGTTTCATCCGCTAAAAACCACCGCCTCCCCTGCTCAACATAATTCTCAGCAAGCCGCTCTTTCGCTAATAATTCCTGCTTCTCAGCCTCCATTCGCGCCGCCATCGCCTCACTCTCCCTCCTCTCCGCCAACATTTTCTGTGCAAACGCAAACGCACTCAGGCAACCCAAACCCGTCATCACCGCGATAGCGATCACACTCGCAATAATCCGCCTGCGCCGTGCCTGTCGCTCATGCCGCCGATATAGCACATCGAAGTCCAGCTCCGCTATCCCCGATACAACCTTCAAAAATCCTCGCTCTTTCCCATCCCCTTCCTTCCTCAAATCCCCCGCCAATGGCTCACACGGATAACGCAACGACGGTGGAAAACATTCACTTCCAACATCTCCTGAATTCGGCTCTCCATCCAAAATCAATGCCAAAACCTTCTTGCCTCGTCCCATCCCTTGAAACGTCGCAATCTCCTTATCGACCCACTCCGATTTTGCAGAATTCGGCGAACATAAAACAATCAAATACCGGCTCTTCTTCAATGCCTGCTCAATCGCAGGCCCCAAGTTCGACGATCCAGAAAGCTCATCTCGATCACGGAAAATCGGCCTCAAATTTTTGGGCAACTTATATCCATCCCCCAACTCAAGACCCACGAACTCCCGCGGAATCGGATACCCCTCCATACGCTTCCGCAACCACTCACCCCATTTCCGATCACGGGATGAATAGGATATAAACGCCCAATACTTGTGATCTTCGCTGTTTTCGCTCAACGCATAACAGCTTGTTTAGATTTTCAATCCCATCAATCCAAAAGTCCCTGAATCGTCTCCTTATCCAACAAGAAACAACTCTCGCTATGAACATCTCTCCCCGGGAAAATATCCGCTGCGTTATATCAACGGCTTCTCTGTGAAATAATTATACCTTACCTTCTCCGTTGGCGATTGCCTCCGCCTTGACCGCGACGCTGACCACCGCGCTGTGTCGGGCGACCACCGGATGAGCCACCACCTTGCGGACGGACACCACGCAAATGACGTTCGGCAAGATCGTTTTCATGCCAATCATGGTTGTCCCAGCGCGGAATCGCCATGCGGATGATTTTTTCAATATCACGCAGGTATTCCAACTCGTCTTCCGAGCAGAAAGATACGGCACGACCTTCCGCGCCAGCACGTGCCGTACGTCCGATGCGGTGTACGTAAGCCTCCGGTTCGTTCGGCAGATCAAAGTTCACCACAAGTCCGACATCCTTCACATCAACGCCGCGTGCGGCAACATCGGTTGCCACCAAAACTGGCGTGAGACCTTTTTTAAAACGATCCAGCGCTTTCTCACGCTGTGCCTGTGACTTATTGCCGTGGATGGCATCCGAGGGAAAACCAGCAGCGCAAAGGCTCTTGGCAAGTTTGTTCGCGCCGTGTTTCGTACGACTGAAAACAATCGTGAGCTTTTGCCCGGTCGCATTCGCTTGACCGCGAAGCAGCTCTTCTAACAACGGACGCTTCGACTCCTTGGTAACAAAGCAAACTTGTTGATCGATTTTTTCCGCCGTGGTGGTCTCGGGCGTGATACTGACATGCGCCGGGTCGCGCAGGATGTTGCGCGCGAGTTCGACAATATTCGGTGCGAGCGTGGCAGAGAAAAACAACGACTGTCGTTTTGCAGGCAGCATAGAGACGATACGTTTCACATCACGCAGGAAGCCCATATCGAGCATTCGGTCCACTTCATCGAGCACGAAAAATTCCACCTGTGTGAGATCGACGTAACCCTGATCGATAAGATCGAGCAAACGGCCCGGGCAGGCAACGAGGACATCCACGCCTTGCCTCATGGCGTTCACTTGCGGCACCTGTCCTACGCCACCGTAAATCAATGTCTGGCGGAACGGCACATATTGTCCGTAGGTTGTGAAGCTCTTGCCTACCTGCATCGCGAGTTCACGAGTCGGAGCGAGCACGAGCGTGCGGCAGGTTTTCGGTTTCAACCTGATGGGATTCCCATACAACGCGTGGAGAATCGGCAAAGCGAAACTCGCTGTTTTTCCCGTGCCGGTCTGGGCACAACCTAACAGGTCGCGGCCTTCAAGCAGCAAAGGAATCGCCTGCGCTTGAATCGGCGATGGCTCGGAGTAGTTCAGTTCGCGCAATACGCGATGCAATGGCGCGGCCAGTGGCAGCGCTTCAAATAATGTAGCGGTCATTTTTTTTAAATGCCAGCTCGCACCGATTATCGGTTGCTGGCGGTGCGATGAGTTGTTGGTTGAAACCTCAAACAATCTTTCTCATCGACGAAGACCGGAAAAGGGCGATGCTCAAACGAGCGCCTTTTGGTTCGCTTGCGCGAACACACAGCACCCGTGTGCCGAAGCGGATAGAAAGGCAAGACAATTTTGAGCAGCGCATTCTTGTTTCACGAAACTAAACACGCTCACAAAGCCAACGATAGCTCCGCTATTTCTTTACAAAGCTCCGGGAAAGGCACCCCCCCAGCCGCCGCAGACTTCGGTAACAATGAGGTTTCCGTCATACCAGGAATGGTATTCGCCTCGAGAACGTAAGGACGGTTATCTGAGTCGAGCATAACATCGACACGCGAATACACCTCAAGGCCAAGTGCCTTGTGCGCCGCTACGGCAGCCGCTTGCACGGCCATCGTAGTTTCTAAATCAAGGTCTGCGGGGCAGATGTATTGTGATGAAGTCGCCTTGCCCGAAAGCCAGGGATACTTCGTTGCCATATCATAAACACCCTCTGGAGGAATGATATGAATCACTGGATAGGCCACACCATCAATCACCGGCACCGTAAGCTCGGCACCGGAAATGAATTCTTCAATAAGCAGATCCTTGGAGTGCTTGGATGCTTTCGTGATGGCTACTTCGGCCTCCGCCAGCGTTTTCACAATTTCGATACCAACGGATGAACCTTCACGCGGCGGCTTCACCACGAATGGTGGAGGAAACGAGGGCAGAACGATACCATCCGCGCAGTCGATAATTTCCGATTTCGGTGTCGGCACTCCCGCCGCTATAAAGGCTTGTTTGGCCAAGTTTTTATCAAAAGCAATACGTGACGATCTCGCACGTGCACCCGTGTATGCAATTCCCTTTTTATCTAGAATGTCTTGCAGCTGGCCATCTTCACCAAAAGTCCCATGAATCAGATTGAAGCAAAGGCCGGTACCTTCCGGTAACATGAAGTCGGATGATTCAACATCCACCGGAACCGCATCGATACCGATCGAAAGCAGGGCTTTCAGCACGGCGTTTCCGGACGCGAGCGAAACTTGGCGCTCGGAACCCGGACCACCCATCCACACGGCGACTTTGATTTCGTGAAGTATATTCATTGCGGAATTGGTTGTTAGAAAATGTTAGAATGAGAACTCGTCGTCTCCGATGATTTTTACTTCGGTTTCCAAATCGATCCCGCTTTTCTCTTTTGCCTGCCTGCGTATCGATTCAATCAGAACCAGGATATCTTTTGCGGATGCGTTACCGTTGTTCACGATGAAGTTGCCATGCACATCAGAGACCGCCGCCTTCCCCTCGGAGAACCCTTTCAGACCCAGGGTATCAATCAGCTTTCCAGCGGGCATTTTATCCGGGTTCTTGAATGTACATCCGGCAGATGCTGCAACTGGTTGGGAATTTTTACGTTTCTCACGGGACTCGTGCCAGCGGTTCTTGATATTTTCATGGGTATCGCTTTTTCCCTTGAATACAGCTTGAAGCGCAAAATTGCGCCGTAACTCGGGAACATTTCGGTATTGCGCCGCAATCTCTTCGCACTCACGCGTGCGTATCACTCCATCTTCATCGAGGAAGGTAACGCGGACTACCTGATCAAAAGTTTCAATACCCATCGCACCAGCATTCATCCGTAAAGACCCGCCGACGTTTCCGGGAATGCCTTCCATCCACTCGAAACCTCCAATGCCATGTGCGCCAGCGAAGGAAGCAAGCTTCTTCAAACGTACACCAGCACCAGCCGTCACATGACCCTTTGAATCAATCGAGATTTCCTTGAACATTCCTCCCGTAGGATGGATCACCGCACCTCGTATGCCGCCATCACGAACCAGTATGTTGGAACCGCGCCCAACCACACGAATCGGAAGCCCCCGCTGACGGCAGGCATCCACCAGAAATGCAAAAGCAAAAAAGGAACGTGGCTCAAACCAATATTGAGCCGGTCCACCCACCAACAAAGTGGTGTGTTTGCGCATCGGTTCATAAAGTTTGATTCCGATTTCTGTAGCCGGTGCCACGGAACGGAGCTCCTCGATGATTTTCAGATCGTTCGCAATACGAGTACCGACCTCGTGCACATTCCCTGCCCCGAGAGTGACAAGCAGATCACCCGGCTCAAGGGCATTTCCCACTTGATGATGTGCAGTCTCAAGATCTGATAAAAACTTCGCCGGTATGTCGCCGTGCGTCTTCATCGCATCGACGAGCGTTTGTCCGGAAATACCCGGAATCGGCTCCTCGGATGCCGCATACACGTCGGT
>JBGSRM010000093.1:0-8621 GCA_041737575.1 Akkermansiaceae bacterium
TAAAAGATGCCTAAATTGGACACCAGCTCGTCACTTTAAAAAATAAGAATGCTAACAAGACGAGACACAGCAACCCCTATCAGCCGCCCTGTTTACATGCTCTTCCGTAGTTTCAACCTCAACCCCGTGATCGACGCTCGCCCTCGCTGATAGGGTTGCGTGCTCTTTGACGTTATGCAAGAAAATGAAGAATCCCACTCTCTGCTATTTACGCGAATCTCCACTAATGACACAATTTGAATACATCCTATGGACTTGATTCTCAGAACACACGGGGTAGGGCAAAAGGGAGGTCCGATTTCGATTGGTAGTAGTGGCGTATCCTTCGGTGGAAGAAGCGTGCGGTCGGATGACGTAATTAGCATTTCGTCCAGCTTGAAAAGCTCTCGGGAGATGTTGTACTCAACCGTTAACGCTAAGATCACGATTAAGACCCGTTCCGACTCGATGATCTTAAAGTTCAGCGGCAGTGACGGCATGTTTCAGAAGAAATTTGATGAGGTTCTCCAGAGCTTCATATCAATTAGAACCCAAATAATTGAACACATTGGACCGAGGCTCCTGATCCAAATGCTCCAGTCAATCTCTTCTGGTAAGACCTTTCAGATCGGTAGGTTTGCGATCAATAGCAAGGGAATAACTACGCAAACGGCCTTGCGAGGCGAGTTACGAGCCGGGTGGGATGAGGAGTTTGAGCTTCGTCCAAAAACCAAGGAAAACCTCCTACTAAAATACCTGAATGCTGGAATATCTTCACGGGACAAGTTTGATCATTGGGAGATCGTTTACCACAATAGATCCCTTGGAAGGATGATCAGCCTAGGCGAATTTTCGTTTGATGATGACAATGGATGTATGGTTCCATTTCTCTTATCGTATATCAAAGAGAATAGCGGAACATGAATTTACATGCCGCCAGCTAACGAAAGAAGATTGAAGAAGCATAACAAGCCGAGACACAGCAACCCCTATCAGCCGCCCTGTTTACATGATTTTTCGTAGTTTCAACCTCAACCCCGCGTTCGACGCTCGCTCCCGCTGATAGGGTTGCGTGCTCTTTGACGTTCTGCAAAGTAATGCTTAACCGAATTAAATTACTGGCTTTATCGGCATTCGCGCTCTTTCTCTGCGGTTTCTTCGCCTACGGCTACTATCAGCATTACAGACTGGAGAGCAACGAGGAGGTTGTTACGGGCGAGACCACCGGAAGCCGGATGGCATCACGCCGAGGGGTTGAGACCTACACGATTAACTATCGATACACTGTGGAAGACCAAGACTACACCGGAAGTGATGATGTTCCGAAGTCCTTCTACCAAGATTATGACTTCTTTAATCGGCCTATTAAGGTGGGTTATGAGAAGTCCAACCCATCGAATTCAGAGATAGCCGAGCCAGATTTGCCCGAGAACCACAACGATCTCAATTGGGGGCACGGCATCTTCATACTTGGATCTGCATTTACAGGTTTTTATCTACTACGTGAGGGAGCCAGAGGTTTGTTCGCTAAGATCCGAATTGGAGTAGAATATCTTAGGATTCGCATGTCACCGCTCTATTCTTCACTCAAGATGAAGCGATCCAAGAGGGAATTTCGTGATTTACGTGAGCTCAAGACGCTCCTAGATGATGGCTGCATCACGGAACAGGAGTTCGCAGCTAAGAAGCAAGAACTACTCAACCGTGTCTAAAACAAAGAAGCAGAACAAGCCGGCACATGCGACGCCGAGGAAGCCGTCTGATCAATTTTGGGCGCGTGTTCCGGCGACGCATGGCCTTTGACGTTCGCTATAAATATTATGAATACACGATTCCGCATATTTCTTGAAACAGCGCCAGTTCTATTGGTCGTTGCACTACTTTCATTTTCAGCACATGCGGCTGAATTGCGTAGTCATGATCTGGATAAAGCTAAGAATGCTTTACAGAATTTTGGATTAGGAGTTGAGATCTCGGGAAGAGGAATACAACCATCACGGCCCTTTGTATATGATGGTGATTTTCCTCGTGTGGAACTTGAAGCAGAGTTTGAATCGAGTAAGAAAAGTTTATTAGCAGATGGGACACTACTTCCAATTTATTTAACACATGCTTTTAAGCGCGACAAGCTAAGCGATGCCGAACTCGTTGTGGCTGTGCGCGGAACGCGCGCAGCACGAAAGTTGACTGCTCTTTCGAAGGAAGCCGATGGGAAAAATTCAAGCGAACAAGCCGCACCATCCAACCGCTAGTAGCCGTTCTGTTCCGATGATTTTCCGTAACTACAAACTCAACCCTGTTTTAGACTTCCGCCGTCGCTACTAGCGGCGGATGTGCTTTGCGTTCGCTATGAAAAAAAGAGCCATCCTAGTAACCGTTGGATGCGCCATTGTCGCGATAAGCGTGCTTTGGGGCTTTCACCTATATCCGATCCACTCTCAATTCGGAACCGAAGGCCTACTCAAGCGATACAGTAGATCGAAAGGAAGCTTTGGGATAGAAGTAGCTTCGTTGGTTCCATGCTCGATCGATTTCGACGACCCTGATGGCAAGCGCTCTGCTGTTAGTCGTTGGGTCTTTATCGATTGGTGCCACAGAGCGAGCATCTCCACATCAGACAACTATGCCGGAGAAGATTTCCGCAACAAGTGGCGCAGAGGTTCCTTTTCTTATGGAAGCATAGTCGATCTCGTTTCGGGTGATGACAAGAAGACCATTCGTTATCAGGCCAGGCGAATCAACTAGCCAGCTTGGGAATCCACAGAATCGGAAGAAGCGAACAAGACGGCACATCCAACGGCGGGTAACGTTCTTCTTTGAATTCAGGCTTCCATTTCCGCCGTGGATGGCCTATTTGTTCTGCCAAAATGAATCCTCGTTCAGCAGCCATTGTTGCCTCCATTGCTGTGATACTAAACGTCATCTACAATCTTGCCCTATATGCAGCGGGCATGGTGACCGAACCCTGGTTCAAGTGTCTCCCTTATGTAATCGGTGGATCCTTATTTGCCCTGGTTTCTCTGCCGTGCGGTCTTTATGCACGTTTTAAGGGGGGAGAAGGACTTGGCCGCCCTCTCCAGACTGGTGCTGTATTTGGGATTATGGTTGGCGGTTGCTTCATCCTTTACTATGGCATGGCGCTGATGGGCATCGACATCTTCACGACTAAATCATGAGAAAAGAACATAAGCCACAGAACAACAAGCCACAGCATCCAACTACCAGGAGCCGTCCTGTTGAGATGATTTTCCGTAGTTACAACCTCAACTCCGTGAAGCACTTCCGCTCGCGCTCTTAGCGTCATGCGCATCGCGTTGCTCATGTAACATAGAGCAGAAATTATTCTACGAATGCGAGGTCTGCATCTGCTGAGGTGATCGGGGAGAGTGCTTCGAGTTTGGTGGAGTAGGGATGCGGGAGCAGATGATGTGCACTGGGTTTCTGGCACGTCTTTCAGGGTGCTTATTTCGGGTCAAGCGACCCCGAGTGGTCGGTGCTGGGGTACCGCCCTGGTTAATTTCTGTAATCCCTTCGGGATTTTTTTAGATGAAGCTGGTAGTGGATGGGATGGGCGGGTTGAAACCCGCATCCCTTGGTAGGCTGAAGCCTACGCTCCTTTTGATTTGCTCGTTATGATTTTGGGATTTTGTTGGCGGTGTAGTAGAAGGTTTGGTTTTGTATTTCGGTGCCTTGGGTGGTTTTGATTTTGGGGAGTTTGATTTCGTATAGGCGGCCGGGTTGGAAATCTGTTAGAGAGATGGAGATGGTGTTCGGGTTTTCGGTTTTCAGGTTGGAGACGGTGTGGTTGATTTGGTTTTCGGGTTGGCTTCCGTAGGTCCAGCGGGATTGGTAGGTGGAGCTGGATATGGTGATGTCGGTGGGTTTGATTTCCTGAGGGGGTGATGTGAAGTTGAGGCGGAAGCCGGTGGGGGTGATGTTGATGGTAGAGATGTCGAATGGAGTTTCGCCGAGGTAGGAGATGCGTTGGAGGCCTTCTGCGGGGGCGCCCCAGCCGCGGACGGTTTGGCCGATGTAGAGGTCGGTGCCGTCGGGGGAGAAGGCGAGGCGGTTGTTGCCGGAGCGGAGGTTGTTACCATCGATGAAATGGGTGGCCATGCCTTGGTAGGTGCCGTCGATTTTTTCGATGGCGATGCGGCAGATGCGTTTGCTGTTGTTATCGGGGAGGAGGTATTGGCCGGCGAAGTGTTTGCCGAAGGAGCCGTTTTTCGGGATGGTGATGGGTTTGGCACCGGAGCGGCAGAAGCTGTGAGGGATCATGACGGTGGGTTGGGTGCGGTGTTTGTTGTAGGCGTCGAGGTCGTTGCGATAGGTGAGGAGGGGGTCTTTGTCGGCGGGCCATGATTTGTCCCAGACGAGGGAGGAGGGGTGGCCATAGAAGTTTCCTTTTTCGATGTGGTAGAAGGGTGTGGTGGCGACCCAGTCGCCTTGGTTGTCGGAGCACCATGTATTGCCGTCGGGGTCGGTGTGGATGCCGTTGTGCATGCGGAAGCCGGAGGCCCAGGGGGTGATTTTTCCGGCGCTGTCGAGGTGGAGGATCCAGCCGCGATTTTTTACGGCGGCGAAGTTTCTGCCGCGGCGGGAGATTTTTGAGTATTCGCCTTTGGTGTGTTCGAAGGTGGGGCCGTTGTAGGAGGCGGTGCCGATGGCGAGGAAGTAGCCGCCTTTTCCGTCGGAGCAGATGTCGTTGGTTTCGTGGTAGTTTCCGGAGAGTCCCCAGTCGTCGGCGACGTTGCGGTATTGGTCGGCGGTGCCGTCGTTATCGGTGTCGTGGGCGGAGGTGAGCTCGGCCATTTGCGAGATGAGAATTTTTCCGGGTTCGAGGACGACGATGCCGCAGCCGTTGTGGAAGCCGGAGGCGAAGAGTTTCCATTGGAAGGCGGAGGGGTCTTTGGTGGGGGATGCGCGGAAGACATCGGAGCGGCGGAGGCAGACGTAGAGGTTGCCTTGGGAGTCAAAGTCGAGGGCGCCGACTTCGGGTGGGGTGCCATCGGGGAGTTTGATGTCCTCGATGGAATATGATTTAGAGAAGGGGTTGGATAGGGCGGGGGTGATTAGGAGAGCGAGGGTGATGGGGAGGAGTTTCATTATTTCGAAAGAGTCTTAAAGTCTGAAGGTCGGAAAGTCTAATAGTCAGTGGGTTTTACTCGGGTTGGGCGAGGGATTTGATGTAGAGGAGGAGGGATTCGTATTCGAGGTCTTTGAGTTTGTAGGGGGGCATGTAGTTGGGAGGGAAGTTTTTGGTGGTTTTGGCGGCGGGGTCTTTGATGGATTCGAGGATGTAGGCGTCGTCACCTTGGACGGGTTTGTCGCTGCCTTCGATGGGGCGAGGGGTGTTGAAGATTCCGGCGAGGGTGGGGCCGTGGCCGACGGAGCCGTCTATGGAGTGGCAGGCGGAGCAGCCGAGGTTGTTGAAGAGGGTGAGGCCGTTGGCGACGGAGGCTTCTTTGAGGTTTAGTTCGCGTTGATAGCCTTGGTAGGTTCCGAGGTTGGCGCCGGTGATGGTTTGGGTGAGGGAGTTGGTTGCGGTGGGGTCGGTCGGTTCGCCGTAGGTGATTTTTATATTTTCTGTGGAGCTGAGTGTGAAGGTGAGGGAGAGGGGGGCGTCTTTTTTGGGGATGATGCGCATGGAGAATTCGTGGCCGCCGCGTGAGAAGAGGAAGGTGGGGATGTTGTCTTTGATGTCGTAGCCGGTGTATTTCGGGTTGGGGAGGCTGACGAAGGGTTTGCCATCGATGAAGAGTTTGGAGGTTGGGTTGGCTTTGTAGAAGAGTGTTCCGACGAGGCGGGGGACGTAGTCGTAGCTGATGCGGTTGCCGCGTTGGGTATCGCCCCAGTAGGGGAACATATCGACGAAGCCGCCTTGCCATGCGTAGGCGACGCGGCATTCGACGGTGTCGAAGATGTAGGAGAGGGCGGTGCCGTGATTGACGCCGATGGCGGCGGGGAAGCCGGGGATGGGGGTGAATTCGCCTTTGGCGTCTTCGCCTTTGTTGGGGTTGTATTGAGGGGATTTGGAGGCGGCGTGGTGGTTGGCGAAGTATTCGGGTTCGAGGCCGGGGTCTGGGAAGTAGGTGCGGAGGATGAGGGGTTTGTCTTCGGTGCCGAGGGGGAAGTTATCGTAGGTGATGTGAGGAGATGCGGATACGATGAAGGTAGTAGCAAGGAGGAGGAAGAGGGTTTTCATTTTTTATCATACTTGGGAAGGGGCTTGGAATTATCAAATGGAAAAGGGCGTTTATATGCGAGCGCTAACTCCTTCGTATCTTGCGAGGATATCAACGCGTTGCGCTGGGGCTGAAGGTGGTCGGAGTTCAAGCCGTTTGGCATCGGGACTCCGATGGCTGGTTGCCACTTACATTTTTACGAAGCTCTCTTATTGCCGGATCCGGAAGAACCAGGTGTCGCTTCCTGTGCTCTGGGAATCCTCCACGGGGACGGGATCACCAAAGACGCCTTCCCCGTTCTCATCCAGGGGAACGGTTGCAATGATCCTCCAATCGTCGAGTAGCCCCAAATCCACCGAGGCCTCCACATAGGCCGTGCCGCTGGGCTGACCTCCCACGATGGTCCCGCTTACCGCGGCAAGAACTCCCGGGCTCGCTGGACGGATGACCGGATTGCTCACCGAGAACGCCGGCGCGGTTCCGCCCGGAATCGTTTCCGAAATGGAGAAGGAAAACGGGTTCTCATCCGGATCGGTGCTCGTGATCACCACCTGCCCGGAATAGATCCCCGGCTCGGTCGCGGTGAGGATGATTTCCGGCAAGGCCGTCGATCCAAAAAAGTTCAGCGAGATGGGAAAGCTCGGTGGACTGACAAAGGCAAACCCCGGGGGCAGGCTCACGTTACTCACGGTCAGGGCAGAGCTGGTCTGATTGCTGAGCCACAACTGCAAGGGCAACTCCGGCGAGCCGCCCTGACCATTTACCACAAGACCCTCGGCACTCGAAGAATCATCAGATACCGAACTCACCCGCAGATCCGCCACATTGCCAATTCGAGAGGTGACGAAGAAGCGGAAGGGCGATTCGTCGGGATCGTTGGAAACGATGCTGACCCAACCCTTGTAAAAGCCAGTCACGGTGGCGTTGCATTGGATTCTGATATCGATGGAGGATTCCGATTCGAAGTTGATCGGAAAGGTCGGAGGACCCGCCAGTTGGAAACCCGGTGGAAGATCGATGCTCTGGATGACGAGCGGAGCGTCGAAGGTCGTGCTCTCGATTCGAATCGACCGGCCATCGAACTCCTGTGTGCCAGGAGAGACATCGATGCTCTGCGTGCCGCTCCCGAAATCGAAGCGTTCGTTGCTGAACTCGCTGACCGAAATGTCAGGGGCGGCGGCAAATCCGCTGAGCTCGATCTCAAAGACCGGCATCGCCGGATCGCTGGTGCTCAGGGCGAAGGTCCCGTTGAAATCTCCGCCGCTGGGAGGGGCGAAGCGCAGGGTCAGGGTCAGGGTGGCTCCCGGCGCGATGGTTGCAGGGAAGGTGGGAGGCGCAACGAGGACATATCCCTCCGGCAAGCTCACCGGCCCGACGCTTGCTGGATTCGCGCTGCGGTTCAGGACCGTGAGTTGCCGATCCTCGCTCTCGCCTGCGGGCACCGAGAAGGACAGGCTGTTCTCCCCGTCGCGCAATTCCGTGCCGCTGGTATCGGGGCCGTTGAAGACCCCGATGATCGCACTATGGATCCACACGCTGCGGAAGGTGCTGCCTTTCCCTCCGTCCTTGTCCGTGGCTTCGATGGTAATGCCCGCCGGACCCGGCTGGACAAAGGTGTGGCTGAACATGGTGGTGGCCGGATGACCGGCGGGAGTCGTTGTTTCATCTCCAACGCCCCAGTCGATGCGCCAGGTCATTCCCGCCGCCACGTCGGCAGGCACGTCACAGGCGGAGAGGCTCAGTTCGAGCGAAGTCCCCGCAATGGCACTATTTACGGAGTCACTACTGATAGAGGGCACCCGGTTGTTCACCGGGATGCTCTCAGTCCGGATCATGGTGGTGAGGTTGTCCGTCATCTGCACTTTGGCGAGGAAGGTGTCCGGCCCGTCGGTATCGGGGAGGCTGACCGAGCTTCCCGTGGCATCATCAAACTCGCCGTCGTCATCGAGATCCCATTCGTAGGTGACAGGCCCGTTGCCGATGCCGAAGGCGCTGACCGACCCTCCCTCGTTGATGGAGGTGCTGAAGCCGAAGAATAGGATCGACTCCGGCGAGACGGTGCCGGTGAGCTGGATGTTGAACGGGCCTTCGTCGAAATCGTTGTTATGGATCGCAAGCGTTCCGGAAAACGTGCCAGGGGTGGTTGTAATAATGGAGAAGTTGATGTCGCGGACTTGATTCCTGCCCAGGGAGAAGGGAAAGGACGGGGCTGGTGCAGACAAAGCATAGCCCGCAGGCAGCGATATTCCGGTGACAGTGAGGGGCGCGCCATTGAGATTTGCCACTCGGAGTGAGAACCCGCGTGTCTCCCCTAGACGGATGGTGCCGACGTCGAGCGGGCCGCCGTTGGTCAGTTGGTTGGATCCAAAAGTGCCGCTTCCCACGGTAATCTCCGGAAGGTTGGAGAGGATGCGGATCGGGAAGGTGAATTCGCTCTCATCCACATCATTGCTTGTG
>JBGSRM010000238.1:0-4618 GCA_041737575.1 Akkermansiaceae bacterium
ACAGCAAAACACATCAAAGACACACAAAATGCGCTCAACAACCGCCCCCGAAAACGTCATAATTTTTTAACCCCAAACGAATTCAAACAACAAAATTTCAAACAAATTGACACCCGTTGCATTAGCAATTAGAATTCGCCGTCAGTTCCGTCGGTAAGGGTACCGAAATCTTCTGAAAAAACTAAAGCACTCCATCCCGAGGAAGCAGTTAGTCCTGATATGGCCATAACAGCCAATAATGTTGATTTTCGTTTCATGTGTTTAATGTGATTTTTTTATATGGGCGCCTAGTCGCAACCAAACGACTTCAAATTATGGATAAGCACCAATTGTGCCAAACAAGAACGGGAACAATTTCGTCACCAAATCCACCCAAAACCCCTCCACCCCCTTCTCCCTCCCTCCCCAAAGGATCAGCGAATCCGAATCCGCCAATCAACACATCAAAAAAATCCTCTTCCTCTGGTCTCTGGATTCTGGTCTCTGGCTTCTAAATCCGACTTTCAGACCTTCCGTCCCTCCGACTTTCCGACTCTTCAAAAAAAACGCCCAAGGACTTCTCCCTGAGCGTCTCCAAAATCACTAAAATGACGATTAACGTGAGTAAAGCTCAACAATCAACTGCTCGTTGACCAACGGATCAATCTCCGAACGCTCGGGAACACGCGTCATGGTAACTTCCATGTTGTCGCGATTCACTTCAAGCCAATCAACCGAGGGAGCCGCTTGTGTCAAATCAAGCATACGAAGCGCAAGCTGCTGGGAGGAAGGCTTCGCGCCCACCTTGATCACATCACCCGGCTTCACCTGATAGCTAGGCACATCCACACGCTTGCCATTCACATGCACGTGACCGTGATTCACCATCTGGCGCGATGCCTGGCGGGAATTCGCAAAACCCGCGCGGTAGCAAACATTGTCGAGACGGCACTCGAGAAGCTGCAGAAGAACAACACCCGTAACACCACGGCGGCGCGCGGCCTCCTCGTAGTATCCGCGGAATTGTTTCTCAAGAATCCCATACTGGAAACGAAGCTTCTGCTTCTCTCCAAGGGCTACCGAATACTCGGATTTCTTCTTACGGCCCGCACGAACACCGTGCTGGCCTGGTGGAAAATTGCGACGCTCCAATGCTTTGGAGGAGCCGAAAAGTGCGACGCCGAAACGGCGGGAGATTTTGGTGCGTGGACCGGTATAACGTGCCATGATCTGAAAAAGTTTCTATTGTTGGTTAAGGATTAAACGCGACGCGCCTTCTTCGGACGGCAGCCATTGTGCGGGATCGGTGTCACATCGCGGATCGAAAGAACCTCAAGACCCAGACTCTGAACAGCACGAACTGCTGATTCACGCCCTGACCCAGGCCCTTTCACGCGGACATCCACTTCTTTTAAACCATGCCCCATCGCTTGGCGGCAGGCATCTTGGGAAACTACTTGTGCGGCATACGCCGTGCTCTTGCGGGAGCCTTTGAAGCCCATCTTGCCGGCACTCGACCAACCGATCGCGTTACCCTTCTGGTCGGTAACACTCACCAAGGTGTTGTTGAACGTCGCGGTCACATGTACCACTCCACGCGAAACGTTCTTGGAACCCTTCGCCTTGTGGATCTTCACTTCCTCTTCACCACCGCCGATTTCGGCGAAGATGTCCTTCTTCTGCTCCTTCTTCGGAGCCGCTTCTGAGTCAACCTCTGCCTTCGCGGCGGGAGCTTCCTCGGTCTTGGTTGCCGGCTTCGCCTTGGCGGCGACCGGGGTTTCTTGTTTGGCCTCGGCAGCGGGAACCGCTACTTCATCAGCTTCTGGTTGTTTGTTTTCTTCCGACATATCTGGGAATGGTTTGGCCGCCTCTCAGCAGCCACAAAATTATTTCTTCACACCTACCGTCTTCTTCTTGCCCTTGCGGGTCCGCGCATTCGTACGTGTCCGTTGACCACGAACCGGAAGACCGCGCTTGTGACGGATGCCGCGGTAGCAGTTGATCGATGTCAAACGCTTCAACTGCATCTGGCGCTCACGACGAAGGTCACCCTCCACCATGATCTGCTCTGCCTGAATCACCTGAGCGATGCGAACCAATTGATCCTCGCTAAGCTGACCTGTTCGAATATCCGGATCAATGCCGGCGTGATCCAGAACTCGGGACGCCAATGAGCGACCGATTCCAAACATATAAGTGAGAGAAGCTTCGATGCGCTTCTCATTCGGAATTTCTATACCTAAAATACGTGCCATGTTGTGAGGATGTTCGCTTGAAAATTACCGCTCTTTGTTCCTGCCTGGAACACTGCGGGGCGGTTGATTTAGCAGAGTTCCGTACCCTGGCAAGCCGTAAATGGAAAATTTATCAAAGATTCATTCTTTTTCCTGAAATCCCCTTCTTGAAACTTAAATCCTGCGCCTCGATTCAACATTTCACATTTAACCTTCATCCCTGCTCGACAAACCGCCCTCGCTCCGTAGCTTCGCGGAAGCAATATACATCGATTCATGGATAACCAAGCAGAAGCAACCGAACAAGCCCTCACCGAGTCCCCAGTCGAAACCGCACCAGCGGACTTTCAAGACAACAACAGCACTCAGGAATCCCACCCCTACCAACTCCCTCCGGACGACGTGGCGGCCATCGACGAACTCGGTAAAACCTACGAAGCCTTCCGCAAAGAACTCGCCAAAATCATCGTCGGTCAGGACGATGTCATAGAAAAACTCGCCATCTGTCTCTTCGCTCGCGGCCACGCCCTCCTCATGGGTGTCCCCGGCCTCGCCAAAACATTGCTCGTCTCCTCCGTCGCGCAAACATTCAACCTCTCCTTCAACCGCATCCAGTTCACCCCCGACCTCATGCCCGCCGACATCACCGGCACCGACATCATCCAGGAAACCACCGGCGGCAAACGCGAGTTCGAGTTCGTCCAAGGCCCCGTCTTCGCAAACCTCCTCCTCGCAGACGAAATCAACCGCGCGCCCGCGAAAACACAATCCGCCATGCTCGAGGCCATGCAGGAAAACAAAGTCACCGTCCTCGGCAAAACCTACACCCTCGCACCCCCCTTCTTCGTCCTCGCGACACAAAACCCCATCGAACAAGAAGGCACCTACCCACTCCCAGAAGCCCAGCTCGACCGCTTCATGTTCCTCATCGAAGTCGAATACCCCTCCGCCGCAGAGGAAAAGGAAATCGCCCGCTCCACCACCGGCGCTGCCAAACAAGCGCTTAACAAACTCATCGACGGCGAAAAAATCATCGCCTTCCAACAACTCGTCCGCCGCGTCCCCGTCCCCGATCACCTCTACGATTACGCTGTCGAAATCGTCCGCAAAACCCGCCCCGGCCAACCCGAATCCCCGCAGTGGATCAAAGACACCGTCGGCTGGGGCGCAGGCCCCCGCGCCGTCCAATACCTAATTCTCGGCGCCAAATCCCGCGCCGCCCTCCGCGGCAATTACATGGCTTCCCTGGAAGACATCCAAGCCGTCGCCCCCGCCGTCCTAAACCACCGCGTCATCACCAACTTCGCCGCAGAATCCCAAGGCATGACCTCCAAAAAAATCGTCCAAAAACTCGTCGCAGAAATGAAAGACGCTTAAACCATTGAGAATTAAACAGCAGGCCAGCACTTCAAATGATCACATAAGTGGCTGGGGATTCCAGCCCCAGGCCGTTGTCGGGGAATCCTGCCCCGACAATATAACCGCTCAAAAGCATTCCGCGAACCGTATTGATTTTAAGATTTCATGAGCACACATAGTTTCATCGACTCCGACCTCCTCTCCCGCCTCGGCTCCCTCCCCATCGAGTCCCGCGTCCCCATGATGGGCAACGTCGCCGGCAAACACCGCTCACCCCACCGCGGCTCCTCCGTCGAATTCGCAGAGTATAGAAAATACGTCCCCGGCGATGACACACGCCGCCTCGACTGGAAAGCCTTCGCACGCTCAGACCGATTCTACATCAAGGAATTCGAAGACGATACCAACCTCCGCGCCTACTTCGTCATCGACGCTTCCGGCTCCATGAACTTCCACAGCCCCGGCCAGGAAACAAAAATCGAATACGCCCGCCGCATCGCCGCATCCCTTGCCTACCTCCTCGTCAACCAAGGCGACGCCGCAGGCCTCTCGATCTGCACCGACAAACTCCACCTGGAAGTCCCCCCCTCACGCCGCGCCGCCCACCTCGAACGTTTCTTCTCCACCATCGAAAAAGTCCAGCCCTCCGGCGAAACCGGCCTCATCGATGCCCTCCACGTCATCGCCGAAAAAATCAGCCAGCGCGCATTCGTCGTCATCCTCTCCGACTTCTTCACCGATACCGATAAACTCTCCGACGCCCTCCAGCACCTCCGCTACCGTAAGCATGACATCTCCCTCTTCCACCTCATGGATCCCCAGGAAATCGCCTTCCAGTTCGACCGACCTCAACGCTTTGTCGACCTCGAAGACGGAACCGCCATTGTCGCCGAACCCAACCTCATCGCCGACGAATACCAAACCGCCCTCCGCGAATTCATGAAAAACGTCCGCGACAAAGCACACGACGCCGCCGCCGACTACCAACTCGTCACCACAGACACCCCCTTGGAACCCCTCCTCCGCGAATTCCTCACCGCCCGCCT
>JBGSRM010000271.1:0-21252 GCA_041737575.1 Akkermansiaceae bacterium
GGTGGAATTTCCAAGGAGTATGGGCCATCGGCTGCGGCGGCGGGTGCGGTGGTGATCGATAATTCATCGGCTTTCCGGATGGATGAGGGGGTGCCGTTGGTGGTTCCGGAGATCAATCCCGAGGCGGCGAAGGTGAGGCCGAAGGGGATTATAGCGAATCCGAACTGTACGACGATCATTTCGCTGATGGCGTTGGCGCCGTTGCATGAGAAGTATGGTTTGGAGAGTGTGATTGCATCGAGCTATCAGGCGGTATCGGGTTCGGGAGCGCAGGGGATTGTGGAGTTGGAGGAGCAGGTGAGGGCGATTGCGTTGGGTGAGGATTTTCAGGTGAAGGTGTATCCGCGTCAAATTGCGTTCAATGTGATTCCGCAGGTGGATGTTTTCACGGAGAACGGTTATACGAAGGAGGAGATGAAGATGTTGAATGAGGGTAGGAAAATTCTGGGGCATTCGACTTTGAAAGTTTCGTGCACGTGTGTGCGGGTTCCGGTTTATCGTTCACATTCGGTTTCGATTACCGCGAAGTTTACGAAGGAGCCGACGGTGGAGGGGGCGCGGGCTGCTTATGAAGGCAAGCCGGGTGTGAGGGTTGTGGATAATCCAGCAGGTGGTGAGTATCCCGTGCCGTTGGATACGACGGGCAAGGATGAGTGTTTGGTGGGGAGGATCCGGAAGAGTTTGGTATTGGAGAATGCGTTGGATTTATGGGTGGTGGGTGACCAGGTGAGGAAGGGAGCGGCGTTGAATGCGGTGCAAATTGCTGAGATATTGTGAACGAAGAATTAAAGGCCTATTTGGAGAAGGTGGTATCCCAGGTGGATGCGGCGATGGATTTGTACTTGCCGATGCCGGGAGATGAGCCGGGGTTGATTCATGAGGCGATGCGTTATGCGGTTTTCGCGGGGGGCAAACGTGTCAGGCCAGTGTTGTGTGTTGCAGCGGCGGAGGCGTGTGGAGGGAAGAGGAAGGCTGCGTTACGGGCGGCGTGCGCGGTGGAGTTGATGCATACGTATTCGTTGGTTCACGATGATTTGCCGTGTATGGATGATGATGATTTGAGGCGCGGCAGGCCGACGTGTCACAAGGTTTATGGTGAGGGGATGGCGGTGTTGTGCGGTGATGCTTTGTTGACCGAGGCGTTTGCGATTTTGACGAAGGCGAAGAAGACGAAGAGGTATGATGCGGGTGATCTGGTGAGGGAACTGGCGTTTGCGGGGGGGAGCCGGAAGTTGATCGGAGGGCAGGTGTTGGATCTTTTGGGGGAGGGGAAGAGTGTTTCCCTAGAGGAGCTGGTGACGATTCATGAGTCGAAGACGGCGGCGCTTTTGATTGCTTCGTTGAGGCTTGGAGGGATGTCTGCGAATGCGAAACCGAAGCAGATGAGGGCGCTAATGGAGTATGGGTATGGGCTGGGTTTGGCGTTTCAGGTGATTGATGATATTTTGGATGTGACGCAGAGTACGCGCGAGTTGGGTAAGACTGCGGGGAAGGATGATGCGGCGCAAAAGGCCACATATCCTTCCGTGATTGGTTTGGAGGAATCGAAGCGGGAGGCGGAGAGGCTTACCGAGTTGGCTTTGGGTGCGTTGGAGGTTTTTGGGGAGAAGGGTGACAGGCTGCGGGAGATTGCGGAGTGGATGTTGATGAGGAAGTATTGAGGCAGATGCTCCGACATGGGTTCTGATTTTCCGATATTAGGCATAAGGATTTCTTTTCCTGTATGGCTGGTATTTCATTCACGAGTGATGACCCGACTTCGCCGAGGCTACGAAGGACAAGTTTTTGATTTTTGAGTTTTGATTTTTTGGTTGGTGGGACAAGGTCTCGGGCATGTCTTTACCGATTCGTGTTTTGTGTGTTGGGGCGGGCCATATGGGGAGGTCTCATGCGTTGGCTTATCATCGGATTGATGGGTTTGAGA
This sequence comes from Akkermansiaceae bacterium, assembly GCA_041737575.1. Lineage (GTDB taxonomy): Bacteria > Verrucomicrobiota > Verrucomicrobiia > Verrucomicrobiales > Akkermansiaceae > Luteolibacter. The sequence continues at coordinate 1,925 of JBGSRM010000271.1, forward strand.
TTTGTGGGATTGTTACGAGGTCGGCGGAGAGTCGTAGGGCTTTGAATGAGGAGTTGGGTGGTGGGTATGCGGAGTTCGGGGATTTTTATGAGGCTTTGCGGGATACCAAGCCGGATGCGGTTTCGATTTCGACTTATCCGGATACTCATGCGGAGTATGCGGAGGCGGCGTTTGAGGCGGGTTGTCATGTTTTTATCGAGAAGCCGTTGGCGGAGAATGTTGTGGAGGCGGAGAGGATTGTGGCGAAGGCGAGGGCGACGGAGAGGAAGTTGGTGATTGGATATATTTTACGGCATCATCCGAGTTGGATTAAGTTTATTGAGGTATCGCATACGTTGGGTAAGCCGTTGGTGATGAGGATGAATTTGAACCAGCAATCGTTCGGAGCGAATTGGAAGACGCATAAGAATCTGATGTCATCGATTTCACCGGTGGTGGATTGTGGGGTTCATTATGTGGATGTGATGTGTCAGATGACGAGGTCCAAGCCGGTGAGGGTATCGGGTATTGGGGCGCGGTTGACGGATGAGTTGCCTGAGGGAAAAATTAATTATGGGGCGTTGCAGGTGACGTTTGAGGATGGTTCGGTGGGATGGTATGAGGCGGGGTGGGGGCCGATGATGAGCGAGGTGGCGTTTTTCGTGAAGGATGTGGTGGGGCCGAAGGGATGTGTTTCGATTGTGGCGGATAAGGCTGGGTCAGAGGGGCAGAGTGCGAATGTGGATGCGCATACGCAGACACAAGCGTTGCGGGTGCATCATTCAGGGCTGGATGGTGAGGGGAATTTTGTGAAGGCGGATGAGATGATTCGCTTGGATGATGAGCCGGATCACGATGGGTTGTGTCATCGGGAGCAGGAGTTTTTCTTGAAGGCGATTTTGGAGGATGTTGATTTATCGGATCACATGGATGATGCGGTAGCATCGATGCGTATTGTAGAAGCTGCGGACGAAAGTTTCCGCACTGGGAAAACGATAGATTTATGATTATGAAAACGTTGTTAGGAATTTTTACGTTGGTTGCTTGCGGGAGTTTTTGTTTCGGACGGGAGGAGCTTAAAATGCGCTCTCTTTTCAATGGGAAGGATTTTACAGGCTGGATGGGTGAGGGGTATGTGATTGAGGATGGTGCGATTACTTGCACGCCGAAGGGGAGGAATTTGATTACGGAGGAGACTTTTTCAAATTTCGTTTTGGAATTTGATTTTCTGCTGACGCCGGGTGCGAACAACGGGCTTGGCATTTATTATCCCGGGGATGGGGACGGGGCTTATACGGGTATGGAGATTCAGATTTTGGATAGCACGCATGAGAAGTATAAGGATTTGAAAGATTATCAGTTTCATGCGGGGATTTATACTTTGAAGGCGGCGAAGCAGGGTTTCCTGAAGCCGGTGGGTGAGTGGAATCATCAGCGGGTGATTGTGAATGGTGACGAGGTGAAGGTGATTCTCAATGGTGAGTATGTGATGGAGGCGAATCTTGTGGAGTTGAGCAAGGCGCATCCGAAGCATGAGGGTGTGAAGCGTCGTTCAGGGCATATCGGATGGCTGGGGCATGGTGATAAGGTGATGTATAAGAACATCAGGATTCATGAGCTGGCACCGCGTGCGAATGTGGAGCGGTTGGAGAAGGAGGGATATGCGAGGATGACAGATTGGGATACTTTGACCGGGTGGAAGCATGAGGAGGGGATTACGAACTGGAGTATGGTGGATGGGATTTTGAAGCATAACGGTAAGGCTGGTGTGACGAAGGATTTGTGGACGGAGAAGTCGTATAAGGATTTCACGATGGTGTTTGACTGGCGCTGGAGCGGTAGGGGTGAGAAGAAGATGCAACCGGTGGTTTTGCCGGATGGGACGCATAAGGAGAAAGTGGAAATCGAGGAATTGGATAGCGGTGTGTATTTGCGTGGATTTTCAAAGAGCCAGGTGAATTTGTGGAACTGGACGGTTGGTTCGGGTGAGGTTTATGGGTATCGGATGGATGCGAAGGTTTCGCCTGAGGTGCGTGCTGGTGTTACGCCGAAAATGAAGGCGGATAAGCCGATAGGTGAGTGGAACCGGACGATGATTACGATGAAGGGGGATCGGCTTAGTGTACAGATTAATGGCAAGAATGTGATTGAGAATGCGCAGCTTCCTGAGGTGCCGGCAGAGGGTGCGATTGGATTGCAGCATCATGGGCAGGCGATTGATTTTGCCAATTTGTGGATCAAGGAGCTCTGAGAATAATTTAACTAACAACAATATGACTAAAGAGATTCCATTCGTATCGCTTCGCCTTTCGGCGATGATGTTTTTGCAGTTTTTTGTGTGGGGGGCGTGGTTTGTGACCCTTTATCTGGTTCTTGGTGCGAATAATCTGGGTGCGATTATTGGCGATTCTTATACGACGGCGCCGCTTGCGGCCATGATTGCTCCGTTGTTTCTGGGGCTGGTGGCGGATCGGTTTTTTCCTTCGGAAAAGGTAATGGGCGCTCTGCTTCTTTTAGGTGGTGGGCTTATGCTGCTTGTGCCGGGAGCGGTGGCTGCGGGAAATGGCAGTTTGGTGTTTTGGTTATTCTTGGGTCACATGCTTTGCTATATGCCTACGCTTGGGTTGGGTAATACGATTGTTTTTAGTAACTTGCCGAGCGAGGTGTTTCCGAAAGTGCGCGTATGGGGCACGATTGGTTGGATTGCGGCGGGTCTTGTCGCTGGATTTCTGGGTTGGTCTAAGAGTGTGAACCTTTTCTGGATGGCTGGTGGGGTATCGGTGTTTCTTGGGGCCTATTGTTTCACGCTGCCGCATACGCCGCCACCGATGGCTGGTAAGCCGCTCGATGTCCGCTCGGTGCTGATGGTTGATGCTTTCAAGATGCTGATGAAGCCGAGTTTCCTTGTTTTCATTATCTGCGCGACGCTGATTTGTATCCCGCTTGCTTACTATTTTGCGAATACCTCTGGATTTCTTTATAACATGGGCTTTGAGCAACCAGCGTCCGCAATGACGATTGGTCAGATGTCGGAAATTTTCTTCATGCTGCTGATACCGTTCTTTTTCCGGAAGTTGGGTGTGAAGTGGATGATTTTGATTGGGATGGCTGCGTGGGTTCTTCGCTATTTGCTTTTCTCGTATGGGGCTACAGAGCAGGTGGTTTGGATGTTGTTCGCGGGGATCGCGCTGCATGGGATATGCTATGATTTCTTTTTTGTGACGGGTTTCATGTATGCGGATCGTGCCGCGCCGAAGGAGATTCGCGGGCAGGTGCAGAGCATGCTGGTGTTTTTCACGCAAGGTGTGGGCATGTTTATCGGGTTCAAGTTTGCAGACCGACAGCTAGCGGGTGTAAAGGAGTCATCGGGTGCGCTGACGAAGGCGATTGATGGCGAGCGTGGGGAGCAGACGCTGACGTTCGCGCAGCAGCTTGGGAAAATGTTTGCGGTAGATATGCCGGCAGGGGTTGACCGTGCGGTGATCACGAAGGCGGGAGAGCTTTGGAAGAGTTACTGGATGTTGCCGGCGATGATGGCGGTGGGGGTGGGGCTTTTGTTTTTGTTGGCGTTTTGGGATCGGGTGCGGGTGACGGATGAGGAGGGGTGAGAATTTAGAGACCAGAAACCAGAGACCAGAGACCAGAAACCAGAGATCAGAGATCAGAGATCAGAGAGGGAAATTCATCCCACTTGTTCTACGGGAAAGCTTTTGATCGATTGATTGTTTTGAACTCCACAACCCTTTCAGGGTTGGAATCATGTGGGGGTTTTTACCTAGGGTAGCCCCGACTCGGTGCAACCCTAGGTTGGAATGCACAATCCCTTTGGGATAGTGGGAAGATGAATGGGCTTTTATTCGAGGTTTGCCTGATTTTCGAGCATTTCAAGGAAGTCGTTTTCTGGGAGGGATTTGACGCTGCCGTCGATGCAGAGGAAGACATGCTTTCCATCGATGGGCTCGGGGGTGTGTAGGATGATCGTATTTGGATTTTCTGAGGAAGAGCGATTGGGGATGTAGGTGAAGGGCTGGAAACCGCTGTTTGATTTATACTGGTTGATCGTAGTTAAAGTATCTTCGGTAAGAATCTCGGCATCGACTAGTTGGCTGAGTTGGCGTGGAAAGCGGCCATTATCAGATTCATATTCCAGGAGTGGCATATACAATTGCCTCATGTTTACAGTTGCTTGGGCTTGGTCTGCCTTTTTTTTCTGTCTGATGACCATAGGAGCTGTCATGGCGGACATGCTGGCGATTGGGACGATGCCACTCATGATGCCGTAGCCTTTGTCCGGGAGCATGGAGTTGGCGACGCAGAGTATTCCGGACTCGGTGTTGGAAATGGACCAAGCGTAGCCGTGTGAGAGGTTTATGTCGTCTGAGAGACCGATGAATTTGGTGACTGCATCGAAGATGGCGGCTTCTTCGCTTTCTTCGGGAAGGTTTTTTCCGGCCTGATTTACCTGATGGATGACTTCCTCGCAGAAATCGGCGGATACGTAGAAGAGGCCGTTTCCTTTGGCGGGGAAGCCTGCGGTGGCTTTTTTGAAGTCATCGCTGCTGGCCAAGGTGTTTTCTTTGGAGCGGCATTTTTCGAGGTAATCTTCTGTCAAGGAGACCCAGATCATGTCCTTCGCTTCATCGAGGATAATGATGGGAAGGAGTTTGCCCATGGGAGTTTCCATTTCTTCGGGAGCCTTGACGATCTTGAGTCCGTCGCGCTCGGAAACTTCCGCATTTTTTTCGATTTCTTTGCCGAATTGATTCCATAGCCACATGCCACGCTCGATGCAGATGGCGGCGTTGATGGTAGGGAGTTTCAGTTGTTCTGAGACATTCCACTGTTTTTCCCTGTCTAGGGAGATGATGAGTGTGGAACGCTGGTCTGTTTTTCCAAATACGTCGGCAAGTGATAGGGCGGCACCTTCGATTTTTTGCTGCATGGCTTCTTCGAGGCTTGCCTCGGCTTCTTCGCCAAATGAGGCGGTCACCAGTTTCATGGTTTCTGAGAGGCGGCGAAGGTTTAACTCGAATTCAACGACAAGATCCGCGTCAGCAGGTGCGATTCCTCCCGCTCTCCATTCGGTTCCTTCGTCACCCATAATGGAAAGAAGGCCGGTGCGGTCACCATTGGTTTGAAGGAAAAAGCGATTGTGCCAGACACCGCTGTTTGAGCGTGAGCTGCGGCCGAATGCATCGATTTTGCTTAGTCCCAAGTCATTGAGGAGTTTGACGACGCTGAGGTTTGGCGGGATGTCATTGGAAGATTCCCTCGCGATGTCGAGGATGCCGTCCACGGCTTTTGCGAGTTGTTTCAAGTCATCATCGATATGGGTGATGGAGAAGTGAGAGCCGTTAGTTTCCAGGTTGCTGACTACATTTGTGAGGGTGTTGTTGAAGGAAGTGTTTGAGCCGATCGTGGGGACGGAAGTTGAGTTATCAGGGGCAGTCGCGTAACTGATATTTGGTTCTGATTTTTTTTCGCAGGATGAAAATACCAGTGGAGCGATGGCAAGGAGGGGGAGTAGTTTTTTCATGGGCTTAGGGGTATGATATATTGATGGGATTGTATATGTTAGAATTGTTGCCAGGAGGGTTTGTTGTTGTAGACCCAGTGGTAGTAGTCGGTGAGTTTTAGTTGGGAGGCGGCGGGTTGGTCAATGCAGACTTTGGTATTGGGGTGGAGTTGTAGGGCGGATGCGGGGTTCATGGCGGTGATGGGGCCTTCGACGGCTTGTGCGATGGCGGGGGCTTTGTTTTCGCCGAAAGCCAGGAGGAGGTTGGTTTTGGCTTCGAGGATGGTGCCGATGCCCATGGTGATGCAGTAGGTGGGGACTTCATCAATGGAGTCGAAGAAGCGGGCATTGTCCTCGCGGGTTTGGCGGGTGAGGGTTTTGATGCGAGTGCGGGATGCGAGGGATGAACTTTGTTCGTTGAAACCGATGTGGCCGTCTGTTCCGATGCCGAGGACTTGGAGGTCGATGCCTCCGGCGGCGGAGATTTTATTTTCGTAGTCGGCGCAGTGTGCAGGGATGTCGGAGGCGTTGCCGTCCGGGATGTGGATGTTTTGTTTTTGGATGTTGATGTGTTGGAAGAGGTTTTTCCACATGAAGGTGTGGTAGGATTGGGTGTGGTCGCGGGGGATGTCGATGTATTCGTCGAGGTTGAAGGTGGTGACGTGTGACCAATCGAGGTTCATTTCAATGAGGCGTTGGTAGAGGGCGATGGGTGTGCTGCCGGTGGCGAGGCCGATGACGGCGTTGGGTTTGGTGCGGATGAGGTTTGCGATGATGCGGGCGGCGACATCGGTGGTTTCTGCTTTGGTGGGTTGGATGATGATTTCCATGAAGTTAGCCGAGCTGGCGGGTGAGTTTTTGGTGGACGTCGTTTTGGAAACGTTGGATGGCGGAGCAGACGAAGGTGGGGATGTCGAGGGAGGTGTCTGTGATGAGGGGTGTGAGGTCGATGCCGAAGATGACTTGGGTGGATTGGTCTGAGGAGTGGGAGTCGAAGAAGGTGGAGTTGGCGTAGCGGCGGCCCAGGATGGCTAGGTCGTAGCGTTTGCCGCCGGAGATTTGTGAGTCGAAGACGCCGTTGAGGGCGGCGGCAAGGTTGTCGCGTCCGCTGACGTCCATGAGGATTTTTTCGTTGTCGGGGAGCCAGTCGAGGTTTCTCCAGACTTCGCAGCCGATGAGTTTTTTGGGGCGGATTTCGGCGGGCATTTCGCGGATGGCGAGGATGGTTGCGATGGTGACGGCGATGTGGGTATCGTGTTTGTCGGCGGGGTTGTGGGTGTAGATGGCTTCGGGTTGGGTGGCGTTGAGGATGTTGAGGAGATCTTGTTTGAGGTTTTGGTCGGAGGGGTTTTTGATGATGGAGCTTGGGTAGTCGAGCTGGAGCATAGCGGCGTAGTGGCCGATGGTGGCGGCGTTGTTTTGTTCTTTGCGGCGGATGGCCATCATTTCCTCGTTGGTGAAGGAGGCGTAGGGGCCGGTGCGGGAGCTGCCTGCGCCATCGGTGCAGGTGATGCCTGAGAACCAGAGGTTGTCGTTGGAGAAGCATTCGAGGATGCCGTGGAAGGCCATGAATTCGAGGTCGTCCGGGTGGGCACCGATGCCGAGATGGGTGGTGCGGGAGAGGGCTTGGGGGAGGGGGGTGTTGTCGGGGATGAAAATTTCCGCAGAGGGGATATGTAGTTTCATGGGATTTTATTTTGCGGATTCCGGGAGGCTGGCGGCGGCGACGGCTTGGCCTACGCGGCGCATTTTTTCGTCGGGGACGTGCATTTTGATTTTATCGAGGGTTTCGGGGAACTCTTTGGAAAGCACTTCGCGGGCGGTGTTGAGGACGATGTCGCCGCCTTCGCCGGTGGTGACGCGGCCGAGGATGAGCATGTGGTCGAAGTCGTAGAAGTCGAGGTAGTGGGGGATGGTGTAGCCGAGGTAGGTGCCGATGGTTTGGTAGATGGCGGCGGCGCGTTCGTCGCCGGTTTGCATGAGTTTTTGGACTTCGACGAGTCGTTCGGGGAGTCCCATTTCGTGGGGGAGATCGATTTTGGAAGCGGGGAGGAGTTTGTTGACGGCTTGTTGGGAGAAGTAGAGTGCGCCGACGCCGGTGTCGCCGGACCATTCGTCGGCGGGGGCTTGGGGGTTGTAGTCAACGGGGGCGAAGGCGAGTTCGTTGAGCCAGCCGAGGATGCGTCCTGATTTATCCATGAAGCCGGTGGCTTCGCTGGAGCCCATGGCGATGCCGAGCATACCGTTTTCGCCGAGGGAGAGTGCGCCAGCGAGGGCGGTGACGTCGCCATCGTTCATGACGGTGAGGGGGACGTTCCATTCTTTTGCGAGGCGGCGGAATACGCCTGCGGCGGTGGGGTAGAGATCTTCGGGGATGGAGCGGAGGAGGGATGCGACGCGGATCTCGTTGTTGACGATGATGCCTGCGGAGCTGCCGCCGATGGCATAGACGCGAGGCATGGCGGCTGCGTCGCGGTGGAGGGCGGCGGAGAGGTGGTGGTAGTGGTAGGCGGGGTTGGATTGGTTTTTGGGATCCCAGGGGGTTTCCTCGGTGAAGACGGGTGTGCCATCGATGACGGCGGAGACTTTGTAATCGCTGGCACCGAGGTCGAAGCCGATGCGGCAGCCATCGAGGTGACCGCCTGCGGCGATTTCCATGTCGCGGGCGGGAGGTGCGTGTTCGGCGGTGGTGATGGCGACCTCGAAGGGGCGGTCGTAGGCGAGTTGCATCATGTCGGCATCGAATTTGCGAGGGCCGTGGGGTGAGTAGGCATGGCGGATGGCTTCGCCGATGGAAGCGGGGCCGCCGATGTGGAGTTTCCAGCCGCCGCGTGACCAGAGGAGGAATTTCACGAGACGCTCGACGTAGAAGAGTGTGGTGGGGTCGGCATCTGAGTGGACGATGGTTTCAAAGCGGGAGACGAGGTTGTTTTCGCGTTCTAGGCTGAGGATGAGGGGGACGGCTTTGCCGGAGGCTTTCGTGTTGGCGATGTAGTTTCGATTGAAGAGAACGGCTGCCTGAAAACCTGGGTCTAGGGGGGCTAGAATTTGCTGGGACATGGTGAGGAGGGTGATTGAAGATAGAAGATTGAGGATTGTCGATTGATGATTGCAGTAAGATAAGGTTGCCATAATGCGGCGGAGGGATTTGACTTCCGACCCATTGAATTACCCAAACCTGTGAAGCCACACGAAATTTTTACTGCTGTTGATCCTGCTGTTGTCCAAGAGATGCTGGATTGGTTCCGAGAGAATGATAAGAACGTTTATAAATCTGCGGTTTCGACCTTGGCGGCGAGGAGGAAGTTGCGTCCGGTTTTTGTGCAGAAAAAGTCTTTTGCGGATCAGTATGCGTGGATTCAGAAGACGCTGCAGGTGAAGGTATGTGATGATGTGGGGGAGCAGATTTTGCAGGCGTATTTGCTTTCAGCGCAGCAGTCGATGCTGGCGATGTTTTGCAATGGATTGGGGATTGTGCACGATGGGAAGGGCGCGGTGGTTGGGGATTTACCGAAGAAGTTGGATCGCGAGCGTTTGGATACGACGATCGAGCAGTTGGTGGATGTTTTTGATCCGAAGATTCTGACGCTTTATTTGTATTGTTTCAACATGCAGCTTCCGAATGGATATGTGGAATTGACAGAGAAGTTGGAGAGCGATGAGCGTTTGAAGCTTGGTTGATAAGATTTTTCCGAGATGCCGAAAGTTTATCTAAAGACGTATGGCTGCCAGATGAACGAGCGCGATACCGAGCAGGTGGCGCGGATGTTCACGGAGGGGGGCTATACGTTGACGGAGACGGAGAAGGATGCTGATGCGATTTTGATCAATACGTGCTCGGTGAGGGATCAGGCGGAGCAGAAGGCGCTGGGGAAGATGGGGATCATGGGTGTGCAGCGGCAGAAGAGGCCGCATGTGGTTTATGGGTTCATGGGGTGTATGGCGCAGTCGAGGGGTGAGGAGTTGTTCGAGAGGATACCGCATTTGGATGTGGTGGTGGGGACGCAGAAGTATCACCGGGTGTTTGAGTATGTGGATGGGATTTTGAAGAGGAGGATGGAGGCGAGGATGGATGATCCGGTGTTTTCGCTGAGGGGGTCATCGGTGTGTGATGTGGCGGAGGAGGAGGACTCGCAAAATACGATTCGTGATCATTTGCCGAAGGCTAGGAATGCGAGTGCGTTTGTATCGATCATGCAGGGGTGCAATATGAGGTGTTCGTTTTGCATCGTGCCAGATACGCGGGGGAAGGAGCGTGGGAGGCCGATTGGGGAGGTGGTGAACGAGGTTCGTTTTTTGGCGGGGCAGGGGGTCAAGGAGGTTACATTGCTCGGGCAGATTGTGAATTTGTATGGGCGGACTGAGTTTCCGAAGGTGGATGGGAAATCGCCGTTCGTGCAGTTGTTAGAGGCGGTGCATGAGGTGGAGGGGATTGAGAGGATACGGTTCACATCGCCGCATCCGATCGGGTATCGGGATGATTTGGTGGCGGCGTTCAGGTATTTACCGAAGCTGATGCCGCACATTCATTTTCCGATGCAGAGTGGATCGGATCGGATTTTGAGGGCAATGAGGAGACCGTATAAGAATGAGAAATTTATCGAGATTTGCGAGAAGATGAAGGCGGCGAGGGCCGGGCTAGCGATCACGACGGATATCATTGTGGGTTTCCCGGGGGAGACGGAGGAGGATTTCCAGGCGACGGTGGATGTGGTGGAGAAGTTGGAGTTTGATAATGCGTTTGTGTTTCGGTATTCGAAGCGGAAGGACACGCCGGCGGCGGAGATGGAGGGGCAGATTGAGGAGAAGGTGAAGGAGGAGAGAAACCAGAGGTTGTTGGCGGTGGTGGATCGGTTCGCGAAGGAGAAGAATGCGGCGATTGTGGGGACGGTGCAGGAGGTGCTTTGTGAGGGGTCATCGAAGAACAATCCGAATACTTTGTCGGGACGGACTCCGCAGAATAAGATTGTGATTTTTGAAGGGGATGTGCAGCGGTTGACGGGGGAGATTCTTGAGGTGCGGGTGGAGAGTTCGACGGGTTTCACGACGTATGGGACGCCGGTTTTGGTGGGGGTTTAACCTAGATGAGAAAATTCAACCGCGAATCCAAGCCCCGTCGCATCCGGCTTCTCCCCGCCAGCTCTTCCACCCGACTCTTCGCAAACCCGGATATTTTTGCGTTCCAAATCACACGCGACTCGGAACGGTGATGTCTGTCAGTACGGCACTTCCAGATCTCTTCACGTTCCAAAAAGCAAAGGGTTCCGAAACAAATCCATAAACATCTCACCCACAACGCCTTGCGGAGGCGGATTTTGCCTCCTTGACCGATATTATTTTGGCAATATGGTGCCGAGTTGAATTAACTCATTGTTCTCTAAGAAAATACCCACTTGATGAAGCGCTTTATTCGACTCCTTATTCTTGGGTTCTTGCTGCTGAATATCTCCATCGCTGTAATTCTCGGATACAGACACCTAAGCCGTGAGCGGAACTTCTATGATCAGGCGTTTGACCAACTCAGGGGGGGCAATCAGGGCATTCCAATGGTCACGATAGGTTTCGAAGATGGTGGCTCTGCTTCGGTAATCCTCGAACATTCTTGCTGTTCCGGAGCGGGCTTCGACGCTGTTGCAGTTAGAACTTCAGATGGGCAAGAATTTGTTTCCAATAACAACTACTGTGGGCTCGAAGGCTTTGATTGGGGATCAAAAGAAAGCTTAGTGAAATTCGGTGCTTTTCTCGAGCAGAATGGATACAAAAAAAGATGAGAGAACAAGTCGGACATGGCGACGCCGAGGAAGCCGTCTGATTAAATTCGTCCTTCACCCCGGCGCTCCATTCCTCTAACGTTAGGTTAAGAAATTCATGAAGACGTCCTGTTTCATATTGTCTGTCGCGGTTGTCGTCATGATTGCCTTAGCCGCTAAACTCCAGTTCGACAACCTAGGGTGGAGAGACACCGCCAAATCCGACATCGCTTACGCAGCATCGCTTGCCGATCAATATCGAGAACTGCATGACAAGACAGCGACTTGGCCCGATGCCGATCAACTCATGACCCGACTCACCTTCATTGAATCAACGGTATGCCGTCCGGGGGCTCACGGCAGCGCCGTATGCGAGAGAATAGACACATACCGAGCCGGGCTTTACGGAAGACTCCAATTGTCCGTGCATCTCATGAAGGACGGCACAATACAATATACATGCAATCAGAAACCTAACAAGCCGTGAGTGGCAACCGGCGATAACGTCCAGTTGAAACGGAGTTTGTCATCGCCGGTGCGCCACTCATCGTTACTAAATCATGAAATCATTACTTCTGGTCACGTTTCTGTTCATTTCCGTGCGATTGTGTTGGGCGGGAGAGTCTTCTCTCACTGTTACGTTTCAGCCGTTGGATGGGCTTGGTGCGGGAGATGTTGTCGTTTCGCAGGTGACTTGTCATGATTGGTCGGCGCATAGCGGTATGGCGACGGCGATTGATCTGATTTCCGCCAAAAACGTTCCTCCGAGCAACAACCCGAAGGAGGCGACACAGGATCTCAATCTGGCGTCGAGGTGCGGGGTTGGATTTGGAGCCAGCGATTTGGGCGATCCCAAAGCCAAAGCGGAGCTGATCATGGATGTGACCGAGTTCGATGTCACCAAGGGCGGCGGGTATGAGAGGGAGGAGATTATCCGCGCCAGTCTGGAGTGTCTGCGGAGGTGTTTGCCTGAGAAGCTGGTGAATGTCGATGTTACGTTGAGATGTGTCGAATCGGAGAGGGGTTGGTTGGAGAAGATCGTCGCGGAGTTTAACGCGCATGATCGGACGAAGGTTTTTTACAAACAAGCGGAGTGAGGAGCGGGTAGGTTTTCAGGTTTCGGGGCGGGCTATGAGGTTGTTGAAGGTTTCTTCGAGGGTATGGAGGGTTTGGGGGTCGGTGATTTTTTGGAGGTCTCTGGTGGTGATGTAGAGGGTGTCCATGGCGACGCCTTTTTCGGTGCAGATGCGGGCGTGAGCGGTGTTGAGGTTAGCCTGGTTGATGGTGTGGAAGAGGTCGTGGAGGAGGCCGATGCGGTCGAGGGCCTGGATTTCGACGGTGGTGCAGGAGGGGTGGAGGTCGTTGGAGACGTGGGCGCGGACGGGGACGGAGAGGCCGGTTTCGGTGCGTGGTTTGAGGAAGTTGGTTTTTCGTTTCAGGTAGTCTTCGGGTTTGTAGTCTTGGGTCTCGAAGATGGTGGTGAGGGTGTTGGTGAAGCGGTTGCGGGTGGAGGTGTCGGAGACGGGTTCGAAGTTGGTGGTGCAGACGCGGAAGATGTTGAGGACGATGTTGTCGGTGCGGGTGAAGAGGTCTGCGGAGAGGATGTTGATTTGTTCGGAGGCGAGGGCGCAGCAGAGTTTTTCGAGGAGGAGGGGTCTGTCGCGGGAGGCGAGGATGAGTTTGGTGTAGCCTTTGTCGGGTTGGTCTGTCCATTTGACGCAGTAGGGGTGGGAGGATTTTTCCTCTTGCTCGGCGATGAGGAAGTGGCGGACGGTGCGGACCTGGGTTTTGATTTCGTGGGCGTCGCGGTAGGCGAAGGCGGCGGCGGGTGTGCGGTAGAAGTGTTGTTTGATTTCCTCGTGGTAGTCTTCGCGCATGATGGAGATGACTTCGGTGCGGAGTTGTTCGCGGTGTTCGTCGAGTTTGCGTTGGAATTTTTCGCGGCCATCGGTGAGGAAGGCGAGGGTTGCGGAGTGGAGCTGGAGCATGAGGGAAGATTTCCAGCCGTTCCAGGCGTCGGGTGCGGTGCCGCTGGTGTCGCAGTAGGTGAAGAGGAGGAGGGCGTCGAGGTATTCGGTGTTTTTGATGATGGCGGCGAATTCGGCGATGACTTCGGGGTCTTCGAGGTTTTTGGTGGTGGCGAAGCGCCAGAAGACGAGGTGGTTGTCGATGAGGAACATGATGAGGGCGCGTCTGCGGCCTTTGATTTGGAGGCGGGAGCAGGCTTTGGTGGCGAGGATGAGGGAGCCGTCGATGTGTTCGCGGACGTTTTCGGAGCGTCCGGAGTCGTGGAGGATGAGGGCGAGGTAGAGGGCGTAGGGGTCAACGATTTCGTGGAAGTATTTGCGGAAGTTTTGGAGGCGTGGGTCGGTGGAGTCGATGAGTTTGTCGAGTTCATCGATGCAGCGGAGGGTGTGTTCGTCGGCGGTGTAGCGGTGGAAGAATTCGTGTTGGACGAGGCAGTCGAGGGCGCCGAATTCGGGGAGGTAGCGGCCGAGGAAGCCGATGCGGTGCATTTGGCGGAGGGTGCGTGCGACTTGGCCTTTGCGTTCGAGGATGGCCTGGAAGGTATCGCGGTTTGCCTTGAGGTAGCGGAAGGGTTTGTCGATGTCGTCCCAGTGGGAGGCGACGAGGCGGCGCATTTGTGGGGAGAGGCGGAGGTTGCGGAGTTGGGTGTGTTGGAAGAGGCGCATGAGGCGGTGGGGGTCTTCCTTGAAGATGTCCTGGTTGGCGGGGTAGATGCGGCCGCCGCGTGCGATGAAGTCGTCGAATTCCTCGCGTTTTTTTCTACGGAAGGTGAGGAAGGATGTGAGGCCGGATTCGGCGATGGTTTCCTTCTGGATTTGGAAGGTTTCCATGATGGAGTTGGTATGGCGGTAGAGGTGGCGGGTGTGGCGGTAGTAGTCGCGCATGAAGGCCTCGGTGCGGCGGAGCATGTTTTTTTCCGGGTAGCGGAAGGCGGTGGCGACGACGCCTTGGAGGAGGAGGGTGAGGATGTCCGTGGCTTTTCCGGTGTGATAGTGGAGTTCGTTGCGGACGCGGAGGAGGAAGTCGTAGGCTTCTTCGATTTCGCGGAGGGTGTTGGCGGTGATGATGCGTTCGTCGGCGAGTTTGCGGAGGTCGTGGGAGCCGGTTTTGACGCGTGCGATCCAGAGGATGTTCTGGTAGTCGCGGAGGCCGCCGCAGGATTCTTTTACGTTGGGTTCCTGGAGGAAGACGGTGTGGGAGGATTTTTTGTGTCGTGTGGCGAGGTCCTGGCGGCGTGTTTCGAGGAAGGCGTCGTGGCCTTTTCTGAGGCAGTTTTTGTCGAAGGCGGTGAGGAAGCGTTGGTAGAGGTCGGTGTTGCCGGCGATGAGGCGAGTTTCGAGGAGGGATGTGAAGGTTTGGGTGTTGGACTGAGCTTCTTCTATGCACTCGGCGATGGAGCGGCAGGCGTGGCCGACTTTGAAGCCGAAGTCCCAGAGGGGGTAGAGGATGTGTTGGACGAGTTCCTGGACGTTTTTGGGGAGTTTTCCGGAGGCGCGGGGGAGGAGGAAGAGGATGTCGATGTCGGAGGCGGGGTTGAGGGTGCCGCGGCCGTAGCCGCCGGTGGCGACGAGGGCGATGGGGGATTCGTGGATGTTTTGTGAGTTGATGGTTGCCTGGAGGATGGCGGAGATGAGGGAGTCGATGATTTCGGCGCGGGCGTGGCAGACTTCGAGGCCGCCGGCGCCGTTGCGGTGTTTATCGAGGATGATTTCCTGGGCGCTTTGGAGGAAGCGTTGGTAGAGGGCGGTGCGTTCGGAGGGGGAGAGTTGGCCGTCGGTGGCGGCTTGGAGGGAGAGGGTTTTTGAGGTTTCGGACATGGGGTGGAGTGGGAAGTGGCTAGTGATCAGTGATCGGTGGGAAGTTTTTTTTACCGCGAATGAACGCGAATGAACGCGAATCCTACTTCGCCAAGGCTACGAAGGACAAGTTTTGGAGAATGGATGTGGGAGGTGTTTTTGGGGTTTAGAGTTCTAGGCAGATTTTTCCGGTGGTGGTTTGGGATTCGATTTGGTGGTGGGCGTTTTGGAGGGATTGGGTGGTTAGTTTTTGAGGGGGGGTGGTGGTTAGGAGGGGGAAGGTTCCATTTTCGCAGTTTTTTGCAATTTGATTCAGAATTTCGCCTTGGCGGTGGAGGTCGGGGGTTTGGAAGCGGGAGCGGGTGGGCATGTATTCCCAGACGATGCGTGGGGATTTGAGGCGGAGGGGGTTTCCGATGTGGATGGGGTTTTGGGTTTCGACGATGAGGCCGAGGGAGCCGAGGGGGGCGAGGAGTTCGGAGGTTTGGGGCCAGTAGAGTTCGGTATCGTGGAGGTTGGCGATGAGGGGGAATTCGTGGAAGCCGAGGACTTGGGTTTGTGGGGCGAGGGGGAGCGAGTGGTCGATGACGTGGTGGGCGCCGAGGTGGAGGCACCAATCGCGGGAGGCGGGGCGGGAGGCGGTGGCGATGATGGTGAGGCCTGCGGATTTGGCGAGGGGGATGAGGGCGGAGCCGACTCCGCCTGCGCCGTTGATGATGAGGATGGATTTTCCTGTTAGATTTTCGCCATTGGTCATGCGCTCGAAGAGGAGTTCGTAGGCGGTGATGGCGACGAGGGGGATGGCGGCGGCTTGGGCGAAGGTGAGGTTGGTTGGTTTTTTTGCGACGAGGGCGGCTTGGACGGTGTGGAGTTCGGCGTTGGAGCCGGGGCGGGTGACGTCGCCGGAGTAGAAGACTTCGTCGCCGGGGGAGAGGGTGGTGACTTTTTCGCCGATGGCTTGGATGGTTCCTGCGGCGTCGAAGCCGAGAATGCGGGGGGATGGGAGGTTTGTTTCGCCGAGGAGTTTGCGGATTTTGGTATCGACGGGGTTGATGGAGACGGCGTGGACGCGGACGAGGATTTCGTCGGGTGCGGGGATGGGGGTGGGTGTATCGAACTCGATGATGGAATCGATGGATGAGTTGAGTGCGCCGAAGGCTATCATGGGGTGATGGGTGTTAGGTTTAGGAGGCGGATGCCGAGGGTGATGATGATCGGGAGAGTGATGAGGGAAACGATGGTGGTGGCGATGACGACTTGGACGGCGATGGCGGGGCGACCGCCGTAGAGGCGGGCGAGGAGGATGGGTGCGAGGGCGGCGGGCATGGCGGCTTGGACGACGAGGATTTGGCGGAGCTCGGTGGCCATGGGTATGAATTTCGCGCAGAGGAGGATGAGGGATGGGGCGAGGATGATGCGGACGAGTATGGAGCCGGTGACGATTTTCCAGGAAGGTTTTTCCGAGCCGACGAGATCGATGATGGAGGCGCCGGTCATGAGGATGGCGATGGGGAATGCACCGATGCCGATCATGGAGATGGCGGAGCGGAAGGGGCCGGTGATTTTATCATCGATGCGGAGGATGACGAGGATGAGGCCGATGAGGACGGCGATGATGGGGCCGTTGATGAGGCGGCGCCAGTTGATGCCGCTTTCGCCGCCGATGATCATGACGCCGACGGTCCAGATGGCGACTTCGACGCCGATGTTGTGGACGAAGAGGATGGCGACGGCGGGAGCGCCCCAGAGGATTTCGACGACGGGGACGGCGGTGAAGCCGAAGTTCTGGCAGCCTGAGGAGAGGGCGAAGGTGCGGATGCCGGTGCCGTGTGTGAGGCGGATGATTTTTCCGATAAGGTAGCCGATGGTGATGCCTGCGGTGATGGAGAAGAAGCCGAGGCCCATGCCTGTGGCGAGTGTTTGGTAGTTGCGGAGGGCTTCGGTGCCGAGCATGCGGTCGAGGATGAAGCAGGGCAGCATGACGGAGTAGATGAGGTGCATGATGCCCTGATCGTTTTCCTGTTTGAGGATTTTGGTTTTCCTGAGAGTGGCACCGCCAAGCATGAGCAGGTAAACGGGCAGGACCGCGACGACGATGGTGGAGGGGTGGATCAAGTTGGGGGGAGTTTGCTATGTGATGTGGGAAACACCAAGGAAGAGTTGTGGGGTGGAGATTGGAGATTCGTTGGTTGGGAAATCGGAGTGCTAGGATGTTGACTTGAGGCATGATGCGCATAACATTAAATCATTATGGCCACCATGACTGTTCGCACAACTGTTGCATTTGATCCTGCGACGGCAGCTCGTCTCGAACGTTTAGCGAAGCGTTGGGGGGTATCAAAATCGGAAACCTTGCGCCGTGTGATTGAATCGGCTGAGCTTGCAGCGAGCAAGCCGTCTGTTGGTTCCAGACAACCGAGTATGGAGGAGATTTCGGCGATGACACCTCAGGATGCACTCCACTGGCTGCAAGCCCATCCGTTAGTGACAGCGGAACAAGGAGCAGAATGGCGCGATCAACTTCGAGAAACCCGTGAGGATTTTGCGACACGCCGATGATTCATTTAGATAGCAACCTATTGATTGCTCTGAGTGATGCGGGCGATCCTCATCGGGAGGCAGCACTTAAGCTGATGCTGTCGTTTCCCCAAGCGGCGGTTTCCAGTGTGGCGTGGTGGGAATTCGAGTGTGGGCCGGTCAGTTCAGAGGGAATTAGGATTTTGCACAGGACACTAGCGGGTGGCGTGATTCCCTTCGAAGAAGCTCACGCGAAAGAGGCGGCGCGACTATTCAATGCCGTTGGACGCTCGCGACGATTCAAATTTGATTCTCTGATCGCGGCCACCGCGATCCTCTCCAATGCGGAACTAGCTACTGTGAATGAGGCGGATTTTCTGCCATTCGTTCCCTATGGCCTCAAGCTGCTTGAGTGGTTGTGATTTTCTGTTGGGTGGAGGGTAGATCGCTTCGCGCGAAAGGACTGGCTGAGGAAGAGTTGTGGGGTAATGGGATTGTTGATTGGAGATGGTTGATTTGAGATTGTGAGTTGCTTTGGAGGAGAAAGTGGGGAGAGTTGGGGCGAGTATGATGAATGTTGAGCAGATCAAAGAGGTGTTGAGGCAGGTGAAGTATCCGGGATTTTCGCGGGATATTGTTTCGTTCGGGTTGGTGAAGGGGGTGGAGGTGGAGGGTAGTGATGTGGTGGTGAAGATTGAGGTGGCGACGCGGGATGCGAGTATTCCGGAGCAGATTTTCAAGGAGGTGCATGAGGTTTTGGGGAAGGTGAGCGGGTTGGGGACGGTGCGTGTGGATGTTTCGGTGAAGGATGCGCCGGAAGCGGTGGGAGGTGGTGTGGGGAAGAGTTCGATACCGGGGGTGAAGCGGATTATTGCGGTGGCATCGGGGAAGGGTGGGGTTGGTAAGTCAACGGTGGCGACGAATCTGGCGGTGGCGTTGTCGAAGCGTGGTTTCAAGGTTGGGTTGTGTGATTGTGATTTGTATGGGCCGTCGGTGGCGTTGATGTTCGGGACGAATGAGAAGCCGACGGCGAATGATGAGGATGAGATTGTGCCGGTGGAGGCGTATGGATTGAAGCTGATGTCGATGGGATTTTTGTTGGAGGACAAGTCGCCGGTGATTGTGAGAGGGCCGATGGCGACGAGGTATACGCAGCAATTTCTGAGGCAGGTGGCGTGGGGTGAGCTGGATGTTTTGGTTTTGGATTTACCGCCGGGGACGGGTGACATTCAGTTGACGATTGTGCAGACGGTGGCGGTGGATGGTGTGGTGATTGTGACGACTCCGCAGGAGGTTGCGTTGATTGACGCGCGGAAGGCGGTGGCGATGTTTGCGAAGGTGAATGTGCCGATTTTGGGTTTGATCGAGAATATGGCGTGGTTCGAGGGGGATGATGGGAAGAGGTATTATATTTTCGGTGAGGGAGGCGGTGTGAGGGAGGCGGAGGATATGAATGTGCCGTTGTTGGCGCGGATTCCGATTGATTTACCGACGGGTAGGGGAGGGGATATGGGAAGGCCTGTTGCGTTGCTGGAACCATCGGAAAACAAGGTTTCCAAGGTGTTTCACGATATGGTGGCGGATTTGGCTTTGTAATTTTTGACCACGGAATGCACGGAATACACGGAATGGGAGGACTGCTGAGATTATCAAAATCTTGAGCATTTCCTTCACAGCTTAGTTTTGGTGGCTAGCATTCTTGGCGTGTCCGATCTTGCAGAATCTCTTTCTTCTTTCGTTACC
>JBGSRM010000276.1:0-6246 GCA_041737575.1 Akkermansiaceae bacterium
GGAAGCAAATTTTGACGGCCGTGCCGCCTGTGGAGGTTGCGCCTGTGATCGAGGTTCCGGATGGGAAGATCATCGAGGATGACGGGGCAGTAGAGGATGGTGGGACGGGTGTGGAGGGTTCCTTGTTGGATATTTTGAAGAAAGACGATGGGATTTTGTTCGAGCCGGAAAAGGTGGAGGAAGTGGTAGAGGAAGAGGAAGAAAAAGTGGAGACTCCACAGGAATAATCGGGGAAAACCCTTTGACATGAGGGCGTTCAGAGTTTTAGATAACGACCGTGTTCAAGAAAGTAATAGGCCAAGAAGCAAGCGAGCCACAAAAGCCATCGCTCACCACCCCCGAAGTTTACGCGCCGCAGACGAGTTCTCCGGTGACGGCAAGGGAATCTTTTCAGTCAAGTTCGACGAGTTCCGCGTCGCCGTCAGGTGCATCGGGAGCTGGTATGCGGAATGTTTTGTCATCGGATGTTGAGATCAAGGGGACGGTGAAGTTTCAGAATGATTTGATCGTCGATGGCAAGATTGAGGGAGAGATTCAATCGACCGGAAATTTGACGGTTGGTGAGAATGCGCGGATCAAGGCGGAGATCAAGACGGGGACAGTGATTATTTACGGCAAGGTTCACGGGAATGTGACGGCGACGGATAAGGTGGAGTTGAAGGCGAGTGCGGAGGTGATTGGTGATATCAAGGCGAAGACACTTATCATTGAAGGTGGTGCGATCTTT
The DNA here is from genome assembly GCA_041737575.1 of Akkermansiaceae bacterium. Classification (GTDB taxonomy): domain Bacteria; phylum Verrucomicrobiota; class Verrucomicrobiia; order Verrucomicrobiales; family Akkermansiaceae; genus Luteolibacter. The sequence continues at coordinate 728 of JBGSRM010000276.1, forward strand.
GTTGGAAAATCGACAGTGGGAACGCCGTCTGAAGTTCAAACAAGTGGCGGGCAGAAGCCTGCTGCGAGTGTCCCGGCAGCCGAGCAGCCAGCGATGGCGGGGAGCTGAGAATTTTCAGATATTTCCCAGAAGTGGGGGTATTTTTGAGGTATGGGAAATGTAACAACAGGTACTCGTTTGGAGGTGGTTTGCCCGAAGTGTGCTCATAGTCAATATGAGCCTTCGATGGTCGTTTCGACGAACTGTCGGTCATGTGGGTTTCACATCGAGATTTTGGATGGAAAGCCGCTGGCGAGGTATAAGGAATCCCGGCAATTCAAGCCGAGTGACAAGCCGCCGATTCAGCATCCAGTGGTTGCGCCGAAAGAGGCAGAGGTGAAGAAAGCGGAGAAGGATTCGCGAGGATTTTTTGCGAGGGTGTTTCAGCGGAGTGCTCCCAAGAAGGCGGTGAATTGTTTTCATTGCGGTAAGGATTTCGATGTGGTTCTGGATGCGCAATCGACGCAGTGTCCGAAGTGCGGGGGGTATATCGGATTGGAAGATATTGTGGTGGGCGAGGCGTGGCCGAAGAGGATCGAGACGCGTGGGACGGTGACGATTTTGAAGGAGGGCTCGGTGCTTGGTTTGGGTGTTTGTTGCCATGATTTGATCTTGATGGGTAAGTTGTCCGGGGCTGTGCAGTGTTCGGGTAGTTTGGTGATACGGTGTGACGGACGGATTGTAGGAGATTTGAAGTGTGCGGAGTTGCATGTGGATAAGGGTGTGAAGGTGGAAATCCAGGGGATGGTGGAGGTGGATCGGGCTTTTATCGATGGAGAGGTTCGTGCGCAGATTTTGTGCAAGGGGACGATACGATTGGGGAGAAAGGCTCATTTGCAGGGGATGGCGCGAGCGGGCAAGCTGGAGTTAGGAAAGGGTGCGAGGCATACGGGGGCGATGGAGCTATTGGGGTGAAATGCGCTGCGGATTTCAGCGTTCTAGGTTATTAGTTATTAGTTATTGGTTATTGGAGGAATTCTTGTGTAGGTATTTTTCATGCAGGTTGCGCTTGATTTGAAGGAAGAGATTTTGGAGCTGAAGCGTGCGCGTAACGCGGTGATTTTGGCGCACAATTATCAGACAGGGGATATTCAGGATGTGGCTGATTATGTGGGCGATTCGCTGGGTCTGGCGTATCATGCGAAGGCGACGGATGCGGATGTGATTGTGTTTTGTGGGGTTCATTTCATGGCTGAGACGGCGAAGATTGTGAATCCAGGGAAGGTTGTAGTTTTGCCGGATCGGGATGCGGGATGTTCTTTGGAGCAATCGTGTCCGGCGGATCAGTTGGAGGCGTATTTGAAGGCGAACGCGGAGAAGAATTATTATGTGATCGCTTACATCAATTGTTCGGGAGGTGTGAAGGCGCTGTGTGATGTGATCTGCACGTCGGGGAATGCGGTGAAGATTGTGAATCAAGCGCCGGCGGATCGGCCGATTTTGTTTGTGCCGGATGCGAATTTAGGGGCGTGGGTGATGGAGCAGACGGGGAGGAAGATGGATTTGTGGCAGGGGTCGTGTTATGTGCATGTGGAGTTCACGCGGGACTCGATCCAGCGGATCAAGGATGAGTATCCGGATGCGTTGGTGGTGGCTCATCCGGAGTGTACGCAGGCGGTGAGGTTGTTGGCGGATGAGGTGTGCTCGACGGAGAAGATGGTGGAGTATTGCAAGAACGCGCCGGTGAAGGATATCGTGGTGGTGACGGAAAGCGGGATGTTGCATCGGTTGCGGCGAGAGTGTCCGGATAAGAATTTGATACCCGGCCCGACGGATCGTTGTGCGTGTGCGGACTGCCGGTATATGAAGATGAATACGATGGAGAAGCTGAGGAATTGTTTGCGTGATCTTGAGCCGAGGGTGGAGATGGATGAGGAGATCAGGAAGCGCGCTGAGATACCTTTATTGAGGATGCTTGAGCAGTCGAAGAGGTGATTATGAAAATGTTTGCCAAAGGGGGATTGCTGGGCTAGGTAAATACGTTGTGAATGCGTTGGGTTGAGAAATTCTGATTTGACATCGGCACCCGATCTGCGCTGATAAATTTAAATAACATGAAAAATCCAAATAAAAATTCGGTAAAAGGTGGTTTCACGTTGATTGAGCTGCTGGTGGTGATTGCGATCATAGCAGTTTTGGCGGCAGCCAGTTTCCCAGTGGCGATCGCGTTGAAACAAAAAGCTAGGCAGACTACAGCGTTGGCAGCTGCTAATAGCCTGTTACAGGCGATCAACAATTATCAGAAAGACGATAACTCCTTGTCTGGTATCCCAGCGTCGTCAAATACGAGCGACCCTACCTTGTTGAATGTTTTGTCTGGTACGGAGGGTGGTACGGATATTCTAAATGAAAAGAGGACACGGTATTTTGAGTTTAAACAAGCGCAGAAAGGGAATCGGGACGGGCTGGTTTATAATTCAGCAGATCAGATTACGGGACTATATGATCCATGGGGGCAGCCGTATTATGTGGAGTTGGATACCGATTATGATCAGATTCTAGAATTTAGTGTTTTAGGAAAGACCGAAAAATTGAGAGGGCCAAGTGCTGCGGTATACAGCCTAGGTGTGGATAATCCTGCCGCTGCAAAACCTAATAAATTGGTGAAGACTTGGTAGTTAGAGAGGTGGGAAAGTGAGGTAAGTTGATGAAAATTAAGTTTGCTTGATTATCATTTTAGGTTATTTGTTTTGGCATGAAATGGTTCATGCTAATCTTTATTTTCGGGAATTTGGTATCGTGCAATACAGCGATCGGTTTGTGGCGTGATACGGAGATTGGGTATAACTGGACGAAGGAGAAGATTCAGAATTCGCAGGGTGGGGGGCAGAGTTATGATGAGGGAGCACCGGTGTATTGAGGGAGAGGTTGAATTCCGTGGTGTCGTTACTTGCCAAGCATGTCGTTGAGCACTAGAACGCGGGCATGGACAGACGTTTTCTGATTCTCGGACTTTTGGGTTTTGCTTTTATGGCGTCGTGCCAGGCAGACAAGGGTGCGACATCGGGGGATGGAGAGCCGATGGGGATGAAGAAGGTCAGGTTCAAGACGAGTGAGGGGGATATTTTGCTGGAGTTGGATGGGGATAGGGCGCCGATCACGGTTAGGAATTTTGTGAAGTATGTGGAAGCGGGGTATTTCGATAACACCGTGTTTCATCGGGTGGTGAAGGGGCCGGATATTTTTGTGGTTCAGGGTGGGGGTTTCAAACTGGATGATGGGCATTTGGTGGAGAAGAAGGTGGGTAAACCGATCCGGAATGAAGCGGAGAACGGGTTGAAGAATGAGCGGGGGACGATATCGATGGCGAGGACGCAGGATCCGCATAGTGCGACGACGCAGTTCTTTTTAAACACGGCGGACAACGTGGGATTGAATTTTCCGACCAACAATGGTTATGCAGTTTTCGGTAAGGTTGTGGAGGGCATGGATGTGGTGGACAAGATACAGAATGTGAAGACGGCGCAGAAGACATTGATTGTTCGTAACGGGATGACCGGAGGAGTGCAGGCCAGTCCATCGCCGGATGTTCCGGTGGAGAATGTGGTGATTGTGAGTGCGAAGGTGGAGTAGTTAGAAATTTATTTATGCAGCTTTGGTTATGTCCTGTGATCGCGTTTCTGTTGGGTTCGATACCGTTTGGTTTATTGATTGCGAGGGCTAACGGGATTGATATTCGGAAGCATGGGTCGGGGAATATTGGGGCGACGAATGTGTTTCGTATTGTGGGGAAGAAGCAGGGATTGGTTTGTTTGTTGGTGGATGCGTTGAAGGGTTTTTTGCCTGTGATGCTGGCGATCAATTTGGTGCCGGTGGCGGGTAGGGAGGCGATGCTGCATGTTGGATTTCTGGATGGGCTGGCGATGTTTCCTGGGCCGGAGAGGGCTACGGCGCAGTTGGTGCATGTGTTAACGGCGTTGGCGGCAGTGCTGGGGCATAATTATTCGCCGTGGGTGGGGTTCAAGGGAGGGAAGGGGATTGCGACTTCGGCGGGGGTGGTGATTGCGTTGATGCCGGCGGCGATTGTTATTTTGATTCTGGTTTTTTTGGTGACGTTGGTGGCGACGAGGTATGTGGCGGTGGCGAGTATGGTGAGTGCGGTGGCGTTGCCATTGTTGACACATTTTGGTGCGAGGTTTCACAAGGACGCGAGCGGGATGAGTTTGTGGGAGGCAGGGACTTGGAACAGGCCGTTGTTTTATTTTACGGTGGTGATTGGTTTGATGGCGGTGTGGAAGCATCGGACGAATATCCGGCGTTTGATGGATGGGGCCGAGTCGCGTTTTGTCTGGGGTGGAAAGAGAAAGGGGGCGGGGGATGAAGTTTGATCGTGTTGCGGTGATTGGATCGGGTTCGTTCGGGACTGCGATTGCGAAGGTGTTGGCACCGAATGTGGGGTCTGTTTTGATGGTCGGGAGGGATGAGGATGTGGCGGATGGGATCAATCGGGAGCGGAAGAATCCGCGGTATTTGGTGGGTATTGAGTTGCCAGAGAATATTGTGGCATCGACGAGATTGGAGCAGGTGGTGGGGTATCCGTTGTTGGTGTTTGCGGTGCCAACGGGATCGACGAGGAGTTGTGTGGAGGAGCTGGCGGGTTATGGGTTGTCCGAGAGTTCGGTTTTATTGTCGTGTGCGAAGGGGATTGAGAAGCAAACGGGGGACCGGATGAGTGAGATCATAAAGGAGGTTTTTCCGAGGAATGCGATTGCGGTTTTGTCCGGGCCGAATCATGCGGAGGAGATGGCGGCGGGTCAGGCGACATGTGCGGTGATCGGGGCGAGTGATGTGGATTTGGCGTGTGATTTGCAGGAAGTTTTCACGAGGCCGTATTTCCGGCCGTATACGAGTATGGATATGGCGGGGATCGAGTTGGGAGGTGCGATCAAGAATGTGTATGCGATAGCGACGGGGATGGCGCATGGTTTGGGTTTGGGGGATAACGCGGTGGCGGCGTTGGTGACGCGGGCGTTGGCGGAGATGACGCGTTTAGGGACGGCGTTGGGTGGCAGGGCGGAGACATTTTCCGGTTTGTCGGGGGTTGGGGATTTGATTGTGACCTGTTTCTCGAAGCATTCGCGCAATCACCGTGTGGGGCTTGCGTTGGGGCAGGGGAAGTCGTTGGCGGAAAGTGTGGAGTCGTTGGGTATGGTGGCGGAGGGTGTGCCGAATTCGGCATCGATTCATGAGGCGGCGCGGAAGGCCGGTGTGAGGACGCCGATTGTGGATGCGGTGTATGAGATTTTGTATAATGAAAAGCCCGCGGCGGCAGCGATGATGGAGTTGTTATCGCGCGATACGCGGGCGGAGTGTGATTGAACCTTTTGAATTATGAGTGAAGCAGCAGTAGTGAAGAAGCCGAATGTGATACGAAGGATGTATGCTTGGACGGTGTCGTGGGCGGAGCATCCTGCGGGGGCGTGGGCGTTGTTTTGGATTGCGTTTGCGGAGTCATCGTTTTTTCCGATACCGCCGGATGT
>JBGSRM010000307.1:0-4560 GCA_041737575.1 Akkermansiaceae bacterium
CGCGTCATCGAACTCAACGGCCTCACCTCCGAGGCCACCCACATCTACCACCCGCACACCCCGCTTCTCGCCGCCTACAAAACCCTCGTTTCGCAGTGGACGCAGGCCATCGAGATCGGAAACCACAACGCGGATCACGGCGCGAATGTGTCGAAAAGTTCAGAAATCATGGATGTGATCGTCCGCCATTTCCGCCTGAATCAACAAATGACCTCCACCTTGGCATCGCCCTGTTACAGGATCAGAACCACCCGCAACATCAACGACATCCGCTCCGCTCAGCGCCTTCGCTACGCGGTCTTCAACGTCGAGCTCGGCGAAGGCCTCGCTTCCTCCGATGACAGCGGCCTCGACGCGGATCCCTTCGATGCCCAATGCGATCACCTCATTATCGAGGAACATGAAACCGGCCAAGTAATCGGCACCTACCGCCTCCAAACCGGCACCATGGCCGCAGCCGGTCTCGGCTACTACAGCGCCACGGAATTCGATTTCTCCCCCTACGAATCCCTGCGCGATGAAATCCTGGAACTCGGCCGCGCCTGCATCCGAGTCGACCACCGCAACCGCGCCGTCCTCGACCTTCTCTGGAGCGGCATCGCCCGCTACGCCCAGAAGCAGAACTCCCGCTACCTCCTCGGTTGCAGCTCGCTCACATCACAATGCCCCGCCGAAGGCTGGGGCCTTTACGAACAGTTGACCGAAAAATTTCTCGCACCACCACACCTCCGGACAACCCCTATCGGCTCCTACATCATGCCCAGACCCGCCGTCCTCTCGGAAACCGCAAAGACCCCGAAACTCTTCGCCGCCTACCTCACCGTCGGCGCATGGATCGCCGGCCCACCCGCACTCGACACCGATTTCAAAACAATCGACTTCCTCACCATACTCGATCTGGAAAACATGACCCGCGCAGGCAAAAGACACTTTTTCAAAACCGATAATCCGTAAGTCCATATCTACCCCAGCCTTAGCGGTCTTGGCGGTAAAATAAACACAACCAAAACCTTGGCGCACTTGGCGACTTGGCGGTAAAAAAAACCAACCGCAGTTTTCACCTTGCTCACCCCTTTCCTCAGACTCACCAAACTCGCCACAGCCATCCTCCACGGCCTCACCCTCGATCGCCCCCCACACACACCCTTAGGCAGAGCCCAGTGGCAACAACGCCAAGCCCGCCGCATGCTCCGCGCCCTCGGCACCAAAGTCACCGTTTCCGGCACCCTCCCCACTACCGGCCTCATCGTCTGCAACCACCTCAGCTACCTCGACGTCATCGTCATCGCCACACAGGCACCCCTCGTCTTCGTTTCGAAATCCGATGTCAGGAAATGGCCCGTCATCGGCCTCCTCCTCAAATCCGCTGGCACCATCCTCGCCGACCGCACCCGCCGCGCCAGCGCCGCCGAAACCTCGGCGGAAATCCTCCGCGCCCTCGAAAACGACATCCCCGTCGTCCTATTCCCCGAAGGCACGAGCTCCGACGGCTCATCTATCCTCCCCTTCAAGCCTACCCTCCTCCAGATCGCCCTCGACACCGGCCAACCCATCACCCCCGCCGCCATTTCCTACCAAGCGCCCACCGGCAACCTCAAAAACGACGTCTGCTACTGGGGCGACCACACCTTCGCATCCCACCTTTTCCGCCTCGCAAAAATCCGGCATCTAACAGCAACTCTCGCCATCGGCAACGCCCCTCCTCTCCCCGATGACCGCAAAGCCGCCGCCCGAACACTCCACTCCGAAGTTTCCCGTCTCCTGAACGTGGAAAGCAGCGAAGCGAATTTCAGACCTGAAAATCCTGGCTCCTGAGCCGGTAGATTCCCATCCTCATTTATGGGAACTTCAAATTCAAAACGCCGTGATATGACATCACAAAAAATGACCCGCACGATTGATTCGTGCGGGCCATCGGGTAAACAATTCAGTTAGTCAGATTGATCAGTTGGAGGAAATGCTGTGTCTCCAGAAACTGTTTGGTGCCGTGCCCAGCAATCTGACGGTGGTGGTGGTCTCGGCACCGTTCACCACATTGCTCACGACTTCATAGTCAACACCCTCTACGGCGGTCTCCCATGTATCGGCGATTCCAAGATCGTTGGAGTTTTGAAGAATTCCACTCACGCCTGCCACCGTGTTGTTGGTGGTGAAGACGAGGAACTTCTCACCGCTCGCGCTGGTGACCACCGGCAGGTTGCCGTTGTCGGCACCATCGTTTGTGCTCTGGTTGAAGAAGTATTCAATCAAATCGATGGAACCGTCCAAGTCGGTGTCGGTATTGATGCCGCCTGACGTAAAGCCATTCAGAGCAAGCCACGCTGCGAAGGTCGCTGGACCGTCAAGCACGTTGTCGGTGCGGGCGGCTTTGTTCTGGATGCGGATGTCGAACGCTTGTACGGTATCGGCGATGTTATAAGCTGTAGGCGCGGTGGAATAACGGGCCTGCAAGTAGTCAGAGAGAGCGAGCTGTTCGCCCAACACGTTGGCTGGTGCCACACCTGACGCAGTGAAGCTCAGTGCCTCATCCACTGGCGCGGACAATGTGTCATCGTTCTGAAGGAAGCGGAAGTTGTCCGCGTTCAGTTTGAACGGATAATCATCTCCTCCCGGTGCATTCAATCCGGCATTGTTACCCGCAAGGAAGCTGAGGGTTACCAACTTGATGCTGGCTGGGGCATCCGAACGCAGCATGCCATTGGAAACGATGCGGGCGGTGATGTTGTCGTCCTCATCCACAAGCACAAGGCTCACGACTCTTGAACCCACTGACAAACTTGTATCGTAAGAGAAACGGATTCCACACACAACCATCCTTGCTCGATGAGGTGAGCGGAGAATACGCCACCCCTGACTTGAACAGGCGGAGCGCCGGGCGAGTGCCTCAGTGGTAAAATTACTGATACTTATCTGGAACTTCGGATTTCAGGCCAAACGCGAATGATGGATGCATGAACATCCAATCTTGCTCATTTCATCCTTTCAATGTGCGCCCCCATACCCCCATCGCCTTCGATCTCATTACTCAGGCAACTCAATCTTCTCCCCAAGATGCCGCGGCTGTGTATCCAGAAAATTCACATCCAACCACATCTTCACCCGCGCCCCAACCTCCCGCATCTTCGTCTTCATCCCCGCCTGCAACTCCACATCCTGCGCATTATACCCATACGCATCCATCCCGTTCGCCTTCGCCAGATAAATCGCACGCTCGTTCTGAAACCGCTGGCTGATCACCAATACCTTCGTCACCCCGAATATCTCCTTCGCCCTCACCACGGAATCCAAAGTCCGCAAACCCGCATAGTCACATACAATCCGATCCGCCGGAACCCCTTCCTCGATCAACGCCTCCTTCATCTTCTGCGGTTCATTGTAATCCTTTTCGCGGTTATCTCCGGAAACGATCAAGGTCTCCACCTTGCCCGCATTCCAAACCTCCACCGCCGCATCAATCCGATATCGGAAATACCGATTCTCCCTCCCCTGATGCCGGGGATCTGTCCCGAATACCAATCCCACCTTCACCTCCGGCAACTCATTCACATCATCAAACAATCTGCCCTTCGACGCCCAAATCGCCGTCAAATTCGCATACAAAACCAACCCCGCACCCACCAACACCACAAACAAACAGCCAAGCAATACCCGCCTCACCCACACAAAAAACTTCGATCTCTGCTTATCCTTCACGTCGCTTCAATCACTTCTTCTTGTTTCGACTTCGCAGGCCAATTCAACATCGCCCTCAAAGCATCCCCAAATGGCGTCGCACTCGGCTCCTCGGGAGCAACCACACGCAAACGCCGACTCATCTCACAAAATTCAACCTTATCAAACCTCCCTAACAACTCCCCATCCACCTCCACCGGAACCTCAACACTCGAACGCACCACCACACGCCCCGCCTGAAAATAACTCGTCGTCGCCGATATATCGATCCCCCCAAATGCAATCCCCTTCAACGAATCCAAAACCAACCGATACCCGGATTCCTTGAAAACAATCACATCCAGCTTCGAATCCGTATTTTTCGCATTGCGGAAAATCCGAAACTGCCCCCCATACAACGACCCATTCCCACACAACACCGCCACACCCTTCTCCACCCTTCCATCTTCCGTCTCTACCTCCATCATCGGCGGCTTCTCCCCCAAGACTTTCACCGCAGACAACAAATAAGCCAACGGCCCCAACTTCTTCTTCGTCTCAAATTTCGTCTCCTCAATCACCTGTGCATCAAACCCCACACCCGCCATCTGCACAAACGGCGATCCATTCGCACAAAACAAATCCACCTCTCGTATCAATCCCTTATCAATCACCGCCAACGCCTTCTCCAAATTGTTCGCCGGAATACCCAGCTCCCTCGCAAACACATTCATCGTCCCCGCGGGCATGATCCCCAACGCCGTCTCACTCCCCGCCAATCCCGCAACCACCGCATTCAAAGTCCCATCTCCCCCAGCCGCCAAAACCAACTCCACACCCGCCCGCGCAAACTTGCTCGCAAGCTCCTTCGCCTCATCCCCACTGCTCGTCGCGTGAAGCTCAAAACGA
>JBGSRM010000124.1:0-7325 GCA_041737575.1 Akkermansiaceae bacterium
ATCATGATTTGGAAAATTCCAAGGTTACTCACCCCAGATTTCTTTCATCAGGTTGAACGCCTGAGCGTCGTGCTTGCTCAATTCCCCGGCAACAAACGGATAAAAGTCATTCCGATAAAGAAACGCTTCCGTCGCCTCTGCGAAATATTACTTGTGATTCGTGGTGGCGTAATGCTCGACCTCACGACCGTCAAAAAGCATCACCTTCTTATAGTTTCCCTTCTCCATCGCCGCCGTGTAGGCATCCATAATTCCCGCGTGCTCAAAAGTGAGAACTTGGTCATGATACGCATGGGCCAGTTCGTGCAAAATGACCGCAGGATGCTTCAACATCTGCTGCCTGGAATAAAGTTCCTTGGCCCGTGGAATGTGCACCTTTTTCACCAAGCGCGGATCATAGCCCTGATTCACAAGCCATTCCTCACCGGGATGATATTGCATGCTGCCAAGCTCGGGATGAGACCACTCAATCCAAATCCCAACCCTCCGCAATTCCGCAAGTTGCTTCTCCGGAACCAAAATCGAAATCCGTTGCAAATGGTTAGCCAGCATCTTCAGAGCAAGCGCGCCATCTTCCTCATGCTCCCCAGATAACAACGCAGGATCCACATAGACCTTCCAGCCTTCGATCTCCTGCACCACCGGCTCAATCCAACCAACCTTCTGAGGCTTCTCCTTGTTCTCCGATGTCTCCGCATTCGCGTAAAAAAATAGTCCCATAGCGGCTAACACCGGGATACCGAGTTTCATTATTTGTTTCATATTTACTTCTTAAGCGTTCGTTGTTCCTGAATCAATCGAGTTTAAAAATTGAATTATGAATATCGCGTGTAAACTCCTCCCCATTCTCTCCGCGAAGTTTCATCTCGATCGACATCCCCCATGTCGGTGCCAAATCCGGCACACTCAGGGTCACGGACTTTCTGTCATCGGATAGAGTCGCCTTGGTCGGCTTCCATTCGCGCTCATCGAAATGCTGGGAACCATATTTCTCCGTGCGCTTGAGATCCCATGCACGGATTTTCCATGCGGATAGATCGGCAACGGAGCCGGGATCCAACGCATCGGAAAAGCCGATCGTAACGGTTCCCGGAGAGGTGGTCAGTTGGACCGGCTGGTATGCTGGTTTTCCCGTATATCGCACCCGGAAAAATCCACCGGGCTCCTGACGATTTCCCGCCCAGGAATACATGCCACAAGCATACAATTGCCCGTCATGCGGGCTGAACCGCCCTCGCATGATGCCCGTCGGAAAGAAGCCTGTGGGCAACGCGCTCATTCCGCCCTGCACTCCTTTGGATGTCTTCTCAAATGGCACGGTATAGATACGTCCGGCACCATAAGAGAGATTCAGCAGGGAACCACGCAAAGTCTCCCATGCGGAATTCTCGGGAACCCACAACAGCTCCGCCGGCGAGCGATCATAGCTATTGGTGATCCAGCACAACGGCTGCGTCATCGCGGCATCCGAGGTGTCAGTGATATCGTGATAACCCCACATGTTTCCATAAAAGTTTTCCGAGCCTTTCCTGTCTCCGAAGACCCAGTTGACCCTGTTTTTCGGGTTCCAGTGCCCTTCCTGATCCGTGACCATGAAACTCCCATCCGGGTTGAGGCATACACCGTTGGCAGCACGGAAACCAGTCGCGATAATTTCCGTGGAGCTGCCGTCCTTGCTGACTTTAAGCAAAGTGCCGTGATGCGGAACGACAGGAGTCTTCGCATGGCGGGCGGATTTCGCGTAGTAGAAATTTCCTTCGGCATCTGCCTGCAAGCCCATCGCGAATTCATGGAAATGCTCGGTGACCTGGTGGTCGCTGTTGAAGCTCTCGATGTAATCCGTTTCGCGGTCTCCATTGAAATCGCGCAGCACGGCAATCATGTCGCGGCAGCCGACATAAATTTCACCGTTCATGATTTTCAAACCGAGCGGCTGAAACAGCCCGGAACAAATGAGCTGCCATTTCAACTCGCCCTCGCTTTGGTCAATGCCATCCACAATCCATACCTCCCCATCCCAAGTGCAGACCGCCGCGCTCTTTCCTCCCTCAAAGAAATCAAAGCCACTCGTTCGCATCCATGACTGCCAAGGATTTTGATCAGGCTCGGGTGTTTTCAAAACATCCACCGCCCAGGCACCCTTCTCTTCACCGCGCCCAATCGTAGTGGTGAGCATCTTGCCATATCGCTTCGATACGGGTTTTTCGGGTGCTGTTTCGGTAGCTGCGCTGGTCACCTCCACCTTGCCATCGCGATACCTTATCAAAAGCTGCGTGCCTGTTTTCCCAGGCTTGCATGTCTCTTCTCTCACATCATCGAGCTTCAGCTTCAGGCTCATCTCGGAAGGCCCGAAAATGAGCAACCTCTCGAAACTGCCATCGCTCGCAAGACGCGGCACCTCGCGGATCTCGCAATCGCCGACAGTGTAGCGGATGACCGGCTTGCCACCACGAATCTCGACTCCCTTGAAATGCACCCACTCGCGCGGCAACGGCCCATATGGACGCCCGTCCCGGCCAAGTATTCTCAGATCCTTGTAATCACCTGTTTCCGGATTCGCCCACATCGGTTGATCCGGCGAGATGAAATGTTTTTCACCGACGATGCTCGTATGTGTGCCGTGCGAGCCATCGAATGCGATGCCCTTCCAATCGATGAAATCCTCACCCGTCCAGCAGGCCGCGAGACGCATGGTGTCATGGTCGTAAAGCATCCACGCCTTGCCTTTGGAAATTCCGCCAGGCCCTTCGTCCATGCGGATCGCGATTCCTTTTTGCGCGATATTTCCGGGCTCTACCTGAAGCGTCCAGAAAAGCGTGTCGCCGTAGTTTTGAAGAAGAAATTGAGGCTGTTTGCGCGCGGCGGGGTTCTCCTCTTGCGCGCTCATGCCACGCGGCAGAAGCGAGAGATATTCCTCATCCACCGGCACAAGATTCTTCTCGTTCTTACCCTTCAGAAACTGTTCCCGCAGGTAATAGATCACATCGTATTTCTGCGCGCTCGTGTATTGCGGCATCGGAGTCATCAGGCCGTAACCTTTTTCAAGCGTCTGAAACATGCGGTATGGATCGGCACCGTTTTTGAAGCCATCGAGATGGAAACGCGGTGCCGTCGGAAGCGATCCGGCCTCCTCCAAGGTGCCATGGCATGTCATGCAAAGCTGGCTGTAAATCTCACGCCCGCGATGAAAACTTTCCTCATTCCATTTGCCGACCAATGCCGCATGATCCGCCTTCTCCAAAGGTTGCACGAACGCGCGGTGCATCACGAATCCTCCGCCCAAGTGAATCACCGGGCGCAGCGCATGTCCCGGCACTCCACCGAAGCTGGTTTCACCTGTTTCAAATATGCGATTCAAATCCGGAGTGTTCACCGTGTCCTCTTTACCACTTGATAAATTTTTAACCTCATCTCCTTCCAAACCGCGTTTCCAATACCGCACGAATTTCAAATCACCTGTGAATTGACCTCCGAAATTTTTCGCACCCGCTCCCGATTGGAACACAGCGTTTTCCGTATCAACCGAAACAAAGTTTTTTTGATTGGCGATTCGTTTGCCATCCAGAAAAAGCGAAACCTCCGCATCTTTTAAAACCAGAACAACCACATGCTCCTGATCTTTCTTCATCTTCGCTTTTCCCACCAACTCCTGCTTCCCCCCAAGGCTATAAACCAATGTGCCATTCCGCACAAACAAGGCCTTGCTACCCTCCGCCCAATCCCCATCCGGCAAGCACTTTGAAAATATCGTCCCCGATCCTTTCCCCAACTTGAAGCGCGCCATCGCGGTGAAATCACGATCCAATCTCAAAGTTTCTGAAGAGGTTTGCTCATCCTCCGAATATGAAATGTGTATCGCCGTATCGCTGAGTTCATTTCCCGGATGCAACACCTTGCCGTCCACCCATGAACGCAAGAGGGCAGGCGTAGCTCCTTTGTGCTCATAAGCAATCTCCACCGTCCGCCCCTTGCCCGCCGGCAATTCCAAGCCGTGCTCCTCTCCCAAACCGAACCAGGATGATTCCTCTGCGTCATACTTCAAATACATGCGGAAGTTTGAATAAGCATCCTTAGTAGTGACCTTGCCTGAGAGCGCGCCCTCACCAAAGACAGGCATGATGGTTTTTTCCAAAGCAACCGATGTCGGCGGCAGCGCCTCTTGAGCCGTGAGAATCTGGGATGACAGAAAAAGGGCGACCGCGTGGTTTATTGAAATTTTCATAAAATGATTCATCATGAATTCATGAGACGCCTTAATTATGGCGTGGTTTTCCGTTTCTCCAAGTCCCACATTCATACTGCTCGAATATCTTCTTATCAGCATCATGTTGACGATGGCTCACATATCTCGCTGCCATCGTGGTTTGTCGAATAGATATACATCCAAATTGACTCTACAGGCTACAGCCACACATTCGCTGAATAGGTAATTACTTGAGAATCATCCGTTGCTCCTTCAAGACAGCTGGCGGACACGTCAATCGATCTCTACCGGGAAAGTTGCCCCCCGGAAATCCATTCGGGATTGTTTGGCATCCCAATGAAAGATGCAGATCTCGCGGCGTGTCGGCTGCACAACAACCGTTGTCGCAACGATCATCTTCCATTCATCCTTTTCCTGAGATTCGTAGTGGAGACTCATCACCAAGTTGGTCGCCGCTTTGATCTGTCTGTTCTCTTGGATTTTCATCGCTCCCGGTTCCAAAACAGAACGGCTATCGCCAAGCAAAATACCTACTTTTCGCGGACTGAGATTGAGGTAAAGGTAATCCCCTCCCTTGAATGAGTTCAAATCCAGCACCTTGCTGAGAAACGCGGCTTTGCCATTCTTTTGATCAGGAGCGGGAACCAGAATGATCAAAGCGTTTTCGATATCCTTTGGAACCTTGGATTCAACGAGCGTTTGATAGGCTGTCACATCGGGGTTTTCGGGATTTGGAATCTCTTTGACCAACCTCACAATCCCCTCGCCCCTCACCGCGAAAGGATCACTCACGTGGCGTATCGACAGAGTGACCTGTTGTATTTTCTCACCTGCCATCACCGAAACCGGGTTATCGATGTCATCCGGAATTTCGGTGCAGAGGAACCATGCCTTGCGACCCTTGATTTTCTCAGCAGGCTTCTCCTGATCCACCTCATCCGTATCCTGGGCGTGGATGGACATCGTCAGGGGCACGCAAATCAAAAGGGCGGCCAAGCCGACACGGAGAGGGCGCGCTGAGAGCGGTCGAATCAATCTGAAAAAATTCATGATGGTATTGTCAAATTTCATCGGGATGGAGCCAGCGGAGACTTGTGATATGGAATCTTCGCCCGAAATTCCTGTTCAAGTCCAAAAGGATCGTGTTGTCCTCGAAACTTCCATCAGGCTTGAGAATACGACTTGGTTCATCACTTTCATTGGCAGGGTCGACGTAAGCGGCACCGCGTTGGACGATGGCCTCACACCACGCTCTTGCGATAACCTTACCAGAAGAATCGAGGCTATCCCCGTAGGCACGGATTCTGAAGGTGTCATCGCGGACCGACATAGTGTTGACAATCGGTTTGAGCAGATCGGACTGGATCACGTAACCAGGTATGCCCGCAAAGCGTGAACCGTTGACAGCTTCAGGCGTGCCGAACTCATTGGTTCCAATATCCGATTCTCTCATCATGAAGCCGCTACCGCTTTTGAACCGGTAATTGATCGAGGCCGGATCAGGATTTTCGTCATCATAGTCGATGGCGGCCTGAAGTGCTCCGACCGTGCCCAGATCGTCATTCGAAAGCCTGCGGTTGATGAATTCCGAGAAATTTAGAAACGGTCCGCGCAATTTCACCTGTTTCACGCATTCCTCGGCAAGTCGCCGAAGTTGGCTATCACTCAAAAAGCGAACATCGGACCAGACACTGTCATCCTGATCCTGGACACCGTATTCAGGGTCGGCGGATTCTTTATCGAAAACGGCTGTGTTGAATCTGGATATGGCGATTTTTTTGTCCGCCGGAATGCTGATTTCCTGGAGTTGTGTGCCGTTGCGCCTCACCAGTTTGCGCTCGCGTATGCCGGAAAATAAGGCATGCCATGCATTCACAGAGGTGCTGTTGACATTGAACATGCCGTCCACCGATAGGTATTTCGCCGCCTTCAGGTAGCCATCCTCATCCTTTAGTTCAGCGGCCACAGCTTGCTTGGAATGAGCGTTGTCGGTGTACTGGTAGCGGGAGTTCAGCAACTGCTCGCCGTCCAACATCCGGTCGATCATAATGTTCGCAGTCACTGATGCATCGGTATCACGACTCTGTCTTGCTAACGATGACAGGAAATACTCGTCCCAAAGCGCGTCATTGAGCAGAAAAACATGATCCCAATAATCGCAGTAGGCTTTGGTATCGACAGGTTCGGTGACCGCCCAATTGAGTCGGTTGGCATTCGGATCCCGACTGATCGAATTATCAACGAATCGATATACGCTATCTCGATTCAGCATTGGGTGCATAAAAGAATTACCGATCCCTGGGCCGGTTACGCCGCTTTGATAGGCAACCACTTTATGTTCAGCCGCGTATAGCGACCATGAGGTATTGGCACCAGTTGCACCTTGAAGAAACAAATGCGGAAAATTCGAGCGGGCGTGTGTCCAGCCTGGGTTGATGCGCATACCGGAGAAGCCTGCCAGACTTGTCATGGGTGCTGTCGGCAGTTCAATCGCTGGAGCACGGTTGATTTTCTCGTATGGATTTGAGCCTGTACCCAGAAACGGCTTGGAGCTGTCACTTGGATGATGATTGACCACTCTAGCGAGATCGATTTGGCCACGGACTTCACCGAAATTGATGACGTACGGGTTTTCTAACCGCTGTGTGTGGAGCAAAGCATCGTTTTCCGAGGCATAGAGTCCCGAGCCGTAGTAGTGACCCGGACTGTAGATCCAGTTGCGGCCACGCCAGTCACGAGCCCAATCCACCGTATCATAACTGGTGGTCGAATTGCCTTTCATTACCATTTGGGCATAGGCAAAGGGTGTCGGGTTCGGATCGCTGTAATTCCAGCGTATGATGTTCTGTGGCTGCGTAACAGGACCGGCGGAAACATAGGCTCCGCGCGGTGATGGCGTGATGGGCGTCGGAAGTTGGGCGACTTTGAACCAATCATTTTGGTAGGCACCGGGTAATCCTATTGACTGTCCGCTATTTGTAAAATAATCCATCGTCCAAAATTGGCCAAAAGTGACCGAGCCGGGAGTGTTCCCTTCATTAATATTGAGAATGCCAATCGTATTGCCGAACGTCAGTGCGAAGCCGCGGTTATTTGCCGGATTTGCACTCGCCTCGATTTG
>JBGSRM010000037.1:0-14667 GCA_041737575.1 Akkermansiaceae bacterium
TGGCGTGCTCGTAGAAGAACTCGTCACGCCAGCCCTCAGCGCCGACGCTGCGGACATAGAGGTCGCTGATGTCGCGGCCTTGCATGGTTTCCGGAATCTTGATCCCTGCGAAAGCGAGGATGGTTGGTGCGAGGTCGACGTTGAGAGTGAAGTTGGTGTCCACCGTTCCGCGAGCATTGGCAGGCATGCGTGGGTCGTCGATGATGAGGGGGACGCGGATGGATTCCTGGTGGGGGTACCATTTGTCGGCGAGGCCGTGCTCGGCGTGGAAGTAGCCGTTGTCTGTGGTGAAGATGACGAGTGTGTTTTCGTAGATGCCTTGTTTTTTGAGTTCGGCGATGATGCGTCCGCAGGTGGCATCGACCTCGGTGGCGAGGCGGTAGTAGTTTTTCATCATTTCCTGATATTTTTCGGGGGTATCGAAGCGCCATGTCCAGCGGTTGCGGCCTTCGTTTTTATCGGTGAAGAAGTCGGGGAGGCGTTTCCATGATTCCTCGGTGGCGTTGATGGGGACAGGGATGGTGACGTCCTTGTAGAGCTCCATGCTTTCCGGTTGGGGGAGGAATTGCTTGGGGTTGTGGTCTTCGGCGTGGGTTGCGAAGAAGGCGATGGTTAGGCAGAAGGGTTTGTCGTTGGGGCGTGTGGAGAGGAATTCGAGGGCGTCGTTTTCGTTCTTTTTGGTGACGTGGATTTCTGTTCCGTCTTCTTGTTTGATCCAGTGGACGCCGGAGTAGGCGCGTCCGAAGTCGAATTTATCTTGGGGGAATTTTCCGTTGTGCCATTTGCCGACGTGACCGACCCAGTAGCCGTTGCTGCGGAGGAGGCCGGGGTAGGTTTTTTCCCAAGGGGTTTCGAAGGGTTGGAAGGCTTTGTTGCCGTGGCGTGACATCCATTGACCGGTGAAGAGTGAGGCGCGGCTGACGCCGCAGATGGAGGTGGTGACGGCGTTTTGAGTGAAGCGGACACCTTTTTTGGCGAGGGCGTCGAGGTTGGGGGTTTTGACGATGGGGTTTCCTGCGCAGCCGAGGGTGTCGAAGCGCCAGTCATCGGCGTAGAGGACGAGGACGTTGGGTTTGGCAGCGAGGAGCGTGGAGCTGAGAGCGCAGAACAGGAGTAGGGTTTTGTGGATCATGGTTTTATTACTATGAAAGTCGTAGATGGAGATACGATGGTTATTTTGTCTGTAATCATACGGATGGTCGATGGTAAAAATTTCGTTGGCGTGAGGGTTGGTGGGGTTCAGGTTTGTTCAGATGAGCGAAGAGGGAAGGAAAGGTGAAGAAGATCGTTCGGCGCCTTCGTTTAGGGAGGCGTTCCGATATTGGCTGCGATTGGGGTTTTTGAGTTTCGGGGGGCCGGCTGGTCAGATTTCCATGATGTATCGGGATCTTGTGGAGAAGCGCCGATGGATATCGGGCAGTCATTTTTTCCATGCCTTGAATTTTTGCATGATGCTGCCGGGGCCGGAGGCGCAGCAATTGGCGACGTATCTGGGTTGGAGATTGCATGGGTGGCGGGGTGGGGTGGCGGCGGGAGTGCTGTTTGTTTTGCCGGCGGTTTTCATTTTATGTGGTTTGAGCTGGTTGTATATGGCGGGCGGGCAGAGTGGCTGGCTGGCCGGGATTTTCGGGGGGCTGGTGCCTGCGGTGGTGGCGGTGATCTTCGCGGCTTTGTGGAGGATCGGGAGCAAGACGTTGCGAAGTGCTTCGTTGTGGATGATTGCGGCGTTGTCGTTCATCGCGATCTATCATTTCAACGTCTCGTTCATTTTCATTGTGTGCGCGGCGGCGTTGTTGGGCGGGCTTGGGTATTCATTTTTTGAGAACCAATTTCCGACGGGTGCGGGTCATGGAGGAGATGGCGAAGGCAAGGATGAGGAGGAGTATGTGAGGTTGCCTGATGCGCCGCGCGGGACGTGGAGGCGCGCGGTGGTGGTCGTGGTGACGTGTGTTGTTTTATGGAGCTTGCCGATTCTGGTGCTTGGGTTGTGGCTAGGCTGGAACAGTCTGCCGGTGAGTCAGGGATTGTTTTTCAGCAAGGCGGCGGTGGTTACGTTCGGCGGTGCTTATGCTGTGTTGCCGTATGTGGCGCAGCAGGCGGTGGAGAATTACGGATGGCTAAGTCACGCGCAGATGATGAGCGGGCTGGCACTGGCTGAGACAACACCGGGGCCGCTGGTGATTGTTCTCCAGTTTGTGGGTTTTGCGGGGGGCTGGCAGCATCCCGGTGGATTCAGTCCGCTTGTCGCGGCGACGCTTGGTGCGGCGATCACGACGTGGGTTACCTTTGTTCCCTGTTTTCTGTTCGTGTTTCTCGGGGCGCCTTATGTCGAGAGGCTGCGTGAGAGACCAAGAGTAGGGGCGTGCCTGACAGCAATTACGGCATCCGTAGTAGGTGTGATATTGAATCTCGGGGTCAAGTTTTCCGCTCATGCGCTGTGGGATGGAGCGGGTGGAAAAGTTGATTTCTTTGCGTTGTTGGTTGCACTTGTGAGTTTTGTGCTGTTATGGCGGTTCCGGGTTTCCTTTGTGGCCGTGTTGGTTGGCTGCGCGCTGCTGGGCTTGGTGAGAAGCTGGATATAAAAATACGGGAGACCTGGTGGGGCCTCCCGTGATTTTTTTGCTCTGTTGTGTATGTGTTTTTAATCCACGCGGACTTCTATTTGCTTTGGCTTTTTCTCCTCGCATTTCGGCAGGGAGACGCGCAGGACGCCGTCTTTAAAGGAGGCGGTGACGCTGTTGCCATCGGCATCATCCGGTAGTGAGAAGCTGCGCAGGAAGCTGCCGTATGTGCGCTCGATGCGGTGGACTTTCTTGTCCTTGTGTGCGGTTTCACTTTTGCGCTCGCCCTTGATGATGAGGGAGCCGTTTTCCACGACGACTTTGACATCGTCTTTGGAGACTTGCGGCAGGTCGGCGCTGATGAGGTATTCCTTGTCGTCCTCGGTGATGTCAACGAGAGGCGACCAGTCCGATGGGGTGAGCAGGGAGTCGCCTTCTCATCCGAGTGAGTGGGGGCGAGACGCTAGTGTTGCGGCGACGTTTTTAAATATGCAGGTCATGCACAAGATTTGTAAGTGATTGGAAATGAAGGGATTTCAGGATGAGGGTGGGTTTGGTTTGGGAAAATTTGTCGAGCTTTTGTGGGCATAAATTTCGCATGTGACGGGAAAAAATTACCGAGAACCACATCATATACCTGAGAAGCGGAATGGATGGCCGCAAAGGAACACAAAGAGCACAAAATCAAATCATCCTATAATCCGCAGTCGGGTTTCAATTTTTCAGCGCATCATCCTTCGCCAAGGCTACGGATGACATGAAGGCGCAGAGGTCGCAAAGCTCTACATGTGTGTTCAAGAGGATATTGGAGTAATTTTTTTGGAGTCTCATTTCATCCAATGGGTGAGTGGAATATGACTTCGTTTTCGCCTTGAAATGCCTATAGAATAAGGACTTCTGGCTTACAGTATCTTTTACCGACTGCGGAACAGAGGTTTATGGATAATCATCTAAACAGAGCGGCCCTAGCGGATGGATGGAGCTTCTTCGCTTTATGATTTCATATATGGCTTCATAACGGAACTAAGCATTCTTGAGTGCTTCTCGTTAAGTGTCGCCAAGGGCAAGTGATGTTCTGATGCTGTTGCGGCAATCATGCAATCAGCTAAACCGCATCCTATGCTATCACGGTAATCTCTGCGGAAAAGCCCAGCAGTCTCTGCAATTTCTTGAGTAAGTGGCAGCACTGTAAATGCTGAAATCATACGAGATAGCTTGGTTCGCTCATGCCCTTCACGAACTCCCTGATACAACTCAGCTACGCTGACAGCGGATATAACGAGATCATCTATACCCTGCTCCATGAACGAAACAGCACTTGGATGGCCTCGCAAATAGTCGATCAAAATATCTGTATGAATTAGCATGATCAGAATCGGTCAAAATCTGCTCGAATACTCTCAATACTGATCTCCCGATCAGCCCAAATGCCGCGCGCTTCCCTTAGCCTGCTCAAACGGTCTTGGGGGCCAAGACGTAGTAAATACTGATCTATAGCCTCTCGAATAACCTCACTGTGTTTTCGGCCAGTCTCAGCCGCTACACGAGCAACACCCTGTGATTCGGCGGGTGTTAGATAGATTTGCGTTCTGTTTATACATTATGATGTATGACTTGTGTGGGAGGTGTGAAGTGGAGTTTTTTCGGAGAGTGGTTGCACCCGCGAGGGGAAGCCCGAATTCAAATATAGACGTTATCGCCGGTTGCCACGCACGATTTGGTAGGCGTCTTCAAGTGGTGGATGCTGAGGAGAGCTCGACGCGATGACCGTCGGGGTCTTGAGCTACGGCACGCCTGCCCCAAGGAGAATCAGCGGGATCCGCATCGAGAGAAAACCCAGCCACTCGCAATCGATCGGCGACCTCGTCACATGAAGCGACCGCAAATCCCATACGTGTCGAACTGCTGACAGGAAACTTGACTGAAGCGGGATAGAGCTCGAATGCCCAGATCCCGTCAGATGCCGCGTAATGCTCCGGGCCTGTCCCATGCCTGTGCTTCTCGAATTCGAGACCGATGAGACGGTAAAATGCGGCTGACGCATCAATATCCGCACAACGAATCACAGTCAGATTTGGGCGGGGCATCATCTTCAATTCCTTGGCCTACGTAAAGCACATCCGCCGCTAGTAGCGTTGGCGGAAGTCTAAAACAGGGTTGAGGTTGTAGTTACAGAAAATCATCGGAACAGAACGGCTACTAGCGGTTGGATGGTGCGGCTTGTTGGCTATCTTGTTTCCGTGAGTTCTCCGAGACGCGATGCAATCCAGTTGTTCAGACTCTCTCCTTCGTCTGCGCTCAATTCGACCAATCTACGATGAAGTGTCGGATCAACCCGAAGTAGAAATCTACCTGAATACGGCTTGTCAGCTGCCTCGCCGCGGCTGACACAAAAGTCGAGATAATCATCAACTGAACCTCGAAATGCCGTCTTCAATTCATCTACGGTTCTTCCCTGAAATGTTATAACATCTCGTAGTCCAGTGACTTCACCGTGGAAAATATCGGCTTCGTCATCAAATCGAATTGTGCATCCGTATCCTTTGTAATTCATCATGGCTTTACTCCTGCTTCGGTTAAAAATCTGCGCATAGACTTCACCGCGCCCTTGTCGGTCGTGGGCTGTGGATGAGGCCTGTGAAAAACCGCTCTCACGCCATTTAGGGCGATTCGAACCCTTGCTCCGCTACCCTCGGAAAGCTCGGCCTCCAAGGCAATCAGTAGGCCTTCGATATCAGCCCATTTGATTGATGCTGGAACCGGATTCTTGAAAATCTCGGATAAGGTGTGTCGATGTCGGTTGTTCAACGCACAAGACGATACCACATTCTGGTATCGCCGCAAGAATTATTTTAGCCAACGCCTAGCTCATCCACACAGGGGAGGAAAGCCCGAATTCAAAGAATGACGTTACCGGACGTTGGATGCGCCGGCTTGTTTGACGATCTTTTTATTGCGAGTCAAGGCGCTCCTCGGTTTCCGTCGGTTCTTTCGAGCTTCTTCAACTGCTGAGATTCAAAGAGCCAGTTTACTCCTTGCACGATCATCACGGCTAGAATCCCGCCGAGAATCTTGCCACCGAAACTTCCAAACAGCGTCGGAGCAAAGAGCCTGATAATAACCACCGAAATGAAAATGACACCGCAAACGAACATCGTCTTGATGGCGATCTTTATTCGCTTCTCGCAATCCGACTTCATCTCTTGTCGAGACGCTTCCGAATCAGGGGGATAGATGACCTTGCGAAACATTATTTGTCGAACGATATAGGCCATCCACGGCGGGGAGGAAAGCCCGAATTCAAATTGAGAGGTTGCCCGCCGTTGGATGAGCCGACTTGTTCGCTTTTTCGGTTAATTCGGCGATTACTGAAATTGCTGCATCGAGCCAATAGCTTAATTGCTCTTCATGGGTAGCTGATAAAATCCCCCCTTGTCCGCCTAAGACTTTTGCATTCACCGGAAAACTCTCAGCAATTCGACCATTCTCATATCTGTGGAGTGCTGGTGTCTCGAAATATTCGTAGGCAATTCGATATTCTTGTGTGCTGCTATTCAGAACGATCATCTGCATTCCTCGAATTCCTTCGGTATGACCTATAGCCCAACCTTTCTGTATGAGAGGTTGGCATGCCGTAGTAGCAATCTGGATAAAGGATTCCGTGCTATTCATTTTCTAGCGAACGTAAAGCACATCCACCGCTAGGAGCGTGGGCGGAAGTGTCTCACGGGGTTGAGGGTGTAGTTACCAGAAATCATCGAAACAGAGCGGCTCCTAGCGGTTGGATGGTGCGACTTGTTGTGCTTAATATTTTATAGGTTAGCGGCCGTTCATCGCGAGTGATTCTAGCTTTTGCTCTGTATCTTTAATGCGCGCATCTACCATTGATGTCTTCCAGTCAGGAAACTGGCTCTCAACTGCCTTGAAATAGCCTAGAGCATCTTTGAGGATGCGTATAGATTCCTCCTGATCTGAAGTCTTCTCTGATTCACGTATCAATAAATAAGCCTGAAAATAGACGTCTGCTGGATCATCGAATTCAATGGCTGCTAAAGGTGGCTTTGTCGTCGCCGCCGAATCCGAATTCGGAATAACGTCACTCTCGCTTGATGCAGTCTTCTTGGCTTGGTCAATATCCTTCTGCTTCTCGCAGCTTGTGAGGCCGAAGATGATCCATGCGATGCATGTAATGATGTGGGATAATTTCTTCATATTTATTTTGCACAACGTTAAGATCGCGCACGGCGGAATGGAAGCATGAATTCGGGGTTGGGGTGGCCGACGTTGTGCGAATCGCCTTGTTGGACGTGTTGTGCGCCCGAATCATGCCATCTTGCGGCGCGATTCACCCCGTATCTGGCTGGTATAGGGAAAAGCGATTTTGCCCTTTCTCTATAAGGGATAGGACGATTCCGGTATTCGCTCTGGCAGGGTGATCGGGGCGGTTTTTGAATCTCTTGTAGATCCAATTGCTCGCGTCACATTTTTTGCAGGCCGGATGCGGGTGTGTGGCGGTCTTTTCGCCGATGGCCGCTTGGGGTGCGCCCTGAAGATCGCGGTGTCTGCCCTTCGCTCCGGCTAGCAGGCCGTAGTAGCGCACCCGCCGGAAACGACTCGGCACCAGATGGCGGCTCAAGCGCCTCAAAAACACCGCGCCAGGAAGTGTGATTTCCTTGGTCTGATCATTGTCGCGGTAGTCCTTGTATTCGAAGCTCACCGTGCGCTTCTCTTCATCGACACACTTGATGCGCTGGTTGCTCATGGCGATCCGGCTGGTGTATCGGGCCAGGTAGCGCACCACCGCGCGGGTGTTGCCCAGCGTGGCGCGGCTGAAGATGTTCCAGTTCTGACCTGCCAGCTTCAGCCGCCAGTCGCGACGTGCCTCAACGCTTTCGATTGCCTCCGGCCATTTGACTCCCTTGTGGCTTTCCAATTCCTCGATGCAGCGCAGCATGATTGCGCCGAAGACTTTCGACATCGATCTGACTGGAAAAAGATAGTTGTCCCGTGCCTGATGCCAGCGGCCGGTGGCTACCGAGCGCCCGCCCGCGCTGACGAGCAAATGGAGGTGCGGGTGCCAGTTGAGAGCACTGCCCCAAGTGTGGAGCACTGCCAGAAAGCCGCTCTCCATGCGCCAGTTGTTTTTTTGGAAAAGTTTGAGTGTCTCGGTGGCGGCTTTGAACAACACGTCTGCGGCAATCCGGTAGTTCGCCCCGAAGAAATCATGGAGTTCTTCAGGAACTGTGAAAACGACGTGGAAATGCGGGCAATCCGGTAGGCGCTCACAGACTTTTTGTGACCATTGCGCCTGTCGCGGTCCAAGGCAGTTGGGGCAGTGGCGGTTGCCGCAGGAGCTGGCATACCATTCCGAGTGTCGGCAACCTTGGCAGCGGGCGTGGTTATATCCAAGCGGCCCTTGGCGGCAGAGAGCCATGAGGTTGAGGGTCGAATACTCCTCCTTGCGCAAACCTCCGGGCCAGAGGTCACGCCACTCGCGTAAAATGCTGTTGATTGTCGCTTCGATGCTGTTTACTTGAACAGCTTCTAACCACCAGTGCAAGCCCTTCTTTTTACGCTCCCGAACATGATTTTAAGCTCCGCTTTTCGTCCAACAGGATTTATTAGTATCCCTCATCACGGCGATATCCGGTAAGGAACTTCTCCAGTAGGAAAGGGGGAAATCATCGAGATATCAAGGATTTTCCCGTGACGCGTGCGTATATCAGGCTTGCTGGGAGGGCGGTGGGACGGGTTGGGTTCCTTAGCTGATATACGCACTCATGGGTCTCTCACGGCAGACTCATTTTCCGTCGCCCTATCCGGCGCGTGGTGAAAGCCAAGACAAAGCAGCCACCTGCAAAAAGCGCAAGATTCCCTAAATATTCTCCCTATCTCCATCCCTCTCCCCAAATCAAAAATCAAAAATTATCAATCGTCATTCATCAATCAAACCCTATCCCTATCCCCCTCTTCCGACCTTCCGACCTTCCGACCTTCCGACCTTCCGACCTTCCGACCTTCCGACCTTCCAACTTTCAGACTTTCAGACTCCCCAAAAATACGACCTCAACTTCCTCAAAACTTCCTATTGCCTAATTTCAAATTCCAGCATTAAACTAGCCACCCGTCTTTTCAAATAGACACAACCCTCTTATGAATCCCGATCGCGCTACTCTAAACTTCCTCAACTCCTTCCCAGAAGAAGCCCGCAAACGCGGCGACATGCTCCAGAAAGACGGCGCAGTCACCCAGATCTTCGGAAACCACCTCTTCATCCAAGGCCGCGTCGAAGACGAAACCGGAACCTTCCGCACCTCCCTCCGCCTCCAAGGAAACCGCTGGTTCGGCTCCTGCACCGCGGAAGACGAAACCATCTCCGGCGCCTGCCAATATGCCACCATGTTGGAACGCATGCACCGTGGCGAAGACCTCCCCGAATCCCCCAACGAATTCGACGACACCCCCGTCCTCGACATCATCGAGGACAAACTCGGCCGCGAACTCGACGACAAAGAAGCCGAATACGTCACCAAAATCGAAAAACGCTACCGCCGCTACGTCATCGAAGGCGAACTCCACGACCACGATATGGTCCGTATCAACCCTCGCTGGGAAATCACCACCTACGAGCCACTCGAACTCTGGCCCATGCCCCCCGGCGACATCCTCGAGTTCTGGAACTACCTCGCCTACGCCTTCTACAAAAAGAAACTCCCCTACCCGGAATTCATGTCAGTCATCACGGACCTCTCTTCCGTCCAGAAAAAAATGGCAGACTGGGAACAAGAACGCGAAGTCGCATCCTGGTACGAACGCATCGAACAAGTCAACGAACGCCCTCCCCAAGACCCAGCCACCACCGTCAGCTTCCGCCTCGTCGCAACCATCAACGAAGCCCGCATGGAAGTCCGCGAAGAAAGACCCAACGCACTCCACCTCCAGCTCCGCGAAAAACAAGACATCGAGCGTTACGTCGCCCTCCACCAAGAAGGCGCCCTCCTCATGGACGCCCCCTCCCAAACCCTCTGGGAACACTTCCTCGCATTCTACAGAAACACCGGCGACACCACCCTCGACTTCGACCAAGAAGAATCCTGCCGTTTCATGAATCGCGTCTTCCAACAACCCGCCCTCAGCGGATACCTCGTCAACCTCGATGAAAGACCATTCCGCGTCAGCCAAGAGCCCCTCTCATGGATCTGCGAAGACGAACCCCACGATCCCAACTCCTTCGCCATCCAACTCGTCACCGCAACCGGTGAAAACGTCTCCCACTCCGTCCGCCTCCTCCCCGGCCGCAAAGAACTCTATCAGTCCGATGAAACCGTCTTCCCCGGCCCACCACGTTGGCTCGAGCAAACCGAGGTCATGCCTCGCTACCACATCCCCCGAAAAGTCATCGACTCTCTCGAAGGCGTGGAATTCCTCCGCAAAATCGGCGCAACACTCCCAGAGTCCCTCAAAAAACGCGTCGTTGACCTCGAGCTAAAACCAAAACTCGAAATGAAACTCATCGCCGGCCTCACCGCCGCCGAAACCGAGCACCTCGTCATCGACGTCACCGCCATCGAAACCAAAGGCCGCCGTACCGAACGCCTCACAAAAGACGGCTGGGAACTCGTCGAACAACAACCCGTCAAAGGACAACAACTCCTCCGCTTCGCCCGCGAACCCCTCCACCCACTCCCCAATATCCTCGAAGAAATGTCTCTCGCATACGACGAGAAACTTCTCTCCTTCAAATCCCGCATCACCAAACAATTCCCCGAGAAATTCGCGGAATGGGTCCGCTCCATGCCCCCAGATATCGAACTCGATATCGACCTCCGCCTCAAATCCATTCTCAGTGACCCCGTCACCGCCGCCGTCCGCTTCGAAGTCATCGGCCAAGACATCGACTGGTTCGACCTCCGCATCGTCATCGACGTCCAAGGCGTCAACCTCTCCAAAGCACAAATCCGCCAACTCGTCGCCGCACGCGGTGGCTACGTCCGCATGGACGACGGCTCTTGGATGCGCCTGGAAATCAAACTCGACGCCGACCAACGCGAAGCAGTCACACGCCTCGGCCTCGACCCCTTCGACCTCTCCGGCGAAACTCACCGCATGCACGCCCTCCAGCTTGCTGACCCCAAAGCCGCTGAAGTCTTCGACCCCAAAGCATGGGAACGCATCAAAAATCGCGCCAATGACATCAAACTCGAAGTCAACCCGGACCTCCCCGATGGCCTCAACGCAACCCTCCGCCCTTACCAAGTCGATGGCTTCAAATTCCTCGCATACCTCTCTGAAAACAACTTCGGCGGCATCCTCGCGGACGACATGGGCCTCGGCAAAACCATCCAGTCCCTAACCTACCTTCTCTGGCTCTTCGCAGAACACAAAAACGCCGGCAAATCCCCAAAACCTGCCCTCATCGTCTGCCCCAAATCCGTCCTCGACGTCTGGTTCAGCGAAGCCGAAAAATTCACCCCACAGCTCCGCGTAAAAATACTCAAAAATCGCGACGAAATCGATGCCGATCACATCCAGAACAACATCGACATGCTCGTCCTCAACTACGCACAACTACGCGTCTGCGGTGAGGAACTCTCCGCCATCAAATGGCTTTCCATCATCCTCGACGAAGGCCAACAAATCAAAAACCCAGACTCCAAAGCCGCCAAATGCGCCCGTGAACTCGACTCGGAAAACCGCCTCGTCCTCACCGGCACACCCATCGAAAACCGCCTCCTGGACATGTGGTCCCTCATGGCCTTCGCCATGCCCGGCGTCCTAGGCTCCCGCGCCTACTTCAAAAAACGCTTCGATAAACGCAAAGACCCCCTCAGCCAACAACGCCTAGCTTCCCGCCTGCGCCCCTTCCTCCTCCGCCGCACTAAACTCCAAGTCGCCCAAGACCTCCCTCCTCGTACCGAAGAAGAAGTCTACTCCAAAATGGAAGGCATCCAGCTAGAGCTCTACAAAAACGAACTCAAACGCATCCAAAAAGCCCTCCTCGGCCTCGACTCCGACGAAGCAGTCAAAAAGAACTCCTTCGCCATCCTCCAAGGCCTCATGCGCCTCCGCCAAATCTGCTGCCACCCCGGCCTCATCGACCCCAAATACCTCAAAGAGGAATCCGCCAAAATGGAATCCCTCTTCTACCTCCTCGACCAACTCTACGAAGAAGGCCACAAAGTCCTCGTCTTCTCCCAGTTCGTTTCCATGCTCGATCTCATCAAAGCTCGCCTCGAACTCGAAGCCCGCCCCTTCCACTACCTCACCGGTCAAACCAAAGACCGCAAAGGCGAAATCGAGCGCTTCCAAACCACCAAAGACGCCTCCGTCTTCATGCTCTCCCTCAAAGCAGGCGGTGCCGGCCTCAACCTGACATCCGCCTCCTACGTCATCCTCGACGACCCATGGTGGAACCCCGCCGTCGAAAACCAAGCCATCGACCGCACTCACCGCATCGGCCAGAAAAATAAAGTCATCGCCTACCGCCTCCTAACCCGAGAAACCGTCGAGGAAAAAATCCGCATCCTCCAACACCAAAAAACCCAACTCGTCACCAACGTCCTGGGCGACGAAGGCTTCGCCTCCAACCTCGGCATCGATGACCTCCAGTTCATCCTCACCCACAACATCGACGAAGACGAAGAAGAGGACAGAAAGTTCCGCGAAAAAGCCGAAAAGGCCGAAAAAGAAGCCTCCAAGCCCGCTAAAAAAGCCGCAAGAAAAGCCTCCAAAGACAACCTCTAAAGCAGGCCCCGCAAACCCGCGCAGCGGAAAGGAGCGGCGGATCAGAATCCGCCGTTGTGGAAAATTACTCTTTCTTCCGCCCCAACGGGGCGATGCATACCAGCCTAGGGCATCGCCCTAAGTTCTCCCGTTCCCAATGATTTAGAGCCCTGTAGGGGCGACGCATCTATGAGCAACTCAAACCACCTCTTTACCATTTCCACAAATCTTGATACGCGGCAGTATATGAAAACCTTAATAACCCTAATCTCTCTCACCTCCCTCTTCCTCCTAAACGCACCTGCTCAGGAAAAACCACCAGAACCCAAAATCGAACTCCCCCAAACCGAAAACGTCCAAGAGCGCATCTCGCAATACGACTACATCGTCGATATCTGCATCTACGAACAAGAATGGATCCCGGACGAACATAAAGGAACCCTCATCCAGCGCGCCGTCATCACAGCAGTCCACAAAGGCGACGTCCCCATCGGCACCAAACTCCAATACGAACACTACATCGAAGAACCACCAAACTTCTTCGGCCACTTCCGCTCCGTCGTAGAAGGCGAACTCAAAGTTTTCTTCTTTTCCCGCGAAGACTCCACCCTCAAAGACGGCAAATACACCATAGATGGCGATGCCCACTTCGGCTTCACCAGACTCCCCAACCAATCCGACAGCGACTTCACCGAAGCCTTCCACCAAGAACTAAAAACAAACCCCGCTCTTCAACCAAAACCAGCCACCAAAGAATAACAAAACCTCCATTTACCTTGCCCCAACGCAGGCAAACAGCAAAAGCGAAGGGTGCCGCCCGTGCTAATAGCGAAAACCCGCGCAGCGGAAAGGAGCGGCGGATCAGAATCCGCCGTTGCCCATAAAATGACGATGAAAAGAGCCAACGCTCCCGAAATCGGCTCCCCATGGGCATCCGCTCCCTAGAAATCATCACCAAATGTGCACACGGAGCTAACGCGAATCCTAACTCACTCAAAATCCACTCAACGCCGTCATCCCAACTCCCCTTGCCCCAACGGGGGAAAACGGCGATAGCGAAGGGTGCCGCCATTTCACAAAGCACAAAGCACCAAGAAACCTCTTCGCCACAACCAATCTACCGAATACCCTATCCCCAATCACTCCTCCCACTCAACTCATGAACTAAATGTAATTCTCTGATCATTTTGAACCTCTACCTTTCATCATACCTAATTGGCGACAGTGGGCAAAAACTGGCTGAGCTTGCCAAAGGTAAGCACGCCTTGCTTGTTTCCAACGCACTTGATTTCTCGGATGACCGCGATCGCCGTGAATCAGCAAGAGAGAGGGAGATTTCTAGACTCACAGAACTTGGAATATCATGCGAGGCACTAGACCTTCGGGACTATTTTTCATCGCAGAACGCCTTGCGTAACAAGATTCTCGAATCTGGAATGCTATGGGTTGTCGGAGGAAATACTTTTCTACTTCGCAAGGCCATGTTCCTCAGTGGGCTCGACAAGATGATCTATGATCGTATCGATGACGAAAATTTTCTCTACGGAGGATATAGTGC
This sequence comes from Akkermansiaceae bacterium, assembly GCA_041737575.1. Classification (GTDB taxonomy): domain Bacteria; phylum Verrucomicrobiota; class Verrucomicrobiia; order Verrucomicrobiales; family Akkermansiaceae; genus Luteolibacter. The sequence goes on from JBGSRM010000037.1 coordinate 13,843, forward strand.
GGGTGTCTGCGTTCTGTCTCCATCCTTGAAGGGTATCCACCTTGCTGATGAACCGGATGCGAAGTCCCACGGATATGATCACCCCACAATATGGGAAGGCCTTGGCATCATCGACTACTACATTGTGCCTCACTACAGATGTGATCACTTTGAATCAGCAAGCATGGAGGCTGTCGTGGACTACTACTGTGAAAATGATCTTCCGTATCGGGCAATTCCAGATGGCGAAGTCATCCTTGATACAACTCACAACAGAGAATAAGTCGCGCCGTGACAATCGTTAGACGTCACAAATTACTCAGCTATGGTCACACTCAAACCAATAACCGAAAACGCGTTCGCCAACTTCGTTGATGAGGCGGTTTCGAGTTACGCACAGGCAAACATCGAATCAGGTCGGTGGAGCAAAGTCGAAGCACTCGAACTATCTAGAACTGAGCTTTCCAAAATACTCTCCAATGGCCTAGCTACAGAGGGTCATTTTGTATTTGAAATTGTCGCTGACGAAGAAGCAAATTCGGTCGGCTACCTTTGGCTCGGAGAATCGCGGAGGGGCTCGTCCAAGGTTGCCTTCATTTATCAAATTGAAATCAAGCCTGAGTATCGCAGGAAAGGCTACGCTCGGCAGGCGCTGCACGCCGCAGAGGCATTTTGTACCTCCAAAGGATGGTCAGGTATCGGTTTACCAATGGTGTCCAAAATTCCCTTCATGAGTGGCGGTAGATGAGCGTGAGTCTGGCCATGGCTGCGTCCCAGTCGCGTTCCATATCCAAATGGTTTTTCAACCAGCGAATGAACTTCACGGTGCGCTGGGTCAGTCTCCGG
>JBGSRM010000050.1:0-21909 GCA_041737575.1 Akkermansiaceae bacterium
CGCCATTCGGGATTGAGGGTGGCGAGGTCTGTCCAACCTGGTTCGATTCTCATGCCGGAAAAGCCCGCGAGGCTGGCGATGGGAGCGGAGGGAAGCTCGAGGATGGGGGCGGCAGTCACCCTCTCATCGATTCCGAGGAACGCGCTGTTCCCGATGTGCTGGATGATATCGTCCACATCCTTGCCCGCTCCGCCCAAGGGTCCGAACCTCATTTCAAAAGGGGAATCGATCCGCTGGGTGTGGCCGATCGTGGCGTCTTCCGACATGTACAGTCCTTCGCCGATGTAGTAGGGCGGGGATTGTATCCAGTTTCGGCTGCGCCAGTCCTTCTCCCAGCCGCCGGGCCCGGCGATGGACATGTAATCGTGGTCGTGGATGCCCTTGAGTGCGAGCTGCATGTATCCGATAGGCAGGAGTTGGTCGTCAAAGACCCATGGAACCGGCGCTCCGGGCATGGTGATGGGGGCATTCGTTTGCGCTGGTGAGGTATTGAACCAATCGACGTGCAGGTTGAAAGGTAGGTTCCGGCGGGTGAAATCAGCGGACGGTGTCCACATTCCCTGGACGACGAAGGAACCCGGCGTGTTTCCATTGTGCGAGTTGAAGAGGTTGCCGGACATGCCGTGAGCGCTGAAGGTAACCTCGAACTTGGGGTTTTGCGCCTGGGTGTAGGCTGTGTTGTTCAGGGCGGCGAAGAGGCCGCCGTAGGATTGGGGATCAAAACCGGGCAATATGTCCAGGTAGTTGCCAGAGACGAGATTTCCAGGCAAAGGGGTGAATATGCGGAACTCGCCGGGCTTAAAAATGATATCCCCTCCGGTGCCGGACATGAAGCGAGCGTAATCGTCGTCGAAGTCCAGGACGGGGCTGCTGGTGAGCGTACTGCCCAGATAGAATTTACCCAACAATGTCTGCACCTGCATGAGGTAGCTCCTTGTGACCAGTGAACTGTTGGGCAGCCGCAGCTCCACGTTGTAGGGGTTCCAATACACGTAAACCGGTGAAGCGACATAGCGGAGGTTGTATTTCCCCGCGTTCGCGCCGGTGGTGATGCGTTGAGTTTTCAGGCTGAGGATGAACGTCACATTCGTGCATACTGGGAAGCGGTGATAGGTGTCCTGCCCCCGCCACAGTGAGCTGTCGGCGCTTACGCTGCTATCGCTCCAAGGTTTCGCACTATCCCATTTCAGTGCCGAGCTGCCGCCTGTCCCGCCGGCTGCGTAATTCTTGGCCTCGGCATCACTATCTTGGCGATACATTCTGTAGAAATGGCGCATGCGCGTCCATGAGGCGAAGTGGCGCTCGTAAAGCACTGCCCTGTTGGCGATATCAGGACTCATGGGACGGATCGATGGCTCGCGGACATCGCCTGAATCGTAGCGGTAGGTGTCTGGCAGGTTGGCTTTGGGCTTCTCGAAAAGAAGGCTGAGGTCTTTTTTGAGGTGGCCGGTGCGGACGCTGGTGAGGACGCCGCGGCTGGATTCTGTTAGGTCGAAGAAATGTTTTTCCACCAGATCTTTATTGATGCCGGCGGCGGCTAGGGTTTCCCGTGTGACGAGTTTGTTAGAGAGTCCTGCGATGGAATCTATGTCACTGAGGCCGGGTAGGGAACCGATCCCTACTTCGGCGGTGTCTCCTTGTGCGGTTTCCCAATTTTCAGCGCTGAGGTTTCGGGGTTGTTTGGCCATGTCGATTCTGGCTTTGTGGTTCTCAGGAGAGATCCACCATGCGCTGCGACCTGTTTCACCGATTTTGTTCATGTAGGCGCGAGTGACTTTCACGGCGTTTCCTGTGCTGCCCAAGCCGGCCATGATGACTGAATTGCTATCATCCCAAGTGGTTAGGTTGACTGGTGCGTCGAAGTTTTCATCCATGCCTTCAGGTAGGGATAGGAGCCATCTGCGGAACATTTTTTCACGCCCTGGGGTGTAGGTGTCTCGGATGTTGAGGGTTTCGCCGCTTGAGGGGTTTTGGTAGGAGGCGTTGAGCCAGCTCCCCCAGGATTCGTAGCTAGCGAGCCAATGCGGTTGATCGACTCCTTCGATGGATTCGGTATCGGGGTTTTGATCGAAGATGGCTGCCTTGGCGCTTACGCGCATGTCTGGTCCCATTTCCTCTTGGAGTTCACCGATGGCTATATAAAGCGCCAATTTCGCATTGGCGCGGGCTTCGTTGATGGCGTCGGTGCGCGAAGTTGCGCGTAGGGAAACGGTGGAAAGGTTGAGCATACCAATGGCAAGTATGCTCAGCAGGATCATGAGTGTGAGTGTGGCGATGAGTGCAAAGCCGCGCCTTGTATTTCGGTTTTTGAAAATGAGGCGTTTCTGACACTTTTCCATTGGTGGTTACTATGGTTGGGCGTTCTCCGTAGAACAAGGGAGAAGTGTGGGTGGGTGATTTAGGGCAAACAAGCTAGGGACAAGAAGGGATTTCCGACCACGGATCCTACTTCGCCGAGGCTACGAAGGCCGAGAAGGCTACGAAGGACAGGTTTCACGGATTATCACGGATAAGACTTTCCATTCAGTATGGGTTTCGATTTTTTTGGAAGGGGTTTCTTGGTTTTACAGTGCGTAGTGGTTGTAGTGTTTTTTTCGAGGGTTTTGGGTGTGGAAACGGAGGGATTGAAAATCCCTTCTCGGTATTGTGAGTAATCGCGCCTTGCCATCTTGGGGAAAAGTGGCCATAGCACCGCGCCCCAGCGGCTAAAACGCTTTATTATTATGTCACTTAAGATTCGGAACCTCGCCATTATTGCCCACGTTGATCACGGAAAGACAACGCTAGTTGATCAGTTATTACAGGCTGGGGGTACGTATCGGGAGAATCAGGCGACGCAGGAGCGCGCGATGGATTCGATGGATCTTGAGAAGGAGAAGGGGATTACGATCAAGGCGAAGAACACGGCGATTTTGTGGGAAGGATATACGATCAACATCGTGGACACACCGGGTCACGCGGATTTCGGAGCCGAGGTGGAGCGGGTGATGAAGATGGTGGATGGTGTTTTGTTGGTGGTTGATGCCTCGGGTGGTCCGCAGGCGCAGACGCGCTTTGTGCTACGTAAGGCTCTTGCGGAAGGGTTGAAGCCGATTGTGGTGATCAACAAGATCGACCGCCCGCTTTCCAACCCTATGAAGGTTCACGATCAGGTGCTGGAGCTTTTCCTCGACTTGGATGCTACGGAAGACCAGTTCAATGCGCCTTTCTGTTATGGTTCTGCGCGTGATGGATATTTCATGGATCATCCGGATGACGAGCGGAAGGATTGCATTCCGTTGTTGAAAAAAATCGTGGAGTTCATTCCTGAGCCTGCGGCTGATCCTGCGGCACCTTTCCACATGCTTGTTTCTAACATTGAGTGGGATAGTTTCGTGGGTCGTGTGGCAGTGGGTAAGGTTCTGGGTGGTGCGGTGAAGAAGGGTGATACGATCTGGCTGCATCGCAAGGATGGGACGAAGCAGCAGTCCAAGGTGATGAAGACTTTCACGTATTCGGGTCTTGCTACAGAGGACTCGGAAGGTTGCGGAGCGGGTGGTATTGTGGGGATTGCGGCGGGTATTGAGAATATCGATATCGGCGAGACGCTTGCGGCCTCTGCGGATCAGAAGGCTTTGCCTTTTGTGGAGATCGATCCGCCGACGGTTTCGATGGAGTTTTCGATCAACGATGGCCCGCTGGGTGGCAAGGAAGGCAAGCATGTGACTTCGCGTGCGATTCGCGATCGCCTGATGCATGAGATCAAGACGAACGTTTCGCTACAGGTTGAGGACACGGATCAGGCTGGTGTTTTCAATGTGTCTGCGCGTGGCGCGATGCAGATTGCGGTGTTGGTGGAGCAGATGAGGCGTGAAGGTTTTGAGGTATGTGTATCGAGGCCGACGGTGATTTACCGTCGCGATGAGGGAGGCAAGTTGCTTGAGCCGTTTGAAACACTCTACGTCGAGTCTCCGGGTGAGTACACGCAGGGAATTTTGAAATGCCTTATCAACCGCAAGGGGATGATGGAAAACATGGAGACGGAGCCTTCGGGTGAGACTTTGATCACGGCGATCATTCCGACGCGTGGATTGATTGGTTTTGAAACGGAGATTGTGAACCTGACATCGGGGCATGGAATCATGTCGCACCTTTTCCGTGAGTATGGGCCTCACGCTGGCGAGATTGTGACGCGGACGACGGGGACTTTGGTTTCGATGGAGGCTGGCACGGCGACGACTTATTCGTTGCAGGCGTTGGAGGATCGCGGCGTTCTGTTCGTCGGGCCGAATGATGCGATTTACGGCGGTATGTTGGTGGGAGAGAATCCGCGGGTCGGTGACATGCCGGTGAATCCTGTGAAGGAGAAGCATTTGGATAACATGCGTTCCTCGGGCAAGGACAAGACGTCGAAGTTGTCGCCGCCGATACGTTTCTCGTTGGAGCGTGCAATTGAGTACATTGATGCCGATGAGTTGGTGGAGGCGACGCCTTTGAATATTCGTTTGCGGAAGAGGATTCTGGATGCGAATGCACGGAAGCGTGCTGCGAAAAGTATTTCGGGGGAAGATCGCAGCAATCGCGGGAAGTAAATTTCAAAATTCAAATTTCAACTCTCAAGGAAGAGAGAGAATCGACTTTCTCTTTCACTGATCACTTCTTCCATGCCCACCCATCTCATCCGCATCTCCGAGGTTTTCTCCGGTCTGGTGCCGGAAATTCTCGGTCTGCTCAGCGCGGAGAAGGTGAAGAGGTTGGGTAGCGAGTATTATCTTTTTCAGACGGAGGCGGCGGAGGGGATCAAGGATTCGGCGGCGGCGCGGTTTATCCGGTTTCATGTGCCGATCGAGCATTCGTGGCCTTGCAATCCTGAGAAGATGGAAGGGTTTATCGAGAAGGCGGCGCAATCGATGTATTATAAGTTTGAGAGTCGCAATCCGCAGACGGTGGTGGTGGGGCAGTTGGATGGGGGATCGCGGAAGGCGTATTACAAGGCGTTGTCTGCGAATTTGCGTGGGAGGGTGTTGCAGGTTTTTGATTTTCCTGAGGGGTCACCGAAGACGGTGGAGGAGCAGGATGTTGGGAAAGAGAGTTTGTTTTGTTTGGTGGGTAAGGAGGGGATATATTGTGGGATGAGCAGTCCGTTGGAGGCGGGTGGGATTTATGCGGGGGGGACGAAATACATCGCGCAGAATGCGGATGATGTGGTGAGTCGGGCGGGAGCAAAGTTGGCGGAGGGGCTTCATTTTCTGGAGATGTATCGGGTTTTACCGAAGGAGGGGGCGCAGTGGTTGGAGTTGGGTGCGAGTCCGGGAGGGATGACTTCGGAGTTGGTGAAGCGCGGTTATGTGGTGACGGCGGTGGATCGGGCGGCATTGGATGCGAAGCTGGCAAGGCATCCGAATGTGAATTTTGTGAAGCAGGATGTGGCGGAATTTGTGCCGCCGCGAGGGATGAAGTATGATGCGTTTTTGTGTGATTTGAATGGGCCGCCGAGGCAGGCGATCGAGCTGGTGACGAGGTTGAAGGATTTCATTCGCGTGGGTGGTTTGGTGTTTTTCACGCTGAAGACGGGTGGGGTGGAGGGCATTGCGCAGATGGAGGAGTTGGAGAGGGATGTGGTTGCGGTGGCGGCGGGGAATGGTTTTACGAAGATTGCGCGGACGCATCTGACGTATAATCGGGCGGAGTTTACGATGTTTTTTGAGAGGGGGTAGAGGTCAGAATCCAGAGGCTAGGGGTGGAACTGGTGCCTCTCCGTAGTGAGGGAGCCGCAGCGTCAGGACGATCCTCCGATGACGTGAAATGGAATCAGTTTGCCATATCATCACGCGGGAAATAATCGTGGTTCCAGAGGATTTTGCGCTATCCGATTTTATTCGGACGAATAGAGTTTCGTCGTGACGAAAAGCGAGAGGCACGTGGTGGTGATGGGCGGCGGATTGATCGGTTTTTCTGCGGCGTATCAGCTTTTGAAAAGAGGCTTGCGGGTGACGGTGATCGAGCGGGGAACGGAGGCGGATGCCAGTTGCTCGACGGGGAATGCGGGGATGGTGGTGCCGAGCCATTTCGTGCCGCTGGCGGCTCCGGGGATGATCTGGAAGGGGATTCGCTGGATGTTCGATCCAGAAAGCCCTTTCGCGATCCGCCCGCGCCCGAGTTGGGAGCTGGTATCGTGGGGATGGAAATTTTACCGGGCATCCAGCACCGCGAGGGTGAAGCGGGCGATGCCGGTGCTGCGCGATATGGCCTTGCGGAGCCGTACGCTTTTCACGGAACTTGCGGAGACGGAGGGCTTTGGGTTCGGCTTGGAAAAAAAGGGGCTGCTGATGCTTTGCAAGACTCGCGAGGCGCTGGGGCATGAGGCGGAGATCGTCGCCACTGCGAACTCGCTCGGTGTGGAGGCGGAGCTGTTAGATGCGGAGGGGGTGCGTAAGAAAGATCCCGCGATTCAGATGGATGTGATCGGCGGGGTGTATTTCGCGCAGGACTGCCATCTCGATCCGGCACGTTTCCTTGGCGATCTGCGGGCGCAGGTGCAGCGGCTGGGCGGCGTGATCCGCTGGGGTGCGGAGGTGGAGGGTTTCCGGCAATCGGGCGTGAAGGTGGAGGCGGCGATTTTGAAAAGCGGCGAGGAGATTGCCGGGGAAGAGTTCGTGCTGTGTGGTGGCTCGTGGTCGCCGGTGGTGGGAAAAAAACTCGGGATCAATTTACCGATGCAGGCGGGCAAGGGATACAGCGTCACGCACCCGAATCCACCGGCGCTGCCGTCCGTTTGCTCACTGCTGAATGAGGCACGGGTGGCGGTGACGCCGATGGGCGGCAAGCTACGCATCGGTGGTACGATGGAGATAGTAGGTCTCGACGAATCGGTGAGCCGCAGGCGGCTCAACGGCATCCTGAAGTCGATCGGCGGCTATTTTCCTCAGCTCGCGGAAACCGATTTCAGCGGGCTGGAGGTTTGGAAAGGGCTGCGCCCCTGTTCGCCGGACGGAATGCCCTACATCGGCAGGGCATGTGGCCGGGAGAACGTGGTGGTCGCCACAGGGCACTCGATGCTGGGCCTCAGCCTCGCGCCGGTGAGCGGGGAGATGGTCGCGGATCTCATCACGGGAGCGGCGATGAAATACGACATGGCGCTGCTTGATCCGGATCGCTACTAAAACGCTTATGGAAAAAATACTAGTCATCGATTCCCATACAGCCGGCGAGCCGACGCGGTTGGTTGTTTCCGGTGCGCCGGATCTGGGCGGCGGGAGTTTGGCGGAACGCTTCGTGTGTCTGCGGGAAAACTTTGACTGGTTGCGGACATCGCTTTGCCTGGAGCCGCGCGCTTCCGAGGCGGCGGTGGGCGCTTTGCTCTGCGAGCCCGACGATCCGACGAACGACGCGGCGGTGATTTTTTTTAACAACTCCGGCTACCTTGGGATGTGCGGCCACGCGACCATCGGCCTCGTCGCGACGCTCGAATACCTTGGTAAGATGCAAGTGGGAGAATATCGGATCGAGACGCCGGTCGGTCTGGTGGGGGCGAGGCTTCATGGAAACGGGCGGGTCACGGTTTCCAATGTGGCTTCATATCGGTTCAGCAAGGATGTCGCGGTGGAGGCGGAGGGTTACGGCACGGTGAAAGGTGATATCGCTTGGGGCGGGAACTGGTTTTACCTCGTCCGTGATCCCGGCATCGGGCTGCGGAAGGCGAATTTGGAAAAGCTGACGGGCTTTGCGAAAGCTGTTAGAACAGGTCTTGAGAGGGCGGGTTTACGCGGTGATGACGGCGGCGAGATCGACCATATCGAAGTCGTGGGCGATGGAGATGAGGGAGTGGACGGGATGAACTTCGTGCTTTGCCCCGGTGCGGAATACGACCGTTCGCCGTGCGGGACGGGCGTCAGTGCAAAGCTGGCTTGCCTGTTTGCGGACGGAGAGCTCAAGGAGGGCGAGGTCTGGCGGCAAGCTGGTATCCTTGGTGGTGTGTTCGAGGGAAAAGTCTCCATGGTGAAAGGCGAGCTCGTTCCGGAAATCACTGGGGAAGCCTTCGTGACTGCGGAGACGGAAATCGTGTTTTCACCCGGCGATCCCTATCGGCACGGGATACGGTAGAGTGGATATTTTTTGTTGATAGAGAGTACTGGAGGAGGGATTTTGGGGGGCTGTGATGAGTGGGTTGGAAGAAAGGGATTGAAAATCCCTTCTCCATATTGGGTTTGCATGTTTGGGGGGCTTGTTGCAAATTGGTTGCGTGAAGGGGTCTGCGGTGATGCGTACGATTTTGGTTTTGGTGACTATTTTGGAGGCGGGGGTGATTGGTTTTTGATAGACATAAAGCCATATTCACTTATTTATGGGTTATGAAAACGACTGTGGATTTGCCTGATGGCATTTTGGAGAGGACAAAAATTGCGGCGGCACGGCGGCGGACGACGATTAAGAATTTGATTATTGAAGGGTTGGAGACTGTTTTGCGGGAGGATACGCAAGTTGCGCCTCCTGTGGATGCGCTGGCTCGCCTTCGTCAAGGGTATCACCTTGGTGGTCAACCTCTTAGCCGCGACGAAGTGTATGCCCGCTGAACAGTTTTTGGATACGAATATCCTGCTTTACGGATATGATCTTGATGCTCCGGATAAGCGTGAGATCGCGCAGTCATTGATCGAGCAGGCATGGCTTGAGCCCGGTCGCACTGCGATCAGTGTGCAGGTGCTTCAGGAGTTCCATGTGAATTTCGTTCGCAAAGGCCATTCGACTGAGGAAGCGAGCGTATTGGTTGCGGATTTTTGCCATTGGCCGGTGATTGATAATACGCTCGCCATTTTTCGCGCCGGACTCGGTGTCCAAGCTCGCTGGGGACTTTCGCTGTGGGACGCGATGATTGTGGCTGCTGCCCAAGCCAGCGGCGCTCTTAAGCTCCTGACTGAGGATTTGAACGATGGGCAAGATTACGGTGGGGTGCGTGTTGTGAATCCGTTCAAGTGAGGTTTGGAAGTTTCAAGTGATCCGCCGTCGCCAAAGCTATGGCGGACAGGTCAGTGTGCAGTGATCAGAGAGGAAAAAAGCCTTCGGGGGGAAGAGGTGAATTTGGCCGGAGCGGGACGCTCCGGGAACGGCCTGCGGCGGGACGCCGCAGCTACGGTTGGCGATTGAAATGGTTGCAAGTTTGGGGGGCTTGTTGCAAGTTGGTTGCGTGAAGGGGTCTCCGGTGATGCGTACGATTTTGGTTTTGGTGGCGATGGTTGCTGCCGGGCTGGGGTTTGGGCGTTTGACTTCGGGGCAGGGGGTGGTGGTGGAGAAGGTGACGGATGGTGGGGGTGAGGAGCTTGTGCGGGAGGGGATTCCGGCGAAGGTGAGGTTGGTTTTTTCGGGGGTTCCGGGTTTTTGGGAGTTGAAGTCGGGAGGTGTGCGTGTGGATTTGAAGAGGAGTGGAGATGGGGCGGTTGGGGAGACGGTGATTGATCCGCAGATGCCGGTGATGTTTTTGAAGGTTTCCTGCATTCTTCCACGGACGGATCCGTTGACGAGGTTTTTTGCGAAGCTGATTGTGGAGGCGGAGGGTGAGGAGACGTTCATTCATGTGTTCGATGCGCCGGGTGACATTGATGATTTTGTGGAGCTGCCATTTTGAAAGAGGAGAACCATCATGATTGTTGTGCGCATCATGGAGATCACCATGAGCTGGTGGTTGACGGGCTGAGTGTGGCGTATCGGGATATTTTGGCGTTGGATGGGGTGAGGATGGCAACTTCGTGTGGAAATCGGGTGGCGTTGGTGGGGCCTAACGGGGCGGGGAAGTCGACGTTGTTGAAGGCGATTGCGGGGTTGGTTCCGAGGAGGAGTGGGGAGATCCGGTGGCGGGGGACGTCTGTTAGAAAGTGGTCGCGGGAGTTTGCGTATCTGCCGCAGCGTGAGGAGGTGGATTGGTCGTTTCCGATCACGGTGAGGGGATTGGTGGAGATGGGGAGGTATCCGCAGACGAGCTGGTGGAGGGGTTTTTCCGAGGAGGATGAGAAGGCGGTGGAGTTTGCGTTGGAGTCCCTGAATTTGATGGATTTGCAGAATCGGCAGATACGGGAGTTGTCGGGCGGGCAGCAGCAGCGGACGTTTTTGGCGAGGTCGATCGCGCAGGAGGCGCATGTGTTGTTGTTGGACGAGCCGTTCACGGGCTTGGACAGGAATGCGGCGTTGTTGTTGGGGGATTTGTTAGAGAGGTTGGCGGAGGAGGGCAGGTTGGTGATTGCATCGCATCATGATCTGGCGAGTGCGCGGGTGTTGTTTGATGAGGTATTGGTATTGAATACGAGGCAGGTGGCGTTTGGTTTGGTAGAGGAGGTTTTGACGAGCAAGTTGATTTCAGAGACCTTTGGTGTTCCCGATTTAGAAGACGATGTTTGAAGAACTATTTAGCAGTCCGTTTTATCAGAGGGCGCTGGCTGCGGCGGCGTTCATAGGATTTACGAATGGATTTTTCAGTGGGTTTGTGGTGTTGCGGAGGAATGCGTTATCGGTATCGGCGTTGTCGCATACGATGTTGCCGGGGATTGCGTTGGGGATTTTGGTGACGGGGGTTTTGAGTCAGTGGAATGCGTTTTTCGGGGCGTTGTTTGCGGCGTTGCTGGTGGGCTTGGGTGCGGTGGCGGTGGCGCGGGGGAAGAGGGTGGCGGAGGGGACTTCGCTGGCGGTTTTGTATACGGCGGCGTTTGCGGGTGGGGTGGCGATTTTGCCGAAGCTGGAGACGCGGACGGAGCTGGAGCACTGGTTGTTCGGGGATATTCTGGCGGTGGGGAATGTGGATTTGTGGATTGTGTTTGCGATCGGTGCGGTGATTTTGGTGGCGACGAATTTGTTGATGAGGCCTTTGTTGCTGACGTTGTTCGAGCCGAATGTGGCGGCGGCGCAGGGGGTGCCGGTGAGGGCGATGCAGTATGTGTTGTTCGGGATGATGGTGCTGGCTTTGGTTTCGTCGTTGCAGGCGGTGGGGTGTGTGCTTTCGGTGGGTTTGTTGGTGACGCCGGCGGCGATTGTTTCGTTGTTGACGGATCGGACGCCCGCGTTGTTTTGGGGAGGAGGGCTGGTGGGGTGTGTGGGATCGTTGGGGGCGGTTGTTTTATCGACCCAGTTGGGGATCGCGCCGGGGCCGGGGATTGTGTTGTTGCTGGGTGTTTTGTTTCTTTTGGCGTATTTATTTAGTCCGAAGTATGGATTGCTATCGCCTCGAAGATTTTCCAAAAAGGCGGTATGAACGAACTTTCTGATCGATTGAATGAAGCGGTGCTGTCCGGGAAGCTGTTAGAGGCATCGCGGAAAAACATCGAGGGGTTGGTTGCGGGTGCGGCGAGTGATTTCCCGGAGAGATGTGTTAGAGAGTTGTTAGATGCGGGTGAGTATGGGGAGTTGAACGATCGGTTTTTCAAGACACTGGCGTTCGGGACAGGTGGGCTGCGCGGGCGCACGATCGGGCGGGTGGTGACGGCGTTGGAACAGGGGGCGGGCGGGCCGAACGGGCGGCCGGAGTTTCCGTGTGTGGGGACGGCGACGATGAATTATTACAATGTTTCGCGGGCGGTGCGGGGGTTGATTGCTTATGTGAAGGGTTTTGTGGGGGAGGGGCGGAGGCCGTCGTTTGCGTTCGCGCATGACACGCGGCATTTCTCGAAGGATTATGCGGATTTTTGCGCGAAGGTTTGTGCGGATTTAGGGTGTGATGCGTATGTGTTTGATGGGCCGCGTTCGACGCCGCAGTTGTCGTTTGCAGCGCGGCAGTTGCGGACGGATTCGGCTGTGGTGATTACGGCGAGTCACAACCCGGCGCATGATTGCGGGTTCAAGGCGTATTTCAATGACGGGGCGCAGATTGTGGAGCCTCATGCGACGGGGATCATCAAGGAGGTGAATGCGATCACGAGCGAGTGCTATGAGGCGTTGCCGGAGAGCGAGCGTGGGAAGGTGACGGTGTTGGGAGAGGATTTTGATGTGGAGTATATCGAGTTGTTGAAGACCTTGTTGTTGCAGCCGAAGTTGTTGGAGAGTTCTCCTGCGAAGATTGTTTTCACGAATCTGCATGGGACGGGAGGGCATATCAATGTGCCGATGTTGAGGGGGTTGGGTTTTGAGGTTTTGACGGTGGCGGAGCAGGATGTTCAGGACGGGCGTTTTCCGACGGTGGAGTCGCCGAATCCGGAGAACGGGCCGGCGTTGGCGATGGCGATTGAATTGGCGGAGAAGAGTGGGGCGGAGGTTGTGGTGGGGACGGATCCGGATGCGGATCGGATGGGTGTGGCGGTGCGGGATGGTGCGGGGAAGATGGTTTTGTTGACGGGGAATCAAATTGGTTCGTTGATGGCGTGGTATCGTTTGAAGACGATGTTTGAGATGGGTTGGTTGACGAATTCGAATCGGTCGCGGGCGGTGATTGTGAAGACTTTTGTGACGACTGAGTTGCAGGCTTCGATAGCGAATGCGTTTGGTGTGGGGGTGGTGGATACGTTGACCGGGTTCAAGTATATCTCTGCGAAGTTGAAGAAGTATGAGGATGCGATTCCGGCGGATAAGAAGGGGGATTATCGTGGGCTGACGGAGGAGCAGACGAGGTTGTTGAGGTTGGAGTTTTCGCGGTTTTTCGTGTTTGGGGGTGAGGAGAGCTATGGGTATTTGGGATCGGATGCGGTGCGTGATAAGGATGCGAATGGTGCGACACTGATGTTTGCGGAGGTGGCGGCGTATGCGAAGTCGGTGGGGAAAACGATTCCTAGTTTGTTGGATGAAATTTATGAGGAGTATGGGTATTTTATGGAGATCGGAAAATCGCTAACGATGGAGGGGGCGGATGGGGCTGCGAAGATTCAGGCGTTGGCGACTTCGTATGCGAATGATGCGCCGACGGAGGTGGATGGGGCGGAGGTGGAGCGTTTCCGTGATTTTTCCGCGCAGGATATTTATGATCAGGAGGGGGATTTGTTGCCGAAGGAGAAGATGTTATTTTTCAATCTTGCGGATGGGCGGTCGTTTGCGGTGAGGCCGTCGGGGACGGAGCCGAAGATTAAGTATTATTTGTTTGGGAGGTCGGATGTGGGGGGAGATTTGGCGGGGGCGAAGGGGAGGGTGAAGGATGGTTTAAAAAGCTTGTGGAAGTGGATAGAGGAAGATGCGATCACGAGGTAATTTACGTGTAAACCGAAGACATGCAACAAAGGCAAACTTATCAGTAAAGTAAGCTATATATTAAATGTTCAGGGAGTCGGAGAATAAAGTATTCATGAGAAGTTTACGGCCATTTCATTAAAAGTATTTTTCCCTTGTCTCTAGATTTCTGAAATGACAGCGTAAAAAGAAGTTCTGCAAAGAATCGGGTTTTAGAATGCCCACACAGTGCGGTTGGCATCGACCGCAACGATGCCGCCAAACCGACCGATAGGCCGGGGAGGCGGCGGCGAATGTCCAAGCCGCTCCTTCGGGAACCGGCTAAAGGCCGTTGCAGTCGTCACTGTGCGACTTTCTAACTCCCCGTCCACCCGGAATGATCCCCACCATGCTCATGAAAGCGCTATTTCTTATCCCACTCGTTCTCGCCACTGCTTACGCGCAGCAAGAGTCACCCCAACCTGCAACAACAGCAAAAGGGGAGGTGACTGAATATGGTAGATCACTTTTTAAGCCCCAAGGGGATATAGTCGAGGAAACGAGCATCCATCGACAAGGTGAACGTGAGATCATTGTGCAGCGACTCGCCATCGATCCAACACGCCCATTAAAGCCTGTAAGAAAAGTCGAAGTCAAATTACCCACACCAGCGGCCCCATTACTAGAAAAGGAAACATATGACCTGCAGCCTTCCGGAATCCTTTTTCTATCAGCAACCGTATATCCCGGACCCGCAACCTCACTCCGTTGGACGCACACCCTAGCTGATGGGACAACCCTCGAAATTACGGGTTGGTCAAACATTGACTTCAACCACTTCTCAGGGATTAGCACCTTTCGCTGCGACGATGGAATTGAACAAGGCTTGGTCATGGGAATAGGAAATGACCATGGAGAAAATCAACCTAAACGACCAACTTTCTCAAGCATTGCACCTGCTTTCATTCCCGATCAAAGCAATATCCCAGAAGGGGCACTCAAGGCTATACAGGCACTTCACAAACTCTATGCAGAAAAAGGTGAAATACTCGCTTCTGGTCATGCTTCAAGACAGCGAGTACAAGCCGCCCTCAAGGCAGAGCTCTTAGCAAATCCGCCTCAGCCCAAAAATCTTATCTTACGCTACCGTATTGCTGAGACTCCTTCCATAACGACTGAGAAAGGCGGTAATAAGTGAAGCGATCAATCTATGGGATGTTTCTTCTGGGATTCTCCGGTGCGCTGTGCCATGGACAGATCGACGAGAATACGAATGGTATGGCCGACGAATGGGAACGCGCGTGGAACAACGGCTCACTTTTCCCGTCCACCTTCGATCCCCAAGCTGATGCCGACAACGACGGCTGGAATAACTACACAGAATCGATTGCAGGAACCAATCCATTTCATGGACACATGCCAGACGGCTTCATTCTTCCAGAAATCTTTGCTACCCCGCCGGTCTATCAACCGCCACCACCCGGCGAACCGCCACCTCCAGGAGAAGAACCAACTGATCCCTTCACTCCAGGCACATACACACCTAGTCCACCGCCAGTATTATTAGAAGCTTCTCAGGTAACTCTAACATGGCCTACGATTCCCGGAAAAACATACCGAGTGAATGTCTCTCCCGACTTGACAGAATGGATTCCCGCTTCCGATGTGTTTGTCGGCAGTGGTAACCCGATGACGTATGAGACAACGCCTATCAACACCGATGGCACCCAACCCGATAAACTTTTTTGGCGTATTGAAACAGGCGATACCGATAGCGATGGTGATACACTTACCGACTACGAGGAAATACGCCTTGGGTTAGACCCACTAGCCTCAGATACTGATCGTGACGGCTTGCCCGATAACACTGACCCGCAGCCGCTGCACAATCCCTTGCCTAGTGACCCAGACGGATCATACGGACTTGCTGCAAATCTCGAAACTGGTCTAATTGGAAAGTGGGATTTCGAAAGCCTACACACAGCTTCCAGCATGGGAGGCTATTACACGCTAGCTCGATATGCGGATTCAACGCCTGCTTCCCGACATATAGTTCCATTCCATACGGAAACGAAGGCTCAAGGTATGCCATCGAAAGCCGCCGGCACGACATCCGCCGGTGCTGGCTTTCTTTCTCCTCCCCGAACCCTGCTTCACAACCGCACAACTTACAGCGTCTCGCTTTGGGCGCGCATAGAACCGAATAGTATCACTAACACACGACCGCTTGCTGCGCTTTTTACCCACCACCGCAGACTGCCCAAGTCAGCTCCTTATCAGGCTCAATTTAAGATCGATGTTAACGGCATGTGGATTGAAAGACTTTCCAATGGCAATCAAGTCATCAGGGCGGGAACATCGAACTTCCTTAACTACATCCCCGGAACCAATCAACAGGTCAATGGTGCATGGACATTCAATGGTGTTACATCTGCCGAAAAGGCCGCAGGCACTTTTGATGACGGACACTGGCACCATTTCGTAGCGGTACATACTAGCGGAACTGTAACTCTCTATATGGATGGCTCACTAATAGGCACAAATTCTAATGTAATACTCGCACCCATACACGCTACTAACGAAACAAGGGCAGGAATCAGTCTCGGACGCTACTATGGAGAACCAGCGGAGGATGGCTTGCCTTACACAGACCCACAGGCGGCAAAAGCATCATACGACCGTCTGCGTGTTTGGTCGCGCACTCTCACTGCTGCAGAAGCACAAAGTCTCCACCAGCAGGACATCGACAGAGACGGTCTTTGGGACGTAACTGAGACTACCACACGCCTCTGGAGAGATACAAATTCCGATACGGTTGCGCAGGATACCGAACATACATACGGCATCTCTCCGTTTTTGTCGCAACCCACGAATGCCGATACGGACCAAGACGGGCTAATAGACATAGAAGAGCAAACTTTAGGCACGCGAATTAGCTTTCCTGACAGTGATGGTGACTTGCTTCCCGATGGCTGGGAAATAGATAACAACCTTGATCCGCTCTCGAATGCTGGCAACAATGGATCAACAGGTGACCCAGATGGTGATGGCTTGAATAACCTAGACGAGTATATTAATGCATCCGATCCTAATGTTGCTGATACCGATGGTGACGGCACAGACGACGCTGATGAGGTCACTAACGGTGCGAATCCTTCCGATCCTGACGACTATGGACAACCTATCCCTGCTGATGAACGAATCAGCATATTGCTTGGCGTAGGAGACCAGAGCGGCAGCGAGAGTGAGGACTATGTAATGCATATCTACCGGATCGATCCCACTAATGGAGCAGAAATACGTTTTCACACTCTGCGCAGCGGTGGCTTCGGAGAATACAAAGAGGAAACCATTTCCAAATTCCGCAAAGAAGATACCTACGCCTTTCAGATCGACTGGCAAAATACAAACAACGCAACTAAGTCTGCCACACAAGGTAGCCCCAGCGAAGGACCTGATTTTGACTATACATTCAAGGTGATTCCATCACACACGAACAACGCACTACTTATAGATTCCTACGATTCAAAAGCTAAAACGGTTGATACAACGCGGAAACTTCTAGCACAGGGAGCATCAGACGTTGCTGATACCCAACAACAATTCGCGCAGGACTTCGAACAAAGGCGTGTTCTTCTTTTTAATCCAGATATGGATGTCATCCATCCTGCATCAGGCCGTCTTCCCGAATCGCATGAGGATGTTAATGATGGCGGTTACGTCTCCTTGCAGAGAACTATTGGCTCTGACACCTTTGGAGCAGATATGTCACCTATTACGAAACTCCACATCCCGCGCATCTCCAGTCCTATGCCGGCATCATTAGGGCGTCTAAGATTCGTTGATGGCACAAGATATTCCGTCTTCTACGATGCTAACAGGACACTACCAATTGTCACTGAGGAAACTATTTTCCCGCTCAACACTGACAGCACATTCTATCTACAAGGAAACGAAAAGAGCCCGATACGCGGAAAGGAGAAGATTACTCTCCAGTTATTCATAGGCGGTGAATGGATTGATACAGATGCGGTTACATTTACAGTAGTGCAGTCTGAGTTCCTTGTTCAGATTAAGGCCTTTATTCCCTACGAGTGGACAGAAGGTGAGGATCCGTGGTGGCTTCCCGTTAACCCAATGCTTGGCAAGGTAGCACACGGCGATTATGATATCCTCAGACCATCGTTTGCCAATGTATTTTCAGATGATGGAATGAATCATTCCCTCGCCCCATTTCGACTATACCAAGAGATAATACTTACACCCTACCCTGATCTTCATGATTTCAGGCAGGATATCGAGGTAAGCAGAAAGTTCGGCTCTGCGTCCAGTTCAGATCATTACATGAAAGCGACTGCCGTGGATATAAGCGAGTACGCACTAAAGAATGGCTACCTTCCTCTGACACCACCGATAGATGCCTCGGGACCTCCTGTTTTGTCACCGGCGAACTATTCTCCCGATCTCACCCTATACAATAGTTTACGACCCAATAAATGTGCGCTTACGGTTACGGCAAGCGGGAAGGACGGCGCAATGGGTATCTATACAGCTACTTCACCCGCCATTGATTGGGAGGTTCGGCTTGAAGTGGATTCCACTACCAACCCATTACAACCGAACATACGTGCTGTAGGCGTACACGACACCTATCCGGCCTATGAAATCATCGTGCTGCAATCCGATGGCAGTTTTAAGGATATCCACCGACACATGCCAAACCGTAGTGAGTTGCCAGGGCCTGTTAGTCTTATCTGGACTGTTCCCTTTGATGACTCTAAAACCATTACCGAATGAAACATGTATTCACATCTGTCTTAGGTGCTTTTTTTTTGGCTTCTACTGTATTCTCTCAAAGTGTGGAAGAAATCACGAATTCAACAAATTTCAAAGCACTAAAGGATGATTTGACAAAGATCCAAGAACTACTGGGGCAAGATAAGGTGACATACGAAGCTGTGTCACCGTTAGAATCGAAATTAAGAGGTCATGTGGATGCCATCTATTTAGATATCAATACACGTCTCCCTCAAGGGCATGGCACTGCCACTCCGCAGTGGAGGTCGTTCATCGGCGAGCTAGAAAGTGTGTTAGAGCCTTACACGAGTGTGGTCGTTGAGGCGGCCTACAGACCATTGAACGAGCCACCACGTAATGACTGGCAACTTCATAGGGTTAGTCCTAGTGCTAGGTTGCTTGCTGATTTTTTGAAGCCGAATACCGAGAGTGATTCTATATTGCGCAAAGCATTGCAAAGTTATCCTAGGCCGAGATGGGAAATCTATCGTAAGCTCTTTGAGTTACGTCTGTTTCAGGAGTCAGATCTTTCTGACATGAAGGCGATCAGGTTAACTATTGATGACCCTCATGAAAAAATTAAATGGGCACAAGAAGTGTCATTCTATGGAGTTGATGAAGGAATGGATTTGTTCGAGCAATTGCTAAGTGTTCCTTTTGATCCCACTGGTGCAAAGAACGAAAGAGGAGAGCCTGAGACAAATCAATCCTACCTTAACTATAGTCCAGCACTCAAAGGTATAATGAATTTAGGCACGAAGGCGAAACGGCTATTGCCTTTGGTGGAGGCGAGAGAAAAAGAGATGCGTGACTACTACGTAGCAAATTTCGGAGAGGAGGCTTCCCAACGCTTTCTAGTAGGGTTCACAATCTCGAAGATGGCACTCAATGGTATATCTCCGAAGAAAAGAGAATCAGCCCGTAACGGTTCGGGACTCCTTTACTTGCCAGGCGAGCAAGCAAAAGATTCCTCGCCAGTGAGTCCGGACACCAAATCAATGGGCGACGATTCCTTGCCTAGCAACTCACAGCGCAAGAGTTTAGGACACGAAAAGAACTCCGAATCATTCAAAAGCCATCGCATGACGCCTTGGTGGGTGGTAATTCCGTTACTGGTTGCATTCGTAGGCGTATTGGTTTTTTGGGCAAGGAAGATAAAGGGCAGTAGATAAGAAGATATTGTATAACAACTGTACCTACACCAGATGAATAAAAGATATATCCTGCTTGGGCTCTTCCTTGCAGGTATCCTCTTAGGTTATTTTGGAGCCTATATTGTTTATTTTAATGAGGTGAATTTCGGAGCTGAGTATTCTCGTTATCGGTTTGATTTTTTTGCTTATCCCGCTCTACCGGGAATGGTAGTTGATCGGTTTCATATTGGTTGGGACTATCGTTTGACGGAACAATGGATCGTTGGCAGGCGGCGGATCGCTGTAGCGAACGGGGGATGTTATCTGGGGGCTGGTATCGTTTTCATGCTCGCGAAATGGGCTTTTGTGCGTATCGTGGCACGTAACTGAAAAACATTTGAATGCAATATGAGATGGCACAAGAAAAGGCAACGGTTGGTGTAATCTTTAGATTCGTAATCAATCTCCTGTTAGGAAGCGTATCATTCTATTTTATTGGTGGTCTTAGTAGTTTCACGATGCTTGGACTATTTCTTATTCCGGTTTTTTGGTGGCTGGGAGCACTGATTCTTGGAGGGTTTCAGGCGAAGGGGCGACCTAAGGTCAAGGCGATCTGGCATGTTGGTTATGCTTTGCCGATATTTTTCGTCGGACTTATATCGTTTGATTACAAATCCTACGGGTATAAAGGTCCGTATTCTTATTATTTGATGAGTAGTAGTATAGTTACTCTTATTTTCGGGCTGTGGGGAGTATGGTTGGGGAGGAAGTTGTCGGCATCTATTGAGTCTTATAGATTGGGCAAAGTTACGGCTAGTAAGCCTGTGGATTATTGATGTTGCTGGGATGAGTCGAATAGTTTTGGAGGTGGATAGAGGGGGATGCTGGGGGTAGGGGGTAGGGAATTTTGAATGTTTCATATTGAATAGGGAGTGGAGAAATTTGTCCCTTGATAAAAGCCAGCAATACAGCAAGCTGGGTGTATGAAAGCGACTTTTCAACTGCCTGATGAGCTTTATCGGGAGGTGAAGGCTGAAACGGCGAGGGAGGGTCGGACGGTTAGAGAGGTGACAATCAGTCTTTTTGAGCAGTGGTTGCGGCAGAAGAAACAGGGGGCGCCGCATGTGGCATCGATGGATTGGATGAATTTTCAGGCACCGCTATCGCATTTGATGCCCGAGCAAGTAAGTGATCATGGCGCGGATGCGATGAGAAAATCCATTACCTCGCACTGGAATGAAGCCTCCTGAAATCCGCTCCGCGCTGGATACCTCGGTGGTGATGCGTCTTCTGACGGGTCAACCTGTCGATCTCGCTGCCATCGCCCGTAGTTACATGGCCGAGACCGAGCAGGCTGGAGCCAAAGTTTTTGTGTCCAATCTGGTAGTCATTGAGGCGTATTTTGCCTGTCAGCATCATTATGGGATGGACAAGGGGGCGGTGATTGAGGGGCTGCGGCAGTTGCTTTCGATTCCAACTTTTGTGACTCATCCTGAATTGCTGCCGTTGCTTGCGATGGAGGGGTTGGCGAGTGCGAAGCCCGGTTTGCTTGACCGGCTAATTCATGCGGAGGCAAGTACTGCGCGTTTGCCGCTGGTTACTTTTGAGAAGGCGGCGGGTAAGTTGCCGAGTACTGTGTTGTTGATGAATGAGAAAGCTGAGTAGTTCCGTTGCAGTGGTGTCATGAAAAGTCGGACGAGCGCGGCGGCTCGTCCCTACTGGGTTTGGCGGGTGTTAGTTTGTTTTGATTATCCAGTCTTTGCGGTCTTGGAGGATATTCAGGCATTCGGGGGGGAGTTGCTTGGATGCGGATATTATTTTGATGGAAGGGGCGGCGAGGACGGCGGTGCAGATGGCTTTCTGTTGCTCTATGTCGTCGGTGGAATCGACGATAGTATCGATTTCCAGAAATTCGAGATTGGCCATTTTGGGAAGGATCGTGATCCAGAACTCGTGGCTGAGGGAGTCCGTATGAGAATTCGGCATCATTGTGATTTCCCGAGTCTGCGGATCAAAAACGATGTCACTTTTCAGTTTGCGGATGTCGAACCCGCTGATCGAACGCAAACTGGCAAGGTAGTTCAAGGCTTTGCGTTCTTCTGGGCTGCTGGTGCGTTGCAAGACTTGCCAGCCGATGGCGGGGGTGAGGGTGAGGTTTTTGGGGTCTTGGGAAATGCCGAGGAAGCCGGTTTGGATGAGCATGGGGTTTTGGTCTCCGTTTGGGTGTTCCCAGATGAAATCGATTTGGAGGCGGCCGGAGGGTCTTTCGCCACCGGTTCTTAGGGCGAGGGGCAGGTTTTGTGCGCCGAGATCGGTAGTTGAGATTGGGGCGGATGACCATTTGAAATCGGGCTTGAGGACTTCATCTAACAATTTTTCGTTTTCTTGGATGAAGAAGAGGTTGATCCATCCGCTGATGTAGGAGGAGCCGCTTTCGGATGAGAATTTGTAGAAGCTGCGCCAGAAGGCGGGGTCGGGTTTGTTGTTGGCGGCGTTGATGAATTCGTCGAGGACGGGGATGAGGGCATCGATTCTGCGGTTCAAGCCGAGTTTGTGTAGTTCGTCGGCGTTGTCGCGGATCCATTGCCAGTCGGTGGCGGAGCCGTGGAGTTCAAAGCGGGGGATGCCGCAGAGGGTGCTAAGGCGGTATTCGTAGAAGGGAGATGCTGCGGCGAGGAGGGTGAGTCTGCGGGTGGCGATTTGGGAGGGAGTGCTGATGGAGAAGGGGTGGGAGAATTTGGCGGCAGGTGAGTCTGTGGTGTTTTCGATGATTTTGGTTTCGAATTCCTGGAAGACGGAGTGCCAATCGTTGTTTGCGCTTCCGGGGATGAATTCGTCTCTGCGGACGCTGAGGGTTCGTTTTCCGAATTTGTGGTCGGCGAAGAAT
>JBGSRM010000062.1:0-4902 GCA_041737575.1 Akkermansiaceae bacterium
GTGGCTAACAACGCGATCATGATAGCCAAACCACACCCCATGGCTAGCACGGGAAACTCCCTATCACAATCAAACCTTTGGCTGATCGATAACAACTGGTTGAATGAAAAAAATGTTTCTCTCTATGAAATGCTAGGCGCCACGGATTGCCTGCTGACGGATGTATCCAGTGTGGTTATCGATTATCTTTTGCTTGATCGACCCGTGATTCACACGTTTGCGGATCTTGAAGAATATACCACATCGAGAGGATTCACAGTCAGCCCCATTGAGGACTACCTCGCAGGCCCTGTCGTGACCGGCATGGCCGAACTACTCGATACGCTTGGGCAACTTATTGCAAAAAGGGATTTGGAGCCCGAGAAACGGAAAAAGTTGTTGGCACTTTCACATACCTATAAAGACGACAAAGCCACCGAGAGACTCATGCAGTTAGTTGGTCTTAAATCAGGTGACTCATCATGATGATATCATCCCCCAATCTATCCGCTGCTCTGCAAAGTTTTTGATGAAATCCAGAAGTTTGGAGTCCGCTTCTTCGATCGGGATTTCCTTCTCGATCCAAGGTAGCTTAAGGTCTCCATACCACATGGAAACGGACACGTAAGCCCAACGCTGATCTAGGCCGCGTATCAGACGGTCTTTCACATCAAGCAGTGTCCGCTCCGTATGGCTGGGCGTAATTTTTTCATTCCCCACAAAAAAATAATAGGTGACGCAGTTCATGCGGGTGAATTTTGTTGGATCATCCCTCAATGGAATTGACTGGACAGAAAGCAAGCGCTGGACGGCCATCTTACGCCCGTTCGCAAGGTCGAAATCGACGATTGAGGAACTACCAATCAAATGACCTTGCGAAGGCATACAACGTTCGGGACGGTGGATTGAATTGTTCAGATCATATCCAGATAGAACAATCGAGAGGTCTATGCGGTCATATGCGGGCGCACCGGTAGCCTCAATAAACTCTCCTTCCCGCTGTTGAAAACAGATGGCTTTGGAAAAGGTTGTGTCCTCGGCGAGAATTTCGATTTCCTCCTTCGAGGGTGGTATGTTTTTTGTGGTCCATCCCTCAAACTGAGACGGTATCTCCATATTTACAGCCGAGGGAGCCATATCACCCGGTTCCGGCAAAAAATAAACCGACGTGGCCAGCAAAATGAAAATCAGCGGAAGAAGGTAAGGTTTCATCTTCATGAAGAGGACTTGGTTATGTCAGACTCGGACGCACTGACAGTTACGCGGCGCAGCGTCCGCTTTTTCGCTACCTTCCAAGGCAGCCCACCTTCGAGAACGGAATGGATCACCAGCAACATGAACAACGAAAACGGGTAGAATAGGAGCAGACCCGACCAATCATGCCATGTCGTGGCCGCCCAGTTCGCATCTCCAAATTCAGCAATCAGGAATATCGATATGACACGCAGGGAGTTTCCGATGATAGCCAGAGGAACCGCACTCAAAAACAAAATCACGCGTTTCCAAAAACTCATGCGAGCCAAATAGGCCCAAGCGGCGGAGAACATCAGCAATGCCATCAGTGAGCGAATTCCACTGCAACCGTGAGCAATACTCAGAGGTTTCCAATCACCCTTGACCGGAAGAATGGTGGTTCCTTGCGTGTAAGTTTCCACGCCAAGTAAATTGGAGCCGTGATGGGCGATCGATGTTGCCAGAAGCTGTAAATGAGTGGTCGCCTGCTGAAATGTCGGCAACGGAATGGCAATCCACACAAAAAACAGGGGAAACATCGTCAACAAGGCTACCCTCCAACCCCATAAAAATAAAACGCCGCCCCACAGAATAAACGGCAATCCACCAACTGAAATGCGAGGCTGCAATGTGCGGAAGCCCGCGTAGAAAAAGAGACAACCTAACACAACAGACAACAGGCCCAAGTAAGATCCATCAGAAACAGATGATTTGATTTCTTTATGCCGTGAGAAAAGCATCCCCAAGATGATGAAAATCGCGAGTTTCCCGTGCTCGTAGTCGGTTTTAGGATTCCACGACCCAATCAACCAGCTGATGGAACTGAAGGTGTGACTTGATCCAAAGCGCGGCACGAAACAATAATACCAGGTAACGGCTAATAAAAAAATCCCCGCAGCAATCACTCTTGGCGTCAAGACACCAGTTTGCCCCGCAGCACTAACTGATGGGCTGATGGAATCCGTTGAGGATGTTGGACTAAGATTCATGATTGCAATGACTTGATTCTATCTGCAGGACGCACGTAAGGTATGGCTCATCCCGCATCTGTCAATTCATGAGAACACCATCATTTACCCATCTGTTGAATTGCTTATTGGAGATGATCTTCCTGTAAATCCATAGAGCGGCTCCAATTCCCATGAAATCAACAGCAAGATCCATCACATCCAACCAATCAACACTCAACCAGAACGCCGCTTGAGCCGCTTCAACCATCAAAACCATTGCCACGGAAGCCCACCACGCACATCGCGTCCCGCAACACACAGCCAGAAAAAACGCCGGACCTGCGAACAGTATGATGTGCAGAACCGGGCGAAGAAACGATAACAACACCTTCACCTGAATCAGCCAACTTCCTTGCACCGGCATTGAGCCAAGAGGTTCAAGATCGTTGGCTGTTTTATTTTTCTCAATGGATAATACCACACTTCGTTGCTCCTCGGGATTTGGTCCCAATAAAAAGGCACCGGCCAGGGGTCGCGGATGCACCCATGGCCCGGGAACAACAAGGAACCAGCCCATAGCCATCAAGACAACCGAAGCGATCAATCTCCGGTGCCATGAAACCTCGGATAAACAACCTACAAACATGTAAAAGAAAAATCCCCATAAGATCACTAAAACAAAAGCAAATGCCGCATAACCATGGCTTATCCTCACGGACATAACCTTTAGATCATTGATCTCCATGCTTCCTGATACTCCCAGATGCTCGATCCTCAGCTTTGGAACCGAATCGGGTTGCTTGGCCGGCACTATCATCTCCACGTGCCGCGGATTCTCATCATGGCCTCTCATGTTTATAATCACGTCATGAGCCACCAAGCGTCCGTCTTGATCATGCCAATCCAAAATCATGCGACCGTTTTCCCACTTTTCGGTGCCTTCCAAGATATGCACCGCCCGATACGAAAACTGAATATGCAAAGTCTCCACATCACTGCCCAGCGGAAGATCGATAGATCGCACAATCCGCCTTTCTCCAGGCAGCCTCTCCACGCATATTCGCGCCTTGTCGCCTGCTTCCACCGAAACCATAGGTATCCCTTGGACCGCCTCGAAACGACTGTTCCAGTAAATGCGCGTGGACACAACCAGGACACAAAATAGAGCTACGGAAGGATACCATTTTCTCACGCCCATACGCTGCGGCAAGTAATGCGTCTTGCCAATCCAGAATCAAAAAAGCAATCTTCTCCCCCCTTGTCAGCATACCTATAGCCCAAAAAATTTCTGATCCCTAAACCAATGCCCCTGAGTCGCCAGGAATCCTTTCGTATCCAAGCACTGCAACTGATTGATGCAGTTCTTGTCGGTGGCTGCTTGTGGCTTGGAGATACCGTTCGTGTCTTGCTGAGAGATGCCACGGATGAGTATGACATGAAGTGGATCTTCTATATCGCTGTTCCATTCACCCCACTTTTCCTCGAATTCTTCGGGTTTTACCGCCGTATCAGTCAGCGCTCCACCGGGGCTAGTATCACTCTCATCCTCAAAGCCCTCTTCCTAATTGGCTTCATTATTGGGATTATGGTGTTGTTCGCCAAAATGAGCGATGCGAGACGGCTCAGTCTTGCACTCGGTGCCTTATTCATCTTTTTTGCCATGCTCCTACGGGATCGAGCACTCGCAGGGTGGCAGCTGCACAGGCGAAAATCCGGTAAATTAGGCGCGGAACGGGTGATCATTGCAGGCAAGGCATCCGAGATTAAATCCTTTTTAGATGAAATTGATCCCGAGGCCATCTCTTCGTGGCAAATAGTCAGCACTTTCGACTTGGAAACGCTTCCCGCTGAGGCTCTATATGACTTGGTAAAACGTGAATCCGTGGGACGAGTCATTTTAGCTCCAAAGGGTGTTGATTTCGAAAAAGTCGGCCAGGCCGTGGAAGCTTGTGAAATTCAAGGCGTCGAAGCATGGATTACCGCTTCCTTCATCAGCACACAGATAGCGCGGCCGGTTTTCGATGCCATCGGCAACAAGCCCATGCTTGTGTTGCGTTCCACTCCGGAGCTCTCATGGGAACTAATGTGCAAAGAAGTGATTGATCGCATCGCCGCCGCTATCATGATCCTCCTCACACTTCCATTATGGCTGATTGCCGCGGTGGGAATCCGTATGAAAAGCCCCGGAGCACCCATTTTCTTCGGCCAAATGAGAGCAGGAAGATACGGCCAACCGTTCAAGATGTGGAAGTTCCGCACCATGGTGGCCAACGCGGAGGAAATGCTTGAGCAAATAAAACAACAACACGGCAACGAAATGGACGGGCCTGTTTTCAAATTGCAGGACGATCCGAGGATTTTCCCGTTCGGCAGATGGCTCCGGAAACTCAGCATCGATGAGCTACCCCAGCTCATTAATGTTTTCAAAGGTGAAATGAGCTTGGTCGGCCCTAGACCACTACCACTTTATGAAGTAGAAGCTTTTTCCGAGATTTCACACCGAAGAAGGCTGAGTGTGAAACCCGGCATCACCTGCGAGTGGCAGGCTGGTGGCCGCAACAAAATCAGCAACTTTGAAGATTGGGTCGAAATGGATCTGAAATATATCGATAACTGGTCTTTATGGTTGGATTTTCAAATCCTCATGCGGACGATACCTGCAGTGCTGTTCTCCAAGGGTGCAAAATAAATAGGCTCCAATTCTTAACATGCCGATCTTATCCGCCATATTCTGGGTGCT
>JBGSRM010000085.1:0-3513 GCA_041737575.1 Akkermansiaceae bacterium
AAGTGATGCCATGAGACGACATCACATGCACGACAAGGTGTATAACGAGGCGATCAAGCGGGCGGCAAAGGCGGCGGGAATTGAGAAGCGGGTGACGAGTCATGCGCTGCGGCATAGTTTCGCGACGCATTTGTTGGAAAATGGGACGGATTTGAGAACGATCCAGGATTTACTCGGACATGAAGATATTACGACGACGGAGATTTATTTGCATGTGTCGTTGAGTCATGGATTGGGAGTGAACAGTCCGTTGGATGAGGTGGTGTCCCTATATTCAGATCAAAAATCAACATTCAGAGATCATCCATCGTCAATAAAGATTCTGGCAGGATAGAACGAATGGGGTGTTAGATGTTTCGGTTTTATTGATGAATGACGATTGATGATTTTTGATTTTTGATTTGGAAGAGAGATGTATAAAACAGCAGGAGTTAGAAGATAGACTGATTGATTTTGCGGTGATGGTGATTATAACAGCTAATGGTTCAATCCCGCTTGAGCACCATGAGCGGGCTCTGCCAGCCTGCCGGGTGTTTGGTGCTGAAGCCGCCCGTCTCGATGAAGAGGTAATCGCTGCCATCGATGGATTTGGGGGTGATTTTCAAGGCGGCGGCCTGCTCGATGTCCATGAGGGTGTCGCCGGACCAGATGAAACGTGACTGGGTGGTTGTGCCATCGTTGTTGAAGGTGATTTTTGTGATGGGAGCTCTGCCGGGGTTGGGTTTGTTGCCGGGTTTGAAATCCTCCGCTTTTGCTACGACTTCCATAGTAGTCCAGGAACCGTTCACGGCAAGGTTGGCGACGAATTGGCGATCGTAGTGGAATTTGTCTTCCTCGCTGGCGAGTTTTTCGTTTTCCGGATCGTTTTGCTTTTGCCATTCGGAGGAGAGCATCGGTACAAATGTGGCGGATTTGCGGAGGACGGCTTCGTCGAGCGGCGGGAGTTTCCTCTCTTCCAGCCACATGCTGAAATAGCCGCGCGGCAACGGCGGCATGGTGACGATGGCGCGGTCGCCGTATTTGAGAAAGGTGGTGGCCGCGATGGTCACGGGGCCTTTGCCGAATTCCTCGCCGAACTCGGCGGTGATCCAACCGCCGCGTATGTTATCGCCTGCACGCCGGCCGAGGCCGGCTTTGTCTTCGACGAGTTGTTTGCTGTTGATGTAAACGCGGAAGCCATCGCCACAGCCGACACCCTGGCCGGTCTGGACGCGGAGGCGGTAGAGGTGCCCGGGCTTGACGGGTAGCAACTCGAAAGTGCCGTTTACGAGCAGGACTTCTTTTTCCCAAAGGCTGCGTGGGGTTAGGTCCCACTTGTTGTAGGGGCTCTTGAGGGCGGTGAGTTCGCCGTTGAATTGGCCGATGGGGAACTGGCCTTTTTTCCATTCAAACTTGGCGGGGTCGAAATCCTTGGCGAACCAATTTTCCATGCCTGCGGGGTAGGTGACGGTGCGGTAACGCCAGGGGCTGAGGTCGTATTTTTGCGTTTCCTTGGGATCGAAGGTGAAATAATTCCACTGCGCGTTTTGCAGATCGGGGCCGAAGTTTTTCCAGTCGTAATCGTTGACGCCGATTTTCTGATAGAGGGAAACGAGGCCATCGATGGAGTTGGTCACGGTGCCGCCCTGTCTTGGGTTTGATATGTCGTTGAGGATGTTGCGGCGGTTGGTGCCGATGTATTGGTAGATCAGTTTCTCACGAATGAGGGGCTGGATCACTTTTTTCAGCTCGGGGCCGAATTTTTCGACATCGGCAGCAAGGAAAAGTTCATCGTGTGGCAGGGCGTCGTTAGGAAACTGTCTTTTTCCCATTTCATAAAGGACATCGAAACCACCGGGGACATCGGCGAGGGCGCTGGCAAGGACGCCGAGGGTTTCCTTGCGGTGACCGGTGAGGTCTTGACCGCCGACCCACGAGGTTTTGCCGGCATAGTTTGCATAGGCATCACCGATGGCCTTGAGGGCGAGGTCGCGGACTTGGGGAGTGGTTTGGGGGAGCTGTTGGCGAATGGCGTGGATCGGTCCCATGGTGGTGCTTTGGCGCTGTGTGGTGCGGATGAGCTCACCGACGGGTGGGAGGACTTTTTCAAAAACGCGTTCGTCGGTGATGACTTGGGAGAGAGTCATGAGGGCGCCGTTTTGAAGCCATTGCTCCTGGTGCTTGAGGTAGGAGAGAAACACATCGATGTGGGGAATGAGCATGTCCGGGGTGGCCTTGGCGGTGAGGGACAGGCAGGCGTCTTTTACGAACCATGATTCCTTGTCGTCCTTGAGGCGTTCGATGGCCAGGTTGAAGATGCTTTTTGACCAATCGGTTTCGGGATTGAAGGCTTTGGTGACGGCACGGAAGCCGGCGTTGCGGACGCGGGGGTCGGAGTGTTTGCAGAATTCTTCCAGCAGTTCCGCGCGGACACGTGGGCCGGGTTTTGGGAACATGTAGTCGCAGGTGAGACCGGCGGCGTTGTTTGATACCATGTGGCGGATGAGGTATTCCGGGTGGTAGGTGTATTGGCGGATTTCATCGTCGCTGAGTTCCTTGGAATTGAGGCGGATGATGAGGGGTTTGGCGGAATCTTTGGAGAGGACTTCGCCGGAGAGATCCTGATATTTGCCGTCTTTGTCGGCGACGGATTTCATGGAGAGAAATACGTCGTCAGCCTCGGTGCCCCAGGGACGGGTGGGGAGTTGGTGTTGTTTGGAAAACTTCGATGGGGGTGCGCCCATGATGCGGAGGGTTTTACGAGGGAAGGTGTAAGCCCACGGGAAGAGAGAGCCCCATTCCTCTTTGTCGTAACCCGCACCGCCGAGAATGCCGAAGGAGTGGTTGTAGCGGCGGGAGAGATCGTAATGCCACTTACGATGATCCATGAATTCGCGGTATTGGAGCGGATTTTTCTCGTGGAGCAGCGCCATGGAACTGCTGCGCCAGATTTCGCCGATGCCGCCGCCGGTGTGGCCGTGGAGCATGAAGGTGGTGGTGTAAAAGCTGGTCATCGCACAGATGTCGCGGGCTTTCGCGTAGATGGAATTTTCACCCTCGGGAGTAAGCGAGGCGGCGGCGGCCATGGCGAAGGCAAGTTTGCCATGCTTGCCGTTATCAACAAAGGAAGTCTCCGGTCTGTCATCGCCGTAGGGGTTGATGCCGCGTCCGGCGTAGCGGAAAAAATGGACGAGCGTGCGGTTGAGCAGGCTTTCATCGATTTCCGCGCCGCACTGTTTTGCGAGGAGGAGGAAGGTGACGACGTGAGTGCCACCGGCGTTGAGGTGGCCGTTGCCATAGCCAAGTCTCACGACTCCGCTACGACCGGCCCAGCCGTCAA
This sequence comes from Akkermansiaceae bacterium, assembly GCA_041737575.1. Lineage (GTDB taxonomy): Bacteria > Verrucomicrobiota > Verrucomicrobiia > Verrucomicrobiales > Akkermansiaceae > Luteolibacter. Next base: position 3,320 of record JBGSRM010000085.1, read on the forward strand.
GGTATTCCCCTTTGGCGGCGGCTTTGACCCATGACTGGATGACGGGCAAGGCGACAGGATCACCGGTGCGGAGGTAGTATTCGCAGAGGGCGATGCCTGCGTAACCGATGTGCCAGGCGTAGCCGGAAGATTTTTCAGGATCGAGCGAGTGCACCCATGCTTTGACGGGGGCGAGATCTTTTTCCTCACCGGTG
>JBGSRM010000086.1:0-4135 GCA_041737575.1 Akkermansiaceae bacterium
GTTGCCCTCATCCGTGGAGGACCAGTTGTTTTCAGACCACTTATTCGTGGAATAACCATTCCAGAAGCGACCGGAGCCCCCGATAACAACCGCCGAATTGGTGATGTTGTTGTTCAACATGGTCACCGCACCGGTCAATGCTATCGTTCTGCCAATGGCAAGCTGGGCATCAGTTCCCAAACTAATGCTGGAAAGGGCAAGAATGTTGCCGCTGAACAAGCTTCCCGTGTTGAGCGTGGCGGAGCTGCCTACCTGCCAGAAAATATTTGGTGTAACGCCCGCACCGGCACCCGTCACAATCAGCGATGAATAAGTCGCCGTGGTAAGTGAGCTCCCGATTTGAAATACATAAATCGCATTCGCATCGCTTCCCGTGGCCAGCGTCAGATTCCCGGTGAGTTGCGCGGAGGTATCGAAGTGGTAAGTGCCCGGGGCAAGCGTCATACCGCCCAGATCCATACCAGTCAGATCGTTCGCAGGCAGATACGGCAAAAGTCTCAGCGTGTTGTAGGCGATGAGTCCGTCGCTTTGTGCAAGCATGGCTTGCCCGTCGTTGTAATGCACATCTCCATTCACGATTCCCTGACCGATCGGATTGGAAAAGTCGAAACCTGTGATCGTGATGAGCGGACTGAGTGCTACGTTTCCGTTGACGATACTGAAGCCCGAATTGGTTACACCAGCCGCACTGACGATTGCAAAATTCTCTGCTTCTCCCAGGGGAACTTGGCCATATACACTGCTTGAGAGCGTTATCACTCCAAAACTGACAATCACTGAACCAAAGGAAAATTTTGATGAGCCCCGTTGACGTGACTTTCCATGATGTTTTAAACGACGCGATGTATTGCGCGATAAATTGAATGGTTTTTTGTGTTTCATAACTCGGGTCTTGGTTTGAATTTCTGAAGGATTTGCTTCTTCTTTTTCGTCCACAGCGTTCTTCGCCATCTGCTGATTAGAATGCGCCAGAATCGGCGGATAAAACATGGGGTCTAATCCCACTCGCAACGCGTCGTGTTCAACGGCATGCGGAGAAATGCTATTCCTCGAATCGCACGGAATGCAGTTGGACAAGGGTGATGAACAATAAAGTTTGGGATTTCCACTTCCCGTTCATGGCATAACCGAATACATCTTTTACCAACATGACCAAAAAATCACTCATACATCTCTCCTTAGTCGCATCCCTCATAACCGCCGCACCTCATGCTCTCGCGGAAATCCCGATCAAGTCTGGCGATAAAGTTGCCTTCCTTGGCGATTCGATCACCCAGGCGGGAGCGAAAAATCCCGTCGGATATGTCAATCTGTTCACGAAAGGACTCGAAGCAAATGGCGTGAAAATCGAAGTCATTCCAGCGGGCATAAGCGGCCACAAATCGAACCAGATGCTCGAACGCCTCGAGCGCGATGTCCTCAGCAAAAAACCACAATGGATGACCCTCAGTTGCGGCGTCAATGACGTCTGGCACGGCGCGAAAGGTGTGCTGATCGATGATTACAAAAAAAACATCACCAGCATCGTCGATCAGGCGCAAGCCGCCGGCATCAAGGTCGTTCTGCTCACCTCGACCATGATCGGAGAGGATGCCACGAACCCTAACAATCTCAAACTGGCCCCTTACAACGAGTTTCTCCGGACTCTCGCCAAGGAAAAAAATCTCCTTCTTGCCGACCTCAACGCGGAGATGCAAACAGCCGTCACCAAGGCCAATACACCCGGCAAAAACGCGCTCACAAGCGATGGTGTCCACATGGCATTCCCCGGCGACAAGATGATGGCAACCGGCATCCTCAAGAGCCTTGGCCTTAATAACGACGAACTGGCCAAAGCCGAGGACGGCTGGCTCGATATACCAAACACCACATCACTCAAGTTCGAGGCGAAATTCAGCCTCCGTGAAATGCAACTCATGGAAAAAGCAGCTGCCGCGCGCGGCACCACCGCTCAAAAATTGCTTGATGAAGAATGCCAAAAAATCATCGGTTCCCTGAAGTCACCGGCTCCTTAGCACCAGTAAGCCGTGTCCCGGTGTAGGGAAGGCAAGCAACTTCAAAAATTTTCCGTTGGCATACGGCACTTCCTGGGTACTGTTCATGAGAACTCATGGAACTCCAGTCCAAACTCGCCATCCTCGCCGACGCCGCGAAATACGATGCCTCCTGCGCCAGCTCCGGCGCAGTGCGTGGAAATTCGTTGGACGGAAAAGGCGTTGGCTCCACGGGCGGTGCAGGAATCTGCCACAGCTACGCACCGGACGGGCGCTGCATCTCACTGCTGAAACTTTTACTCACCAACTCCTGCATCTACGATTGCCACTACTGCATCAACCGCCGTTCCAGCAATGTTAGACGCGCCACCTTCACCGCCGATGAAGTCGTCAAGTTGACCTTGGATTTTTACAAACGAAACTACATCGAAGGCCTCTTCCTCAGCTCCGGAATCATCCGCAATGCGGACTACACCATGGAACAGGTCATCGCCGTCGCCCGCACCCTCCGCGAAGTCCACGACTTCCGCGGTTACATCCACCTGAAAACCATCCCCGAGGCCTCCGCCGAACTCATCGAAACCGCCGCCCGCTACGCCGACCGCATCAGCATCAATCTCGAACTCCCCACCCAGAAAAGCCTCGACCTTTTAGCTCCTGAAAAAAATCTCAACCGCACACGCAACGCGATGGGCAACATCCGCCACAAACTCGATGAGGCCCACGACCGCCGCAAAAACGGTGATAAAAAACTACGCCACGCCACAGGCCAAAGTACGCAAGTCATCGTAGGTGCAGACACCTCTACCGATGCCGACTTCCTCTCCCGCTCGGACGACCTCTACAACAACTTCAAACTCCGTCGCGTTTACTACTCCGCCTTCAGCCCCATCCCCGAACCCTCCAAAGTCCTCCCCCTCAAAGCGCCTCCCCTCGTCCGCGAGCACCGCCTGTACCAAGCCGATTGGCTCATGCGTTTCTACGGCTTCAAAACTTCGGAAATCCTCACTCCGGAAACCCCCAACCTCGATCTTGATCTCGACCCCAAACTCGCCTGGGCTCTCCGCAACCGCCAGGACTTCCCCATCGACCTCCAAACCGCCCAGCGCGAAATCCTGCTCCGCGTCCCCGGCCTCGGCGTTCGCAACGCCGACCGCATCATTCATATCCGCCGCCACACCCGCATCCGCCTCACCGACCTCGCTCGCCTCCGCGTCTCCCTCTCAAAAGTCCAACCTTTCATCATCACCGCAGATCATCATCCGAATTCCATGTTGTTGGATTCCGATAAACTCCGCGCGCGATTCCTGCCCAAACCCGTGCAACTCGAACTTTTCTAACTTATGGAATGTGTCGATCCCGGAAAAAACTTCATCTCATGGCGTGATGCCGCCCGAAAGTTGTTAGAACGACGCATCGCTCCGCAAAATATTTTATGGGAAACGGGCGGTTTGTTTGAATCATCCGTAGTCCGCGAAGACATACCAGCCACCCGCGTCCCAAGAGTCCCCGCCGCTTTTCTTGATCTCGCCCAAACCGTTTCCTACCACAACGATCCCGCCCGCTGGCCGCTGCTCTATAAGATTTTATGGCGCATCACCTACGGTGGCGAGCGCCACCTCCCCGCCATCGCCTGCGATCCTGACATCGCCGCCGCGCGCCTGATGGAAAAATCCGTCCGTCGCGAAATCCACAAAATGCACGCCTTCGTCCGCTTCCGCCTGATCGAGACCAACCCAGAAACCAAGCGCGAACGTTACGCCGCATGGTTCGAACCGGATCACTACATCGTCGAACCCGGCTCCACCTTTTTCAAAAAACGTTTCGCCAACATGGACTGGAGCATCCTCACCCCAAAAGGCTGCGCCCACTGGAATGGAAAATCTCTCGTCTTGACTCCCGGCATCGCGAAAAACCCCATCGAAAACCCCGATCACATCGAAACCGCCTGGCTCACCTATTACCGCAACATCTTCAATCCCGCGCGTCTCAAGATCAAGATGATGCAAACCGAGATGCCCAAGCGTTACTGGAAAAACCTGCCAGAAGCCGAACTCATCGAAGAGCTCATCGAGTCCAGCAACCCCCGCGTCGCTGACATGCTCAACGAACCCCTCCGCCCCATAAAACCACGCCCAAAA
>JBGSRM010000099.1:0-4698 GCA_041737575.1 Akkermansiaceae bacterium
GCGACGTTGTTGTTGACCATGGCTTTTGCTTTTTTGAGGACGATGAGGGAGCGTTGGTATTTGGCCCGGGAGCGGACGAGGGGTGTGAGGCGTTCGACGGTTTCGAGGTTGTGGTTGAAGATGTGAGGGCGGGCGTCCATGACGAGTTGGAGGGCCCAGTCGCGGTCGTTGAAGTCGGGGACGAGGACTTCGATGATGATGCCGGGGTTGAGCTGGCGGACGGCGTGTATGGTTTCCTGGAAGTGTAGTGCGCCGCCGTCCTGGAGGTCATCGCGGGCGACGGCGGTGATGACGATGTGTTTGAGGTTCATGCGTTGCGCCGCTTGGGCGACGCGGTGTGGTTCGTCGGATTCGAGGGCGTCCGGTTTTGCGGTTTTTACGGCGCAGAAGCCGCAGGCGCGGGTGCATTTGTCGCCAGCGATCATGAAAGTGGCGGTTCCTTGGCCCCAGCATTCCCAGCGGTTGGGGCATTGCGCTTCTTCGCAGACGGTGACGAGTTTGAGATCGGTGATGAGGGATTTGGTGGACCAGAAGGCTGGGTTGTTGGGGAGGCGGACTTTGATCCAATCGGGTTTTCTCTCGCGATGGAGAGTTGGATCCATTTTCATTTTCGGGCCGCAGGTGGACATGTGGGGGAAGGTAGGGGAGTTGGGGAGGGATTCAATTTTGAATTTTGAATTTTAAATTTTGGATTGGGGATTTTTACCGCTGAGGCGCGGAGGTCGCGGAGCTGTGGTTGATGGAGTTGGGGGTAAGTATGGTTGATAATCGGCAACTCTGTTGCTTATGGTATTCATAAATCTAATCCCCTGTTCTGAAAAAATCTGATACCATCATTCACATATGGCGAAAGCATACATTGAGACTACCATTCCGAGCTATTACACGGCTAGGAATGCGCGGTCTATCCTTCAAGCCAGCCGGCAGCTCGTAACGCGGGAGTGGTGGGATGGAGGTTGCTCTGGGTTTGAGCTTGTGACTTCCACTGAGACTCTGAATGAAGTCGGTGAGGGCGATCCGGATATGGCGAGTGAGCGGCTCAAACTACTACGGGGAATTCCGGTGCTTCCTGTTACGAACGAAGTCGCAGACCTGGCACGCCTGCTTGTTGCATCGGGCCTCGTGCCCGATATTGCGACACCAGACGCCGTTCACATCGCACTTGCATCAGTGCATCACATCGACTTCCTTGTGACATGGAATTTCAAGCACATCGCGAATCCACACATCAGGGAGCGGATGCGCGAAAAAATCAATCAAGCGGGCTACCGGATGCCGGTGATGTGCAGTCCGGAAGAACTACTCAACGACGATGAAGCTAGCTGACAACGCACCAAAGGTAATTGACGAGGTGATTTCTGAAGTCCGCGCGATCAAGCGGTCAATATCGGAGCGCCATGGCAATGACATCGATCGGCTGCTTAAGTCCCTGATGCTCCAAGAGCGCTCCGCAGGAATTGGCCAAGAAGAACAAGCGAGTAATGGGCAAGCAGCTCCCGAGTCGGACACTGAGGGTAGCGACAATCCTCAACCTGAAGCGGAGGGGCACTCTCGGTAACGGGTGCTGACCTCATCGTTCTGCAAAAATGAAAAAGACAATCATGATTCTAGTTGCGGGGCTTCTTATTGGTTTTCTTGCTGGGCGCATGATGCCTCCACCTAAGCCAAATAGTTGGAAACAGATTGAGCCTGGGATGCATTACTTGGAAGTTTACGAAGCCGTTCCGGCTCTGCGAGACGGGATGAGAGATGTTAAAGGAGTCGATACATGCACTGCGGAATTTGGAAGCAGTTACTGGCAGTTGTTTGTCTATTATGATGGCAATGGGAAGGTAAAGCGGATTGAGACCAAGCTTTTTTGAACGTTATGAATCAGATGTTCCATCCCATAGAACGCCTCATCGTGGCCGAAGAATTCGCATTTCATACATGCCGGAAGATGTTAAAATGTTGATATGAAATTCAAGGCGATCGTTCACGAGGCAGAAGAGGGAGGATTTTGGGCCGAGGTGCCCGCATTGCCAGGTTGCGTGACTCAGGGCGAGACTAAGGCGGAGCTGGAATTGAATCTGCGTGAAGCGATTGAGGGATGGCTTGCTGCTGGGCAGGATGAATTAAATCCATCATCCACCGATCAGATACTTGAATTGGCGATATGAAGGCCATCACTGGCAAGAGGATGGCTAAGCTGGCAGAAGAGAAGGGATGGGTCTTGGTTAGGATCAATGGGACCACATTTACACCAAAGAAGGCAGATTTGAGCGGGTAGTCATTCCGATACACGGTAGCAAGACTCTGAAGGTCGGATTGCAGAGATCAATTATGAAGATCATCCCTGTGACCGAAGATGAACTGTAAAGAGGCTTTTGATTGCAAATTGGGTATTTTCACCGCGGAGGCGCAGAGGTCGCGGAGGGACGCGGAGGGACGCGGAGTTTGGTGGGGAATGGGGATGAACTCTAACAAATCTTTAGACGCCCTTGGCATACCCCCTCGATGTTAGCGGAGCCACCCTAGCTCCGCCGCCGTGCGTCTCCACTGCCTGATATACATACTCGTCATGGAAAATCCCTTGATATTTATAGGGTTTCTTCGTTTCTAAGATGTGAATAGCTCACTGGACACCACCGTGGTGAGGCATTCTGATAAATTCTCTACGGCAGAAAGACCATGAAGACACACTTTACCAAGTTGAGACGACTCACTCTATTGTCATCCGTTATTTGGCCATTCTTTCTATTCATCGCTTTTCTATGCGTCGCGAATGGATTTATGTTTTGGGCTATGATACCACTGGCTTTTGCCTGGCTGTTTATGGGTTCCTTTCCTATCGAGAACGCTATACCAGCTCAAGCGTCCAAGAAAGACTGGAAATACGGTTATTTGATGAGAATGGTAGGAAGCTGGTTTTTTATGCTTTGGATCATATTCCAGCCTGGATTCGCAGATTTGATCAGCCATCTTTTTTCCAGTGAGGCGTTGTGGGACTGGCGTTTGATAGTGGCTGTTTTTATTTGGTGCCTAAATTTGAGCTACTCTAACTATCGTAAGGCAAACGAGCTAGAAGATCTTGATATTCTGGCTATCTACGACGATACGGAGCGTGAGGGAATACTACAGCAAAAATAGCCGAACCATTCAACCGCTAGCAGCCTGCTTGTTCTGATGATATTGCGTAACTATACTACCCCGCATCAAGATTTGTGATTCTGGAAGAACTGAAAGTTGAGTGTCAGTAGGGTTTATAGTTCGGTTTTTTTCCTAGATTTCTCACGCTTTTCCATCCCTGAGGGATGTTAGAAATTAGGCCTCGGGTCGAGGAACGATTGCGACGAACACCCGGGTAGTGGCGGTAATCCCAATGTTTTCCGAGACTGGCACGGGCGAAGATTACGTGGATACTCTTGGTATATCGGGCATTTCTGGCACGCCATTCAGGGTGCTTTATTTGGGGGGGTATTTTGACCCGTAGTGGTCGTTGCTATTGTACCTCGATCGCCAGGCTAATTTCTGTAATCCCTCCGGGATTTTTTTGTTAGAAACTGTTAGAAAGAGATGTTGGCGGCGGCTAGGGCGGCGTGGATTTTGAAGTCGATGAGGAGGCCTTGGGATTGTTTTTCCGAGAGGAAGGAGCGGAGGTTGGTCAGGGGGATTATGTGGACGGTGATTTCCTCGCCGCTGACGCCGCCGCCTGTGTTTTCCCGGGTGAGTTGGGTGGCTAGGAAGATGTGGGTGATTTCCGGAGTCATTCCGGCGGAGGTGGGGGAGGAGAGGATGGGGTTGATGGATTGGGCGAGGTAGCCGGTTTCTTCGAGGAGCTCGCGGGCTGCGGAGTCGGCGAGGGATTCGTGTTGGAAGTCTGCTTCGTCGCCGACGAGGCCGGCGGGGATTTCGATGACGGTATTAGCGACGGGGATGCGGAATTGTTCGATGAGGATGATTTCCTGTTGGTCTGTGATGGGGAGGACGGCCACGCAGGCGGACGAGTTGGGGCGGCGGACGTAGTCCCAGCGGCCGGTGCGGTAGAGGCCGAGCCATTTGGTTTCGTAGAGGGTGATTTCTTCTGACATGTGGGGAGTTTAGCGGGTGATTTGGAAAAGGGAAAGAAACATTGGCTAGTTGGAGTATTAGGGGTTAGTTAGGCGGCTCGCGAGAGAGGACATGGAACGATACGAATTTGAGATACCTGTTAGGTTTAAGCATCGAGTGATATTCACACGGGATGTGTTTGATGAAGGAAGAGGGATTTTGGATGAGGTTTTGGCGGAGGGTGGAGGGCGGCGTGTCTTGGTGATTTTGGAGCGTGGTGTGGTGGAGGCGTTTCCTGATTTGGAGGGAAAGATTTGCGGGTGTTTCGAGAGTTTTGGTTATGATTTCCGTGGGGTGGCGGTTTATGAGGGGGGTGAGGTTTGTAAGGCGGATGATGGGTTGGTAAGGGAGGTTTGGGGGGAGATTGATCGGAGGCATATTGACCGGCATTCTTATGTGTTGGTGATTGGGGGAGGGGCGTTTTTGGATGCGGTGGGATTTGCGGTTTCGACGGCACACCGGGGGGTGAGGTTGGTTCGTTTTCCGACGACGACGTTATCGCAGGACGACAGTGGTGTGGGGGTGAAGAGTGCGATCAATGGGTTTGGTAAGAAAAATTGGATTGGGTCGTTTGGTGTGCCGTATGCGGTGATCAATGATTTTGATTTT
>JBGSRM010000106.1:0-22186 GCA_041737575.1 Akkermansiaceae bacterium
TTGCGAATCCGCAGCATTGGGGAGGGTGTGGGATGAATGTGGGGAAGGCGGCGGCGGGGGTGATGTTTGGGATCAGTCGGGCGATGTTGATGATGTATTCCGGGCAGGAGGTCGGGGAGCCGGCGGTTGGGGCGGAGGGTTTCAGTGGGGATGATGGGCGGACATCGATTTTCGATTACACGGCGATGCCGGAGTTTCAGAAGTGGGTGAATGGCGGGAGGTATGATGGGGGAGGGTTGAGTGAGGAGCAGAAGTCGTTGAGGACGTGGTATGGGAAGTTGTTAGAAATTCTGCGTGAGCCGGCTTTTGAGAAGGGGGATTTTTATGGTTTGAATTATTTCAATCGGGAGAATGAGCGTTTCGGCAGGGTGGGGGATGAGACGGTTTCGGGGCATTGGATGTATGCGTATTTGAGGAGTGATGGGGAGAGCGGGCAGGGGTTTTTGTGTGTGGTGAATTTGCATCCGAGTGAGGTGATGAGGGCGGTGAGGGTGGTGATTCCGTTGGGTGCGTTGGGATTTTTGGGAAGGGAGTTGGCGGGGCAGGTGAGCTTGGTGGATCGGTTGGGGGCTGGAGGTCAGATGGATGTTTGTTGGAGGGATGTGGTTGGGGGTGGATTGGAGATTGGGGATGTGGAGGCTTTTGGTGTGCGGTATTACGAGTTGAAATGATGGCGGAGTCAGGATGAAGTGGTTGGTATGGATTTTGAAGCGAAGGCGAGAAGTGTGATTGAGATGGAGGCCGAGAGTTTGCAAGCGATGGCTTCGCGGATCGGGGCTGAGTTCGGGCAGGCGGTTTCGATGATCCGTGAGTCGCTGGAGAATCGCGGGAAGGTTGTGGTGGTGGGGGTTGGGAAGTCGGGCAATGTGGGGCAGAAGATTGCGGCTACGTTGAACTCGACCGGGGCAACGGCTGTGGTGATGAATTCGCAGGACGCGCTGCATGGGGACTTGGGTTTGCTTTGCGATGGCGATGTGGTACTGGCGCTTTCCTATTCGGGAGAGACGGATGAGTTGATCGGGTTGATGCCGTTTTTGAGGAGTTTTGATGTGAAGGTGATTGCCTTGTGTGGGAAGCCGGGGTCTTCGTTGTCGCGAGCTGCGGATGTGACTTTGGATACGTATGTGGTGAGGGAGGCGTGTCCGTTGAATCTGGCGCCGACGTCATCATCGACGGCGATGATGGTGATGGGAGATGCGCTGGCGATGGTTTTGTTGGAAGCGAGGGGGTTTACGAAAGAGGATTTCGCGCGTTATCATCCGGGAGGTTCATTGGGGCGGGTGTTGCTTTTGAAGGTGGGGGATATCATGAGGAGCGAGGATGCGTTGGCGAAGGTGGCGGTGGATGCGAGGGTGATGGATGCGGTTTTGGCGATGAACAAGAAGAGGACGGGTGCGTGTTTGATTTTGGAAACGGATGGCAGGATGGCGGGGATTTTCACGCATGGTGATTTCGCACGGGGCTATGAAAAGGATGCGGGATTGGGGGAGAGGCCGATTTGCGAGTTGATGACGAGGAATCCGATTTCTCTGAGAGAAGAATCGTTGGCGGTGGAGGCGGTGAAGAAGGTGGGTGAGAAGCGGATTGATGATATTGTGGTGGTGAATGCGGAGGGGATTCCGGTTGGGTTGGTGGATGCGCAGGATTTGGCGAGGTTGAAGTTGGTGTGAGGCTGAAATTCTCGCTGCGAATTTCAGAGGTTATACGTTATTAGTTATTGGTTATTAGGTGATGCTGGCTAATGGAAGAGATTGATATAGCGGTGGTTGGTGGAGGGCCGGCGGGGTTGCGGGTGGCGGAGGTGGCTGCGGGAGAGGGGCGAAAGGTGGTGATTTTCGAGGGTAAGCCGTCGGTGGGGAGGAAGTTTTTGGTGGCGGGGAAGGGTGGGTTGAATTTGACGCATGGGGAGGAGATGGGGTGTTTTGTGAAGCGGTATGCGGGAGGGGAGTTGTGGGATAAGTTGTTGGAAGGCTTCTCTCCGAAGGATCTGAGGGAGTGGTGTGAGGATTTGGGATATGAGACGTTTCAGGCGAGCAGCGGGCGGGTATATCCGAAGGTGTTGAAGGGGGCTCCTGTGTTGAGGGCCTGGCTGGCGAGGTTGAAGGAGTTGGGTGTGGAGATGCGGATGCGCCACAGGTGGTGTGAGTTGTTAGATGGGGATGTTTTGCGTTTTGAAAATGGGGTGGAGGTGAGGGCTAGGGCGGTGGTTTTCGCGCTGGGCGGGGCGTCGTGGTCGAAGACGGGTTCAGATGGTGGATGGGTGGAGAAGTTTGTTGGAATGGGGATTGGGGTGGAGCCGTTGAGATCATCGAACTGTGGTTGGGTTTGTGAATGGGGTGGGGTGGATTTCGGGAAGGTGGAGGGGATGCCGATCAAGAATGTGGTGGTGCGGGCCGGGGGTGAGGAGGTGAGGGGTGAGTTGTTGGTGACGAGGTATGGTTTTGAGGGAGGGGCGATTTATGCGTTGGGTCGGGTGCTGAGGGGGATGGATCGTCCGAGGATTGAGATTGATTTCAAACCGACTTTTAGCGTGGAGGAGCTGGTGGCGAAGTGTGAGGGGAGGAAGGGGGAAATGATGGATGTGGCGAAGAGGGCGTGGAAGTTGAGTGCGCCTGCGGTTGGGATTCTTTCGGGCCAAAACTATGCGACGGTGAGGGAGCTGGCGATGCGGGCGAAGGGCTGTGTGATGGAGTTGAGGGAGCCGCGCCCGATTGCGGAGGCGATTTCATCGGCGGGGGGAGTGAAGTGGGAGGAGGTGGATGAGAATTTGATGTTGCGGAAATTTCCGGGAGTTTTTGTGTGTGGGGAAATGGTTGATTGGGATGCGCCGACGGGTGGGTATATGTTACAGGGGGCGTTTGCGATGGGGACGTGGGTGGGGAGGGGGGTGTTGAGTTGATGACAGCGGAAGCAAGTGATTTAGATAAAGGAAGCATCAACCAGATTACACAGCAATAGGAATGGAATTTCTGGTTCCCGTGCTGGAGGAGTCGAAGAATGTAAATGCGACATCTGAACCAATTAAGTAGAATGACGTATCGAGTTTTTATTGCAGCCCTCGCTACGCGTGCCTTTTGCGGGAGTGCTTCAAATGATTTTTTTGAGGTTTCATCAGGCCGTTCCTCCAAATGGCGTCACCGGCTTGTCGCTGTGTTCAATGGGTAAGTTCACCTGATGGGTGATGCATGTAAACCCAGCAGATGCTCATCAAAACAGATTTCCCGAATTTTCATTATTTCCCAATACATTAGGGTTGATTCTTCCGCTGATCACTTGGGACTTATCCCCAAAACTCATTTCACGCCCCTCATCAATCCACACATCTCTACTAAAAAATCACGGCTTAACCGGTAACTTCTCAATCCTTTCCACCCTCTGCAAACCACCACCCACAGCAATCTCAATTCCTGTAATTTGATGTTTATGAATCAGAGCCATTAAATGAACCACACGCTCATAACCTAAAGCATCCTCCGCATACACCCGGCACCGCGCAACATCGCCCGCCGATCTAGCCGCAGCCGAATACAATTTCAAATGCTCACCCAGCTTGGGCATAGCATGATCAGCCAAGTCATTATCGAGCAAAGTTGGATGCGGACCCGATCCAATGATAACGCCACCCTCCGCATCCAAACGAATAAACAACGGCTCGATTTGATGCTGCTGCTCCCCCTCATCCTCATCCGGCAAATCCACATAAAACGAATGATTTGCCCCTTTTTCCTCCCCAGATCGAACAAGAAAATCCACACTCAAAAAACCAGCCTTCTCAGCACCACGTATCACTTTTTTAACATCACCCAAAGTCACCTCCCCACCCGCAACAATCACAAACCTCGCACCTTCCTCTTTCTCCCTCAACTCCTTCAACGCCTTGTTGATCTCCGCATCCGTCCGACCCTGGGCATACAATTCCCCCTTATCAAAAATCTCCCAAACACCCTCCCTCCAAACCACCTTCACATAAGCAGCCCCACCCAACTCAAACTTCGGAGCATCCTCCACAAAAACCAACTCCTCCTCACCCCTCACGCCACCCAAAAACAAACACAACCCCACCACCAACAACACGGATAATCGCATCACAAATACTTGTAACCAATCTGCTTTCAGAATCAACCACCCAAATCCATCTTTCCACTGATCACTCGGCACTCGCCACTCCCCCTCAATCATAAACATCCTTGCGATGCCCCACCGCCGCAACCAACACCAACAACTCCCCATCCCGGATCACGCACAAAATCCGGTAATCACCCACTCTGTAACGCCATAATCCCACTAAATCCGCCTTCAACCCTTTTCCAAAACGCCTTGGATCATCATCTCCAGCCACTCTTTCATCCAGATAAGCAATGATGTCCCGCTGCGCCTGTTTGCCCAGCTTGCGCAACTCCTTCAACGCGCGCTCGTCAAATCTATAGACCCAACTCATGCTTCACTTCATCTGCGGAATAGGTCCTCGCCCGTTTCTCAAGACGTTGGGAAGCCAGATAAATATCCTCAAGATCATCAAGATGCTCCAGAATCGCCTCCCGCGCATAATAAGTCTTCGTGCGTCCGGTCTTTTTCGCCAAACGCTCCAAGCGGCTTTCAATTTCCGGATCCAATCGAATAGCTAACATGAGGGATATCTAGTTTTGCTGTACAGATATAGCAAGCCATCATTTCACGCACACGTCTAAAAAATCACAGTGACTTCCCCTTGCAAGCCACCTTCATCTCATCTACCCACTCCCACCTCATGAGCAACTACCGCGTTCTCGTCTCCGATCCCATCTCCGAAAAAGGTGTCGACGCCCTCCGCTCCGCAAACGGAATCACCGTCGATGTCAACACCGGCCTCCCTCCCGAAGAGTTGAAAAAAATCATCGGCCAATACCACGGCCTCGTCGTCCGCTCGCAAACCAAAGTCACCCGCGACATACTCTCAGCCGCCACCAACCTCAAAGCCATCGGCCGCGCCGGAGTCGGCGTCGATAACATCGACCGCGACGCCGCCACCGACCACGGCGTGATCGTCATGAACACGCCCACCGGCAACACCATCTCCACCGCCGAGCACGCGTTCACCCTCATGCTCTCCGCCGCCCGAAACATCGGCCCCGCCCACGCCGGAGTCCTCGCCGGAGACTTCAACGCCGCGCGCAAAGCCTTCCAAGGCATCGAACTCAACGGCAAACGCCTCGCCGTCCTCGGCATGGGCCGCATCGGCACCGAGTTCACCAAACGCGCCCAAGCCTTCAACATGGACGTCATCGCCTACGACCCCTTCCTCACAGAATCCCGCGCCCGCGAACTCAAAGTCACACTCGCTGAATCCCCCGACATCGCCCTCACCGGTGCCGATGTCGTCACCCTCCACGTCCCCCTCACTGATGACACCCGCCACATAATGAACAAAGAGCGCATCGCTCTCATGAACAAAGGCGCCCTCATCATCAACTGCGCCCGCGGCGGCCTCATCGACGAAGCAGCCCTCAAAGACGCCATCGATTCCGGCCACATCGCCGGCTGCGGACTCGACGTCTTCGAAACCGAACCGCCCGCCTCCGACCACCCCCTCTTCTCCGTCAAAAAACACATCGCCTTCACCCCCCACCTCGGCGCATCCACCAACGAAGCCCAGGAAAACGTCGGCATCGAAGTCGCCATCCAGATCCGCGACTTCCTCACCACCGGGGAAATTCGCAACGCCATCAACATGCCCTCCCTCGATGCCGCCGCCATCAGCGCTATCAGCCCCTACCTCGACCTCGCCGGTGCTCTCGGCACCCTCCTCGCCAAACTCGGCCCCGCCAACCCGGACTCACTCCGCGTCTCCTACCACGGCGACCTCGCCACCAAAGACACCGGCCTAATCTCACGCACCACCCTCTTCCGCCTGCTCGAATCCTCCCGCTGCCACGGCCAGGTCAACCTCGTCAACGCCCCCGCCATCGCCAAATCCATGGGCCTAGACCTCACCGAATCCACCATCAGCGCCCAAACCGAATTCAACGACCTCCTCGTCGCCGAACTCCGCAAAGGCGATGAAAAATTCCGCGTCGCCGGAACCATCATCGGCCGCAGCCCACGCATCGTCGAAATCGACCGTCTCTTCGTCGATACCCCCATCAAGGGCCACTTCCTTATCGTCCGTAACGACGACCGCCCCGGCATCGTCGGTGCCGTCGGCACCATCCTCGGAAACGCCAACCAAAACATCGCCAACCTCTCCCTTGGCCGCAACAAATCCGAACGCAACGCCCTCTCCATCATAGAGCTCGACGACACCCTCCCCGCCGATGTCATGCAAACCATCCGCGCCATCCCCGGCGTCACCCTCGCCACCGGAATCAGCCTCTAAAGAATCCTCAAACTTCTCCTTGCCAACCCCCACCTCACATCTCTAAATTCCTCTCAGTTATGAAAAAACTCCTTACCATAGCAACTACCTGCATCGCCCTCACCGGATTCGCAGCAGCTGACATTCAATCTCCTCCAGGCTCCCATTACACCTCCACTCGGAAACTGGGTCGCGCCATCAGCAACATCCTCTACGGTGTCGTCGAAATCCCGGAACAGATCGTCCGCAAAAACGAACAATACGGCCACAAAGCAGGCTGGTCCTACGGTGCCGTCGATGGCACCAACCGCGCCTTCCGCCGCCTCGGCTACGGCTTCTACGAACTCTTCACCTTCACCTGCCCCACCTACCGTGGAACCTTCAAACCACCCTACGAAAAGTGCGGCCAGGACAATCGTATCGAAATGAACGTCCATGAAGGCCTCTCCGAATTCCCACCGGAACTCGGCTTCGAGTCCTACTTCAGCCACTCCAGATCCCAGAAATTCTAAGTATCTCCAATCAGGATTCACTCTCAAAAACCCGGCTCGGACTCCCCTGCCGGGTTTTTCATATCTGGAAATTTCAAAAAATCTTCTCTTAATATCAAAATTTCTCTTGTCCTGACCCACCAAATCAACCAATTTCCCCGCCCGCCCGATCCCGGGCTACGCAACTCGTAATATCATGTCAGTTTCTCTCCGCCTCAGCCGCAAGGGCACCAAAGACCGCCCTTACTACAAAATCGTCGCCGTCGACAGCCGCAAACGCCGCGACGGTCGCTTCATCGAACAACTCGGAACCTACGATCCCATGATCGAAGGCTCGAACTACACCATCGATCTCGAAAAAGTGGATAAATGGCTCTCCGTCGGTGCCAAACCCAGCGAAACCGTCAACAGCTTCATCCGCAAGGCAAAGACCGCCGCTTCCAAATAACCCTTCCTTCTCCATAACCTTCAAAAGCCGCGCGTCCCCAAGGATCCGCGGCTTTTCTTTGCCCGCGTGAAACCAAACCTCGAACCCTTCGATGCCTTCATGCATCGCTGCCTCCACCACCCGCAGCGCGGCTACTACTCACGCAACATCAATTCCATCGGCGGCCACCGCGCAGACTTCACCACCGCTCCCCAACTCTCAAACCTCCCCGCAAAAGCCATCGCATCATGGGCCGCACAAGCCATGAAAAAATCCAAAACACACAACCTCATCGAAATCGGCCCCGGCCTCGGAACCCTCTCCCGACAAATCCTCCAACACCTCCCCCCACTCCTCCGCCTCCGCACCAAACTCCACCTCGTCGAATCTTCACCCAAACTCTCCTCCTTCCAAAAAAACAACCTCCAATCCAAAGCCTCCTTCCACACTGACATCATCTCATGCCTCAACCACTGCGACGGCCACGCCATCATCTTCTCCAACGAACTCGTCGACGCCTTCCCCGTCCGCATTTTCCAACGCTCTCATGACCAATGGCTCGAACTGTTTCTCGACCACTCCAATCCTCCCCTCGTCTCGGAAAAATTCATCCAGCCCATATCCCTCCCCGTCTCCTCCGCCTTCTCTAACAACTTCCCCCTCGACCAACGCATCGAAGTCCACGAATCCTACCACAACTGGCTCAAATCATGGCTCCCCTCATGGCAACGCGGCCAAATCCTCACCATCGACTACGGCAACACCATCGAAACCCTCTACCACCGCCGCCCCAACGGCTCCATACGCGCCTACCTTCTCCACCAACTCATCACCGGCCACGCCATCTACCAAAACCAAGGACTCCAGGACATCACCGCAGACGTAAACTTCACCGACCTCACAACCTGCTCCTCCCCATCACTCGCCACCGATCAGCTCATCCCACTCTCCCAATTCATAAAACCCTTCTCATCCCCCTCGGATTCCCAACTCCTCACCGCCTGCGAAAACTTCCTCTGCCTCATGCAAACAAAATGTTCGTGAATTTCTCTCCCTCTCCTGACTCCAATTGTTGACACCGCGCACACCCTTGACCAACTTGTAAGCATACCAAAAAAGCTACGTCCCTTCATAGCTCTTGCCACTCTCATTCACCCACCAATCCCATCATCCCTGTGTTCTCAAACGAAGACTACCTCGCAGAGCTCCTCCTCGAAGCCGGAATCATTTCCGCCGAGCAAATCCAACAAGCCCGCTCCAACCTCTCCTCCGGCGAAACCATCGTCCAATACCTCATCAGCAACACCGCGCTCACCGACCGCCACGTCGCTGAAACCCTCGCCGCCAACGCCGGTGTCCCCTTCCTTGATCTAACAGAATTCGTCTTCGACCCCTCCGTCATCCTCACCGTCTCCGAAGACATCGCTCGCCGCTACCGCGCCATCCCCGTTTCCGATGACGGCCTCTACCTCACCGTCGCCGTCGCCGACCCGCTCGACTTCGAAACCCTCGACAGCCTCCCTCACGTCATCGGTCGTGAACTCAACTTCGCATGCGCCACCCAGGCAGACATCAACCACCACCTCCTCCAGTTCTACAACATCGAAAAAAAATCACAATCCACCGAGGACTCCTTCGAGGTCTCCACCGGTGATCTCGAAGCCGGAACCGACGGCAACGACGCACCCATCATCCGCCTCGTCCAACAAACCCTCACCGAAGCCTTCCGCCTCCGCGCATCCGACATCCACATCGAACCCCTCGAAACATCCGTCCGCATCCGTTATCGCATCGATGGCAAACTCGTCCACGTCGACACCCATCCCAAAAAACTCCTCCCCGCCATCATCGCCCGCCTCAAAGTCATGAGCGGCTCCATGTCCATCGCCGAAAAACGCCTCCCTCAGGACGGACGTATCCAACTCAAAATGGGCGACAAGGAAATCGACCTCCGCGTCTCCTCCGTCCCCTCCAACCATGGCGAATCCATGGTCATGCGTATCCTCGATAAAACCGCCCTCCTCCTCGGCCTCCCCGAACTCGGCTTCTTCTCCGACGACCAGGCACAATTCGAGACCCTCCTCAAACTCCCCGACGGCATCATCCTCGTCACCGGCCCCACCGGCTCCGGTAAAACCACCACCCTCTACGCCTGCCTCAACGTCATCAACCGCCCCGACCGCAAAATCATCACCGTCGAAGATCCCGTCGAATACGAACTCCCTGGCATCAACCAGGTCATGGTCAAATCCGACATCGGCATGACCTTCGGCGCCGCACTCCGCGCCATGCTCCGCCAAGCCCCCAACATTATCATGATCGGGGAAATTCGCGATGCCGAAACCGCCAACATCGCCATCAACGCCTCCCTCACCGGTCACCTCGTCTTCTCCACACTCCACACCAACGACGCACCCTCCGCCGTCGCCCGTCTCGCCGACATCGGCGTCAAACCCTTCCTCATCGCCTCCGCCGTCCGCGCCATCCTCGCCCAACGCCTCGTCCGCAAACTCTGCCCGCATTGCAAGGCCCCCGCCGAAATCTCAGAAAAAGTCCTGCGCGCCCTCAGCATCGACCCATCCCGAACCATCAATGCCTCCATCTTCGCCCCCGTCGGATGCCCAAAATGTCGCGGCAACGGCTTCCGCGGTCGTATGGGAATTTTCGAACTCTTCAACATCGACGACGAAGTCCGCTCCATGATCAACGGCGAACTCACCACCAGCCAACTCCGAAGACGCGCTCGCGAACTCGGTATGAGAACCCTCCGCGAAGACGGAATCCGCAAAATCCTCTCCGGCCTCACCTCCGCAGATGAAGTTGTCCACGCCACCATGGGCGATTACGATTAATTCTTCCAAACTCATCATCTACCTCCAAGCCTCTCACAAAATGGACAACCGACAACTCCTGGAAATCTTCCAATCTCGTAACCTCATCGATTCCTCTCTTGCGGAGGAAATCCTCGCGGAAATCGAAAATAGCGGGAAATCCGTGCCCGAACTCCTCGCAGACTTCGAGGTCGTCCAATCCAAAGAAGACGTCTGGCCCGTCGTCGCTTCCGAACTCGGCGTCTCCCTTGTTGACCTCCGCAACTGGACTCCCCCCGACGCCCTCCTCGACCTCCTCCCCGCCGGAACCGCGCGCCTCCACGGCGCCTTCCCCGTCAACTTCGACGAACAAGGCCTCCACGTCGCTCTCGTTGACCCCCTCAATCCTCAAACCGTCGAAGACCTCCGCTTCGCCCTCGGTCGCGAAATCGTCGTCGTCGTCGCCCCCGACTACCTCGTCGAAGCCAAAATCAACGAATGCTACGGCGGCGAAGGCCGCGCCATGGATGACATCCTCAGTCAACTCGACTCCAATGCCGACGCCTTCGACCCCGCCAACGCCGAAGCCGAAGCCAACTCCGCACCCATCATTCGCTACGTCGACCTCGTCCTCTACCAAGCCATCAAGGAAAAAGCCTCAGACATCCACTTCGAGCCCTTCGAGAAAGACTTCAAAATCCGCTACCGCGTGGACGGCGCGCTCTACGAAATGGCTCCCCCTCCCGTCCATCTCGCCCTCCCCATCCTCTCCCGCGTCAAAGTCATGGCCAACATGAACATCGCCGAGCGGCGCCTCCCCCAGGACGGCCGCATCGTCAAACAATTCGGCGACAAACAAGTTGACATGCGCGTCTCAACACTCCCCACCCAACACGGCGAATCCGTGGTGCTCCGCGTCCTCGACCGCTCTTCCGTCAACCTCTCTCTCGAAAACCTCGGACTCCCCCCTGCCATCTACGAATACATCGGAGAAACCATCGAAAAACCCAACGGCATCTTCATCGTCACCGGTCCCACCGGTGCTGGAAAAACTACCACCCTCTACGCCGGGCTCCGCCGCATCAACACCATCGATGCCAAACTCCTCACCGCAGAAGACCCCGTCGAATACGACATCGACGGCATCATCCAAATCCCCATCAACGAAGCCATCGGCCTCGACTTCCCCCGCATCCTACGCGCCTTCCTCCGCCAGGACCCAGACCGCATCATGATCGGGGAAATGCGCGACAAGGAAACCGCCACCATCGCCATCCAAGCCGCCCTTACCGGCCACCTCGTCCTCTCCACACTCCACACCAACGACTCCGCCGGCGCTGTCACCCGCCTCATCGACATGGGCTGCGAACCCTTCCTCGTCGCCGCCTCCCTCGAAGGCATCCTCGCCCAACGCCTCGTCCGCACCATCTGCAAGGAATGCAAAGTCCCCTACGAACCCACGGAAACCATCCTCTCCCAACTCGGTGTCTCCCCCCACGAACTCGGCGATAAACAATTCTTCACCGGCTCCGGTTGCGAAGTCTGCGGCCAAACCGGATACCGCGGACGCGCCGGTCTCTACGAACTCCTCAACATCACCGAACCCATCCGCGAACTCATCACCGGCCGCGCCCCCACCGTCGTCATCAAACAAAAAGCCATCGAACTCGGCATGAACACCCTCCGCGAAGACGGCCTCCGCAACATCTACCTCGGAAAAACAACCATCGAGGAAGTCCTCAAATACACTTGAACCCCAAAATAACCAAATCACTTTCTGCCAATAATTTCACGCAAAACATAACTTTTTCCATAGCCAAAGCCCTCAAGTTATCCTTTGCTAGTGAAGCACCTAATTAATTAAAAATCCCATGCCAAATTATAATTATTCCGCACTCGACGCCAAAGGTGAGCAATCCGACGGGATCATGGCCGCCGCCACAGAAGCCGAGGCAATTCAAAAACTCCGCGCCCAAGGCCTCTACCCCACTCAAATTAACGAAGAAGGCAAAGGCAAACCCGCCGCCGGCGCAAAAACACCTGCGAAAAAAGCGAAGGCCAAAAGCTCCGCTCTCAACATGACCATCGGCAAAGGCAAGTCCACCGTTAAGCCGAAAGTCCTCATGGTCTTCACTCGCCAGCTCGCCACACTCATCGACTCCGGCCTGCCCCTCCTCCGCTCCCTCACCGTCCTCGGAAAACAAGAACCAAACCCAGTCCTCAAAACCACCATCAGCAACCTCGCGGACTCCGTCCAAGGTGGCTCCACTTTCTCCGAGTCCCTCGCACAACACCCCAAAATTTTCAACAAACTCTACGTCAACATGGTCAAAGCCGGCGAACTCGGCGGTGTGCTCGAAGTCGTCCTCACCCGCCTCGCCGAATACCAGGAGAAAGCTCAGAAACTCAAAAACAAAATCGTCTCCGCCATGGTCTATCCGGCCATCGTCTGTTTCATCGCCGTCGCCATCCTCATCTTCCTCATGGTATTCATCGTTCCTAAATTCAAGGAAATGTTCAGTGATACCGATTCCGAACTCCCCCTCATCTCTCAAGTCGTCTTCGGTTTCTCCGAGTTCTGCCTCACCCGCACCGCCGCCGTACCCAACGTCGTTTGGGGCATAATCGCCTTCGGTATCCTCATCGTCATCCTCAACGCCGTCGGAAAAAGCAAGGACGGACGCCAGTTCATCGACAAGATGAAACTCCACCTCCCCATCCTCGGCGACATCCAACGCAAGTCCGCCGTTTCACGCTTCGCACGCACGCTCGGAACACTCGTCACCTCCGGTGTCCCCATCCTCCAGGCACTCAACATCACCCGCGACACCGCAGGCAACGTCATCGTCTCGGATGCCATCTCCAAAGTCCACGAAGCCGTCAAAGAAGGCGAATCCATCGTCACACCTCTCTCTGCCAGCGGCGTCTTCCCCAACATGGTCATATCCATGGTCGATGTCGGTGAAGAAACCGGACAGCTCCCCGAAATGCTTCTCAAAGTCGCCGACGTCTATGACGACGAAGTCGATAACGCCGTCACCGCCCTCACCTCCATCCTCGAACCCATCATGATCGTCGTCCTGGCCGTCATCGTCGGCACCATCGTCTTCGCCCTCTTCCTACCTCTCATCAAGATGATCTCCACCATGAGCGAACAATAAAACCGCTCGTTCCCACATAACCCGAGCTATAGTCATCCATGAAAATCAACCCAAAACCCCACGCCTCCAAAGCCTTCACCCTCATCGAGCTGCTCGTCGCCATGTCCATCGTCATCCTCCTGGCTGGCATGTCCATAGGCGGCTATAAATACGTAACCTCCAAACAGGCACAAAAAAAAGCCGAAGTCCAAGTCCAGCTCCTCTCCCAAGCCCTCGAAGACTACAAACTCGATAAAGGCACATTCCCTGTCAGCCCGAGTGGGACGAACGTGCTTTATCAAGCCCTTTACTGGGACACCGACAGTGATGGCACAGGTGCAGATAACGATACGGATCAAAAATTCTACCTCTCTGAACTTGATCCCGTGAACAGCAAACAAGGCTGGATCGATGGAACCGGCGCCAACGTAAAAATCTTGGATCCATGGGGCAGGGAATACATCTACCGCTCCCCTGGCACAATCAACCCCGATTTCGACATCATCTCCATGGGCCCCGACGGCCTCACCAGCGATAACCGCTCCAATCAGCAAAACAAAGACGACGTCACAAACTAGTCTCATCTCCTCTTCCCAGACCGACCCATTCCCTATAAATCGCCGGTCGATTCCATATTCCCTTCATGTCCGATACCCCTGTTCCTCGCGAAAACAAAAGCAAACCCACCTCCGGCGTGCGTCGCGTTTCCAATAAACGCCAAAGCCCCGCCGACTTGGCGACTCCTCCCGTCAAGCCACCCGTCTCCTCCGAAAGCACCAGTCAGGAATCGAAGAACCGCTCGAATCGCAGACATCGCAACAAACCAAAACCCTCTCCCAAAGAAACGGAAACCCCTCTCCTTTCATCCGATTTATCTTCCGTTCCCTCAGCACCCGAAACACCCCAGAGCCAGCCAAAACCCTCGGAACGCCCCAAACTCAATCCCGAAGACCTCTCCAAAAAAGCATGGAAAATCTTCCTGGCCGAAGTCAGCGAAGAAGGCATCTCCCTCATCTCCGATAACGACGCCAGAGACCTCTCCCGCCGCTGCTACCGCCTCGCCGAAATCTTCCTAGAAGAACAAAAACGCCGCAATTAAAGTAACCGTCTTCCAGCGCCCCCCAACTCTTCCGACTTTCCGACTTTCCAACTTTCCAACTTTCCGACCTTAAGACTCCCTCACCGGAAAATACAACTTCGGCTGCTTCTCATAGTATTCCCTCATCTGCGGATAAACCTCCAAAACCCTCTCCTCCTCATGCGGCCCCACCACCGCAAACTTCAGGAACATCGCCGCGAAATATAACACCACCAGCATGATGATCCCCAAAGGCTTCATCGGCTCCGCCTCCACCTTGTGCTTGCCCAAATGATCCCACACCGGCTTACCCACCCACCTCGTCGTCATCCAGCTTAGCCCTTGGCAACACAGCGCCAAAATACCCCAGCCAAAACCCACACCCGTCACCATCACACGGATGGAACGCCACAACGCCTCCCGCTGGCTCAGCTTCGTCCCATCCTCATTCACCACCCTCAACCCCAACATCCACTTCCCCGGCGTCGTCCCGAATTTACGGATCAGAAACGCCTCTAACAAAAACCACGGAACGAAAATCGTAAGATGCAGCCAGTCGTTACGAACCACCGCACCGATATCCCGTCCGGCCAAATACATACCCAACCACCACACCGCTCCGAACACCATCAAATCCATCCACCTCGCCCAAAACCTCCTGCCCAAATACAACTTCACACCCACCGGCGCGATCGGAACCTCACCCACAATCTGCCTCATATCCGGCAGCGGCGGCGGTATCGCCCTTGCCCTCCTCTGCCGGAACTCCTCCTCAAACAGCTCAATCTCTCCCAGCTTCTTCCACCCCTCAAGCCCCTCATGCCACGCATGATCATCCTCCGCCAAATCACCATCCCCAACCTTCGAGCGAACATCATAATCCTGATACGGCCCACTCTTCTGCCCATTTCTTATCAACCAAATTTCCATCTTATAAATTCCTCAATGACTTCGCCGCATCACTCTGCGCCGCAAAAAATGCAGGGACTAAAGCCGCGATCGAACATAGCACAAACGCCATGAAAGCAATCACCGCCTGCTCCAACGGATCATTATACGCCGGTAAAACACCAAATCCAGTCAACTGAGCCGAAAAAGGATCAAAGCCCAAAGCCCTCATCGTCTCCTGCACACCCCCACGGAAATGAATCACTAAACGCCCCAACCCCACACCTAACAACGCACCCAGCAACCCCAACAACATCCCCTGATACAAAAACACCCGCACAATCTGACCCGGTGCCGCTCCCAACGCCTTCATCACCCCGATCTCGCGCCGCTTCTGAATCGTCACCGTGAACATCACCGCCATCATCGAAAACGCGGATACCAACACAATGAACGACAACGCGAAATACATCATCATCCGCTGCTGATTGATCAGCATGAAAAACGCCTGATACTGATCCCCCCACGTCTCCATATACAACCCCGGCCCCAACTCCTTCCTCGCCAACACCACAACCTCCTCCGCCTTATACGGATCATCCAAACGCAACGAAATCCCCTGCACCTCATCATCCAAACCCGCCAACCCCTGCGCCAACGGCAATGGCATGAAAATATCTGGCGTCACCGCCATCTGCGAAGCCGCATACACACCCACAACCACCGCCTCCTTCGGCAAAACAATATCCTTCAATCCCTTCAACGCCTCCCCATCCAGCTTCTCCGCATCCGCTGCCGCCAACTCCCCAAACACCTTCTTCAAACTCTCCCAATTCTCCTCGGAAAACAAAAAAACATTCCTCTCCTCATCCAGATCATTCTCCTGCATCGCAACTAAAACATCCTCCAACATCTCCTTCTCCGCATCACGAATCAACTCCTCCTCATACACCTTCCGCAAATTATTATAGCCAGCATCTAACACCTCACCAGACACCACATACTTCCCCTCCTCCTTCGGCCACTCGCCCTCCACCACCTTCCGCGCACTCTCCCACTCAGCCACATACGCCTCTCTCACCACCGGCTTCTCGGTCTTCTTGTAAGCATCCATCACACTCCCGAAATTCCGCGTCGAATACAACCGGATCACATCCCCCACTCGGATTTCAAACTGCTCCGCGATGATCGATGAAACCACCACCCGATCATCCAAGCCCATATCCGCCGTCGATTCCGGATACTTCTCCAGATCCAGCATCTTCGTAATCCCATCCACCTGCACCCCGTCCCCCGTATCAATCCCACGGAACGATACCGGCTTCTGCCACGTCCCCACATCCACAATCACATTGTCCGCCACATACGCCGTCGCCCCCGAAACCCCCTTCACCTTCTTCGCCTCCTCCGCCACATCCCGCCACGACCTCCCTTGCTCCTTCCCTTCCTCATCCACCATCACCGGCGGCACACTCACCAAAATGTGCGGCGTAAACCCCAGCAACCTCCCCTTCACATCCCGCTCCAATCCCGCATACACCGCCATCACCACCACCAAAACCAACACACCCAACATCACCCCCATCAGCGAAATCAACGTGAACGAAGACAACACAGCCCGACGCGGATTCAAATACCGCTTCGCCAACATAAAACTAAAAGATCGCTTTTTGATAGCCAGACCTAGCCCCATCCCCGCCCCCAATCAACCCCGGACTTCATCTTTCTAACTTTTCAAAACCGGATACACATCACACCGCCACGAAAGCTCCCGGTCATTCACACTCGGCAAGAATGGTTTTCGCGAGCGCAATCGCTTTCTCACGGTTCACTGCGGAATCCGCAGACACATCCACCGTGATGGAAAAGAAAACATTCCGGTGACCCACGGCGAGCAAGTTGTCAGAAGCAGTCCAGCGACAAGCGTCACCCACGTTTTCAATGGTTTCCACAATACGCTCCTTGCCCATCAATCCGCCCCCAAGGCCACCCGCCATTTTCGCCTGCTCCTCCGTAAGCTCTCCCTTTTTGACTTTTTCATCTAAGGATTTCTGCATGTTCGCTTCAATCTCCTTCATCTCCTCCTCGGAAATGGAACGATAATTTTGCTCTACGTATGTCTTCCCATCCTTGGGCCCGTATTTCTCGTTATCCAAGACCTTCAAGCTGGAGACTCTGACCGTGTTTTGCACGGGAACTTCCATTTCGTTGCCCCCAATTGTGATGATCCTGATGCGATCGCTCGGCCATGACCAAGTAACATTCTTAACCATACCTTTCGGCATGATCTCCTGTTTCGGCTCAACCCCGGAAATATCGACCAGCCCCGCAAGCCGCTCTTTCGTCAGCACGTCACCGATGTTGTTGTCATACTTCGCAAGGCAGGATGAACCGCCCCCGCCTGCACCGCCGGAAGATCCTCCGGGTTCCTTTTCCCCACAAGAAAGCAAACTCATCGAAAGTAATAAACAAGGAATCGCGTCGGCAATTTTCATGGGCGGAATATGTAACGTATTTCAAATCGGGCAACGCGAAAAATCTCAGAGGCGACTTCTTTGCCAAAATCTGATTGTCATGAATGTGCGAATCCGATATGGCGTATGGTCTTATGAAAAAGTTCTCATTTCTCATGAGTCTTTGGGTGCTGTTGCCATTGAGCCTGCACGCATGGGAGAACGAAGAAGCATTCAGAAATGAACTCAAAATAGCGCGCAGTGCCGTTGCGAACATGCAGGCACGGGTTGCTGATTCGGAGAAAGAGGTGGCCGCGAAAACCACGGTAGTTGAAGCGCAAAAAACCAAACTGACTGAGCTGAACGCTCGCATCAGGAACATCAACGATCTCATTCAGGTCAAGTCGCGCTCAAAGGAACTCGTGGGTCGTCAACTCAACCGGAAAATTTCCCAACTGCAGGATCAGCTTCAAAAAGCGGTGGACGAGCGCAAAAGTTCCGATGTCCTGCTGGCCATCCAGAAACAGAAATCCGCATACGAACGCACCCTACGGGATACTCTCGCACGGTACGGCTACGAGCAACAACTTCAGGACTTGGAACGCACCAAGCGACAGACAGAGGCCGCCCTCGCGGCTGAAACGAAGGCACTCCGGGATCCAGCCGATGAACTTGCCGGTTCCATCGAGTTTCTCGAAATGGAGCGCGACACCCTCGCCAAGGCGGAGGACAAACTCAACAAACTCCTCATCGAAGCCCCGGAGAAGATGAAAAACGTCACTCCACCCCACCTCGCCTTCGTCACGGTAAAGAGAGCCGGCGAGACCGTTTACAAGGCACACTGGAACGAGGCCACGCTGGAAAAGGAAATGATGATCCGAGAGCTGGAAAAGGCGATCATCGAGCAGCAAGGCGAGCTTCTCATACACAAGGATCGCATGGACGAGCTCACTGACATGGTGCTCGAGCAGAACAGGGAGTGTGACCGCCTGATGGAGGAATACCGCAGCGCGCTCTGGTGGCAAGCGCTGGAAACAATTTTCGTGGAAGCGGTGAACTCGGCTGTAAATATCGCCTTGGATTTCAAATCCATGGGCCCTTATGCCTTCGTGGTGGAGGCTGCCGATGTGGCACAGAAATCCCTGCGTGGGCAACTCACCGCCAAATACGGAATTCCCAATGGTGAGTTCGTGCCCAAGGAAATGGGAGAGGTGGTTTACAAGGTCGGCAAGGACAAGTTCATCGACAAGTTCGGCCCCAAGGAACACATCAAAAACACTCTCAAAAACACCATCAAACAACTGCATGGCGGCAAGGAAACAGCGGCTGGCGTTTCCCGAAATCTTGGCAAAGAGTGGCTCGAAGGCACCCTGAAACACCAGGCCGTACTCGACGCGACGATCACCTCGGTCTCCCAGCTCAAGGATCTGCTGCGCGGCAAGCACATTCTGAAGAAAACCGGCCAGGCGGCTCTCCAGGAAGGACTCGAAACGGCAAAACTTCTCAATCCGAAAAAATTCGCGGAGGTCACCAAAAAGAACCTGAAAAAACTCTTCACCGACAAGGCGGAAGCAGGAAAAATGGGTGTGAAAATCATCGCAGGTATCGCCAAGGACTACGCCAAGAGCGCTTCCGAACAGAAACGCATCGAATCGTGGTTCAGATACGCCGAGGCGGATGCGGTGCGCGAATCTTACGTCAAGAATTTCCGCGCCATCGCCCACGTCAGGGACTTCGATCAATACACGCTCGAAATCATGCAGGAGCTGATGAAGGAGCTGGTCATCGAGCGCGACGACGCGAAAGAATTTCGCCAGCTGCGCGTCACGGTTGATGAAACGCTCGAGCAAAATGAGACCCATCAGTTCGAGTTGGAATTTTCAAACAAGGACGTGGAGATCGCATCGGTCACCCTTGGTGGCATGGCGGTGAAAGCCACCGGACAGTCTGGCTCGATTTGGAAAGGTGAGATCACTCTGGATAGCCTGCCACCCTCCGGTGATTTGGTTGTGACAGCCAAAGATCCCGATAGCGGCAAGGCACTCGATGATCCGACAACGAAGATCACGTTTTTAAGCACCATTGGTGAATGGGCGAATTATGAACCCGGCCCGGACAAGTGGCACTTGTTGCGCCTCGGGGACAAAATTGCGACACGCAGCTTTGTAATTCTGATCGACTGCTCAGGTAGCATGGGCGACGCAGGCAGGATGGAGAAGGCGATCAACGCTGCGATCTCAATGCTTGATTCCGGTAAGTTCACGGAGGATGACGAGGTATCCCTCTGGATTTTCCGTGGTGACGCTATCCAGCGACCAGTCGGATTCACCTTGGATCATACGGCAGTAAAAAATGCGATCAGCGCATTGACTCCATCGGGTGGCACACCCTTGGCGGAGGCCATCGTGCAATCGGGCTCCTACTTATACAGCCATGGCCGGGGAAAATATAAATCGCTGATTGTTCTAACCGATGGCGAGGCGCAGGGAGTTGCGGAAGCCATCTCACGTGTTCGCAGGATGAGCAGTGAGATCGAAATCAACATGGAATGAACCCACACAACTAAAACCATGAAACGAACACAGCTCACAACATTTCTCATGGCTCTCTTCTTCGCATCGGTATTGCTCCTGACGCGAAGCCTGCTCCTTGCTCAGGACTTCGAGCCGTTTTCCCAAGAATTGAAACTCGATAACGGGACTCTTCCCCAGAAAATTGAACTCACCTTACCCACCCAAGGGAATGTATCCATGGAACTCATCCAGTTCCCGCCAAATGCGACGTTTCTTGCCGAGTTTCCAAAAGGAGAGGGGCACTTTTTCAATGGTGATGCGGGGCAGGCGCGTTTGCCAGCAGGAACTTATACCGTGGTAATCAAGGAAAAATGGGGCAGGAATGTCACCGGACCGATCCATATCAAAACAACCGTGGCACCGGAAACCGACGCTACCGAACCGAACGACACCCCCGCGCAGGCAAGACCGGTGACTCTCGGTGAGACAGACATCACCGTGTTTCCCAAAGGAGAAGTGGATTACTTGAAAATCAATCTCAGTGACAGAGGCTACCTGGTGATTCAACCTTTGGATCCGCCCAAAGGCTTCACGGGACACTTCGAGGTATTTGATGAAAACAACCAGAACCTCGGTGCCAACGGCGTGCACATTCCCTACCCTGGTGAGTATCTTATCAAGTGCACTGACAAATGGGCGAGCTTCGGAAGTCTCTCTCCCGTGAAAATCAAAATGGATTTTTACCAGGAGGAAGACCACGCCGAGCCCAACAATACGACCACTGACGCGGCAGACATACCCTTGGGAACCTGGCAGCAGGCGATGGCGGCACCAGCGACCGATGTGGACTTCCATGCACTGGAAATCAACTCTCACGGACGGCTCAATCTGCACATCGAGGATCTCGATAAAAACATTGGACTGGATTTTAGAATCTATGATGAAAAGGGTTTGGAACTCAAGCGGGAGCATCCTTTCACGGTTACCCCCGGAAAATATTACATCCAGGTTTACGCAAGATACAATGCCTGGAGCCTGCAGCCATACAGACTGAAATTCGACCTGTTACCGATCGAAAAAATCACTCCCGAGGGTGACGAAATGGCAACCAAGATTGAGCCGAGCCAGAATTACTACACGAGGATACAATCCGGTGCGGATTCGGATCGTTTTCGCATCAAACTCCAAGGCCAGTCTATCGTAACCGCCCGTCTTAGCGTGCCGGAGGGATCCGACTACCGCATGGTCTATCAGCTCAAAGGAGGCAACGAGATCAGCAATAACAATGTTTGGTTCAGGACTTCCGATCCTGAGGTGAATTTTGTGATCAAGCCTTACTACAATCAATACAGCTACGCGCCCCTTACTGTTTGGACCGAAGTTGAGGATGAATTCGACCCCGCTGAGCCGAACGATAACAGCGGCACTCCTGCGGATCTGGAACTTGCAAAACCGCGCCTGTTTTTTCTGTATCCCAATCAAGACACCGACTGGTTCAAAGTGCAAATTGACGAACCGGGAACCTATTACCTTCACGTTGTGCAGACCTCGGAAGATAGCATGTTTCGTTTCAAGAGCCTGGAAAGCAGTCTCTGCGACAAAGCCGGCAAGCGCTTGAGCTGGCTTTCCTTGCAAGCGACGGATTACGGCTTCACTTCCACGCCAATTGAGATGAAGGAAGCTGGCAAATTTCTTATCTCCATCAGCTCAAATGGTAGTTCCAAAGCTCCGTTAATGGTAGGCATGAATAGGGAAGCGAACCTCAATAAGCCCATCGCGGATGACACGGGTGGTGTCGATGTGTTTGTCGTCGGTGTGGAACTCGGACCGGATACCGCCAACCGTATGAAAGGCATGGTAAATGCCGGTGGTGGCTCCTTTATCAACGCGGAAAATGCAGCGGATATAGGTGATAAACTCGTCGCCATCACGGATGTGATCGAAGAACGTTCGTCCTCTCTGGCAAACACATCGGGTGAGAAAAAGTCATCCAACACCTGGTGGCTGTGGTTGATACTCTTCACTGCTGGCATACTGATCGCCGCATGGCTGAAG
>JBGSRM010000119.1:0-3286 GCA_041737575.1 Akkermansiaceae bacterium
G
This sequence comes from Akkermansiaceae bacterium, assembly GCA_041737575.1. Classification (GTDB taxonomy): domain Bacteria; phylum Verrucomicrobiota; class Verrucomicrobiia; order Verrucomicrobiales; family Akkermansiaceae; genus Luteolibacter. The sequence goes on from JBGSRM010000119.1 coordinate 2, forward strand.
GCCCCGTCGACGTATCTCCCGAAACCTTCGCCGCCATGTCCCACACCATGATCGGACACCGCGGCAAAGACTTCGAGGAACTCTATGCCTCCCTCCAACCCGGCCTCCAACAAATCTTCGGAACCACCCGCCCCGTCTTCCTCTCCACATCCTCCGCATGGGGTGTCATGGAAGCCGCCCTCCGCAATCTAGCCCGGAAAAAAGTCCTCTGCCTCTGCTGCGGCGCCTTCTCTGATAAATGGATCGATGTCGCACGCAAATGCGGTTACGAAGCCGATGCCGTCCAGGTCGAATGGGGACAAGCCATCGACCCCCAAGCCGTCCATCAAAAACTCTCCGAAGGCGGCTTCGACACTGTCACCTTTATCCACTCGGAAACTTCCACCGGCGTCCTCAACGACCTCTCCGCCATCTGCAAAGTCGTTAAATCCTTCCCAGACACCATGCTCATCGTGGACACGGTCTCCTCCCTCTCCACCGTCGATATCGACATGGACGCAAACGGCATCGACGTCTGTCTCGCCGGCGTCCAAAAAGCCCTCGCCCTCCCACCCGGCCTCGCCCTCTTCGCCGTTTCCCAAGCCGCCATGGATCGCGCGAAATCCACCCCAAACCGTGGCTACTACTTCGACTTCCTCGAATTCGCAAAAAACCACGAAGCCAACAACACCCCCACAACACCCGCCATCTCACTCCTCTTCGGCCTCCAATACATCCTCACGGAAATCGCCAAAGAAGGTTTCGAACCACGCAAAGCTCGTCACGCAAAAACCAATTCCATGATCCGCGAATGGGGTGCCAAACACGGCTTCCAACTCTTCGCCCCGGAAGGCCACCGCTCCTTCGCACTCACCTGCTTCGCCACTCCACAAACCCTCGACCTCCCGGCATTCATTAAAAACCTCAAATCCAAACACAACTTCCTCATCAACGGCGGCTACGGAAAAGTAAAAGGAACCACCTTCCGCATCTCAAACATGGGCAACGAAACCGTATCCACCATCCAACAACTCATCGACGCCATGGACGATGTCCTCTCCACCCCCCAAGGAGCGTAGGCTTCAGCCTACCAAGGCAAGCAGGCATCAGCCTGCCCAATACTAAATTCCCCTAAAAAAACCGGCTCGGATCCCCAGCCTCGCGATTCGATATCAACGTGTAAGCATATCGCTCATTCGCCCAACTCGCCTTCGCCCACTCTCCCTCCATCTCAATATTCGGATTTTCAAAACCCGGCAGCTCCCCATCGATATCATTCCGTTTGAAAATGATCAAATGCACCACCCCTGACTCTTCCTTAAAACAAATCACCGATCCCCGCTTGCCCTCCACCACCAGCTCACAGCAGCCGAGTCCCTTCAATTCCTCCAAACCGGGCGGAAACTTCATCCCTCCACACGGCAAACCTTTGCTCCTCAGATGCCCGACCAATTTCACCTTGTCATCCCCATGCTCCTCCAATCGAAACACGGATGACTCATATACCCTCACAAATCCCGCCTGAACATCACCCAAACTAACCTTGTGTAAATTCTCATCTTCCACCTCATCCACAACCACCACCTCGTCCGCCCTGTCCCCACCCCCAAGCTGCGCAAACGCAAACGCCACCCCTGCCGCCGCAGCCAACGGGATCCCGAACCGAATCCAGCCATCAACTTTCTTCCTCTTTTCAGCCACCACCCTCTCGGAAACACTTCGCTCCATCGCCTCCAATACCCGCCCCCTCAGTCCTTCCGGAATCCTCACCCCACTCAAAGCACTGATCATCAGCTTGTCGTGCTCGAACTCTACCTTCGGCGTATCCGGCGCACCCTGAACCATCGCCAGCAAAACCCTCGCCCGCAAACCTTCCGGCAAATCCACACGCGCCAAAGACTCCGCAAACTCGGCATCAAAAGCCCTCTCCCTCACCAACCACTCACCCAACTCACGATCCATCGTCGCTAAATGCAACGCATCCGCGAAATCACGATCATCCGCATCCGACCCATCGGAACGGAAACAACCCAAAACAAACTTTGCCCTTTCCCTATCCATTGCGTTTTTTAAATAACTCAGGTCTTACTTCTACCAAATTCTTCGGCGCGCTCGATGGCTCCATCACCATCTTCTTCCTTAGCATCTCTTTCCCTCGCGACAACCGCGACATCACAGTCCCGATCGGTAAATCCAAAATTTCCGCGATCTCTTTGTAACTATGCTCCTGCAAATAAAACAAAGCCAGTGGCGAACGATACATCTCATCCAACTCCCCCAACAACTCCACCGCACGCTGCCCATCCATCTGCCGGTCCGCATCTTCCTCCCTACCGGACTCCTCCGCCATGCAGTCCTCATTCAACGGCTCATCCGAATACCTTGCCGCCTTCCTCCGCTGACTCAAAAACTCCCGATGCAACGTCGTGAACAACCAGGTCTTCGCCTTGCTCCGGTCCTTCAACTGCCCGTTCTTCGCCGCCCAAATACAAAATGTCTCCTGAACCAAATCCGCCGCATGATCCACACTCTTCGTCAACGAATATCCGAAGCGATACAACGCTTGGTAATACTCATCCACTAAATCTGCAAATTCACTCATCTCTTCTCAACTTAAGAGCGTTTCATCCTCTATTCTATTCCGAATTTCTCATAGATCCCTTTTCTCCAAAATAATCCCCGCACACCTCTCCGCCTCCGCCAACCTCTTCCCGCCCCCATCTCCAACCGAAAAATACCCCTCCGCCCTCAACAGCTCCAACCCGCGTATCGTCCGCGCATCCTCTCTCAACCGCCGCATCTCAATCACCCCCACACGACCTCCCCCCGTCAAAGCCTCATAAATCATCGATACCGAATCCTCCGTAACCCACACCTCCTCCACACTCACCAACCTCCCAGCCAACCACCCGCCACCCGCCTCCTCGTGCGGAAACATCTCCAACCCCGCCACCTCCCTCCCCAAAACCTCCAAAAAACCATCAGGCGTCCTCCGCGAGTCCGCAACCGCCCACCCGCCTCCCACTGCAATCTCACGTATCCGCCCGATCAACGCCTCCTCGTCAAACCCATGAACCTTCGAGGCTCCTCCCACCAAAATCAACTTCCCCTCCCTCTTCCCCTCACACGGAACCACCCGGTTCAAAGCACCCTTGCTCAAAATCACACTTCCACTCCTCGGCATCTTCCTGAAATCATGCTCCGGAACCACACACCACCCGAACCACGACATAGGAAAACTCGGCTTCATCAAAACAATACTACAAGCATCGTACTTCCTCGCCACCCACAACAACGCCGGATGAA
>JBGSRM010000139.1:0-10972 GCA_041737575.1 Akkermansiaceae bacterium
AACGCCGCCACAATCGCATCCCCCAGCTTCTTCGACGCCTCACCCCCAGCTCCCACCGGCGCCATCACCTTCCAGAAAAGCGAGTGATTCCAATGCCCTCCCCCATGATTCCTCAAAACCGTCCGCACACCCTCATCCGCCACAGAACCCAAATCCCCCAAAACCTCCTCCAACGGCTTCTTCGCCAAATCCGGCATCTTCTCATACGCCCCATTCAACCCGGCCACATACGCCGCATGATGCTTCCCATGGTGAATCTCCATCGTCAGCGCATCAATCACAGGCTCCAACTTGCCAAAATCATAAGGCAACTCTGGCAAAACAGCCATCTCCGCACCACGCACCTCTCTCGGCAATAACGCCGCCCCCACAGCCGCCAAAGCTCCAACCTTCACAAACCCACGACGATTCAATTCATATTCACGTTTCATCATCCATATCCCCTAAACTCTCACCCAAAGATTGCAAATCATAATTGCCCCGACCTCCCGACCTTCAGACTTTTAGACTCTTCCCAGAAAATTACTTGCCAACCCCCTCACAAACCCATATCAACCCCGCCCCTTCAAGCCACACCACAACAAAGGAGTCCCGGGAAAACCATAAAGTGGCAAGACTCCAAAATCGCCCGCTCTGAATCAAGACGGGACAACTAGACAAAAACATGATCAACGAACTCATCACTGAAATGGTGGACGCAGGCGTCCACTACGGCCACCAAACTAAAAAATGGAACCCCCGCATGAAGCCTTACCTCATGAAGGACAAAGGCGGAATCTACATCATCAACCTCGAGAAAACCGTCCAGCAGCTCGATAAAGCCGCCGACTTCCTCGCTGACCTCACCAGCAAAAACAAACAAGTCCTCTTCGTAGGCTGCAAACCCCAGGCTCAGGACGCCGTCCGCGAAGCCGCAGAAGCCACCGGCCAACACTTCGTCAACCACCGCTGGCTCGGCGGAATGCTCACCAACGCAACCACCGTCCGCAAATCCATCGAACGCCTCCGCTACCTCGAAAACATCGAGAAACAGCCCGAGTTCAAAGCCATGTCCAAAAAGGAACTCGCCGCCCTCGGCCGCGAGCGCGAAAAACTCCTCCGCAACCTTCGCGGTGTCCGCAACCTTGAGAAAAAACCCGACGCCGTCGTCATCGTTGACTCCGCCCGCGAAACCATCGCCGTCGCAGAAGCAAAACGCCTCAACATCCCCATCGTCGCCATCGTCGATACCAACGCCGACCCCGCCATCGTTGACTACCCCATCCCCGGCAACGACGACGCCATCCGCTCCATCCGCCTCATCCTCCAAAACCTGGTCGATGCCATGATCGCAGCGAAAAAGAACTAATCACCTCAAAGCGCTTCCATATTGAAACCGCTCCTCCCTGAAAACTGAAAACTGAAAACTTCCAACTAGCAAACTCATTTCATGATCTCCGCATCAATCGTTAAAGAACTACGCGACAAAACCAACGCCGGCATGATGGACTGCAAAAAAGTCCTCACCGAGACCAACGGCGACATCGAAGCCTCCATCAAACTCCTCCGCGAACGCGGCATCGCCAAAGCCGGTGCCAAAGCCGACCGCGAAGCCAACGAAGGCATCATCTCCGCACGCCTCAACGCCGACGCCACTTCCGGCCTCCTCGTCGAAGTCAACTGCGAGACCGACTTCGTCTCCAAAAACGACAACTTCCAGGCCTTCGTCAACTCCATCGCCGACAAACTCGCTTCCTCGGACGCCGCCGACCACGCCGCCGCCCTCGAAGTCCCTCACGGCGAATCCACCATGGGCGATTTCGTGAAAGCCAAAGTCGTCGAGCTCGGTGAAAACCTCCAGCTCCGCAAATTCGTCCGCTTCAACGCCGCTCCCGGCGGCACCATCGCCACCTACATCCACCTCGGTGGAAAAGTCGGCGTCCTCCTCGAGCTCAACTCCACCAAAAAAGAAACCGCCTCATCCCCGGTCTTCCAGGAACTCATCAAGGACCTCACCCTCCACATCGCCGCTTCCGCCCCCAAAGGCCTCTCCCGCGAGGACATCCCTCAGGAAATCGTCGATGCCGAACGCGAAATCTTCCGCGTCCGCCTCCTCGAACAGGGCAAACCCGAAAACATCCTCGAAAACATCCTCAAAGGACAAATCGCCAAATTCTTCGCCGAAACCTGCTTCATTGAGCAAGGCTTCGTAAAAGATCCCGACATCACCGTCGCCAAACTCCTCGAACAAAAAGGCAAGGAACTCGGCGATACCATCACCGTCACCCGCTTCGTCCGCTTCGGACTCGGCGAATAAACCATCCATCGCGGTTTCTGGCTTGACTTCATAACGATTCATCCCCATACACCGCCCCCCAGCAACACAACCAACGATTTAACCAAAGAAATTCACCAAACATGCGTGGAATATCAGTAAAAAAAGGAGAGCCTATCGACCGCGCTCTCAAACGCCTCAAAACCAAACTCGATTCCGAAGGAATCCTCGAGGAAATGCGCCGTCGCCGCGCCTTCGAAACACCCACCGAACGGGCAAAACGCAAACTTCGCACCGCTTCCAAGCGCAACAAAGTCAGATGGCGCTTCTCCCTCGGTGCACCCACCGAAGTCGAAACCATCGACCTCACCAACGGCTGATAACCCAGCCCCAAAATACAAACCTTCCAAAACGAGCGACCCCACCACAGGTCGCTCGTTTTTTGTAGCTGCGGCGTCTCGCCGCAGGCCGTGAATGCTGCGTCCCGCAGCATCCCCACATACATCCCCACCTCTCCCTTGGAGTTTAAAATTTGAAGTTTAAAATTTAAACCCTAAAACTCCCCCATGCCCCAACGCATCTTCCTCGGCTACGACAGCCCCTTCCTCCCCAAACTCGTCGATCTCCTCCTCTCCGACCGCGACACCCTCCCCCACACCCTCATCCTCGTCCCCACCTCACAAAGCGGCCGAACCCTCCGCGAATCCCTCGCCGCCCAAGCCAACGCCCTCCTCGCCCCCACCGTCTCCACACCTGGCGCCCTCCTCCAGACCGACTCCCCATCCATCGCCCCCAAATGGCTCCAAAAAATCGCTTTCATCGAAACCCTCGAAACCATCTCAAAAACCGACCCACACTCCCTCCCAGCCCTCCTCCCCAAACAACCATCCCACACCTCCTCCGACTGGGCCAGCTCCCTCGCCTCTGAGATTACCTCCCTTCGCTCCCAACTCCAGGACCACCTCCTCGACTTCTCCACTGCCGCCAAAATCCTCAAAAACACCCCGGACGCCGAACGCTGGCAAGACCTCGCCCGCCTCGAATCCCTCGCCACACAAAAACTCTCCTCATGGGGCTACACCTCACGCCTCCCCTTCCAACTCCCGACAAACTTCACAAAAATCATCCTCGCCGGCATCACCGAGCTCCCCACCTCCCTCGCCCAAGCCCTCGAAAAAACCACCACCCCCGTCACCTCCATCATCCCCGCCCCGGAGTCCGAACAGGAAAACTTCTCACCCCTCGGCCTCCCCCTGGAAAACTGGACACACCGCCACCTCCCCCAAACCACCCACATCGCCCTCCACGCCAACCCTGCCACCCAAGCCACCTCAACCCTCCAAATCATCTCCTCCATCGGCGCACCCTCCACCGAATTCGCCATCGGCAGCCCCGACGAACAAACCGCCGCCGCCCTCACCCACACGCTCACCCAAAACGGCTGGCCCGCCTTCCACCCCGCCGCCAAACAAGCACTCCCCCCCATCTCCCGCTGGCTCCTCGCATGGAAAACATGGCTCATAAAACCAGACTCCAAAAACCTCGCCGCCCTCCTCTCCCTCCCTCAAGCCAGCCACTTCATCACCGGAAACACCCCGGATCTCCTCCAGAAACTCAACTCCATCCGCGACTCCAATCCCACCATCCCTCCCACCGAAATCCTCAACCTCCCCAGCCACAGAATCCCACCAAACCTCCACACCTCCATCTCCAACCTCCTCCACGAACGCGAAACCTTCCTCAAAACACCCTTCCCCCAAGCCCTCGCCCAACACCTCAAACCCATACCACACACCCACTTCATCTCCCACACCCTCACCTTCATCCAGGACTTCCTCAACACCTCCCTCCCCATCTTCTCACAAATCAAACGCAGCCACCCCTTCTGGCTCAACATCCTCCTCTCGGAAATCCCCACACCTCCCCCACAACCTCCCCAAAACCGCACCATCGACATCCAAGGCTGGCTCGAACTCCTCTTCGAACCCGCACCCCACCTCATCCTCTGCGGCATGAACGACTCCTTCATCCCCGCCAAATCCGGCGGCGAACCATGGCTCTCGGAAAACATCAGGAAAATACTCGGCATCACCTCTGACACCCATCGCCACGCCCGCGACTCCTTCCTCCTCCAAGCCATCCTCCACGCCCGCGCCTCCTCCGGCTCCTCACACATCCTCTGCGGAAAATCCGGAAACACCGGCGAAACCCACACCCCCTCCCGCCTCCTCCTCCAAACCTCCCGCGAAAACCTCGTCCCCACCGTCCGCACCCTCTTCCGCGAAATCGAACCCCCGGAAGCCAACCTCGCCCGCTCACAAGACTTCCTCTGGCAAACCCCCTCCGCCCCACTCCCCGATACCCTAAGCATCACCTCCCTCCGCGACTACCTCGCCTGCCCCTACCGCTTCTACCTCAAGCACATTCTCAAAATGCAAAAACCAGAACCCGACCGCCGCGAAATGAACCACCGCGACTTCGGCAACATCATCCACCAAATCCTCCAAACCTGGGCGGAAAACCCCGAAGCCACCTCCATCTCCAACCCCGCCAAACTCACCGCGTACCTCCACTCCACCCTCGACCAAACCATCTCCCACCACTTCGGAAAAAATCCACCCCTCGCCATCATCATCCAAACCCACTCCATGCGCCAGCGCCTCGAATGGTTCTCCCACATCCAAATCGAATCCCAATCCCACGGCTGGCAACCCATCCTCGCCGAACACAATATCACCATCCCCTCCGGCTCCTTCACCATCAAAGGTAAAATCGACCGCATCGACCAAAACCTCCACACCGGCCAACTCCGCGTCATCGACTACAAAACCGGAAACGTTAGAAACGTCGAAACCGAACACCGCCCCGAAACCCCTAAAGCAGCCGCGGATCAGAATCCGCCGTCCCCCCACAACTGGACCAACCTCCAACTCCCCCTCTACGCCCTCGCCCTCCAAAAATCCCCCGCCGATCCCCCTCCCATCCCCTGCTACATCACCCTCGGCAAAAAAAAGGAATCCATCTCCATACAAACCTGGGACTCCTTCTCCCAAACCGACCTCACCTCCGCCACCGACTGCCTCCACTGGATCACCAACCAAATCTCCAACCATATCTTCTGGCCCCCCAACGAAAAAACCAAATACGACGACTACGCTCTCCTCTCCCCAAACTCACCCATGGCAGAAGCATTTTCAGAACCCTGATCAACTAATTCCTTCTTGGATTCAACTCGGAAATGCAACACGGCAACACACGGCGATCAAGCTAGGGGATCATAGGCAAATGGTGGAAATTTTAACCACCGATTCCACCGATTCCACCGATTCCTACCTATGCAGGTCGTAGTTTTAGCAAATTTTGGCTCTATAGCGAATAATCACTTAAAAATCAGGAACAGGACTTCCATCATATCCGGTCTTATTCGTGATAATCCGTGAAACCTGTCCTTCGTAGCTTTAGCGAAGTAGGATCCGTGGTCAAAAATCTTTCCTTGTCCCTGGCTTGATCGCCCTGCACGGCAACACTCCCGCTCTTAAAGATTTATATGTTTTTGGACATTTTTTCTTTCACGCAACCCACTCAAATGCAGCGCCTTGTGGGCTGCGGCAGAGAAAAAATGTTCTGTAACGCTTTTTGCACGGGTGTTGCCATGCACGCATCTTGTTAGCGTTTTTCAGTTCTTTTACCATGTGAGATCCTGTAAAAAAACTTCGTTACCGCGTCGTCCCAGTAAGCATTGAGAACCAGGTCTTAAATCATAATAGATCTCGTCGAAACTATCGGGAAGTCTCCACCATTCTAAATTCTGGAATAACTGCCAACCCGGCGCATCAGGTTCTACCTCTCGATAGGGTTTCGTTGCGTGCGATGTCAGCTTCAGGAGCTTGGCTAAATCGTCAAAAGGAACATCTTTAATACGACCTTTGACGATGTTCCCATAATCGCCAAACTCGTCGGACGAATAGTTGGCATGCTCGACAATAATAGCGCGTCTAAATTGTTGAGTGGGGTGATTCCAATTGATCGCGTAGAGAGCTGCCTTTGCCACCAAGAAGAGCATTCCTAGTGCGAGAGCTGATCGGATGAGAACTCGCTTCGACATTTCCTTCGCTAACGAATAGCAATGGCGGCGCCGGCTTGCACGTCCAAAATCAATCCAAATGCTTCCTCGGCGTCGCCATGTGCGGCTTGTTCTCCTGCTGGTCTAATCGATGCCTAGGTCGCGGACGAATTCATCTGTGTCATTAAACTTCTTCACGCCCAACTGCTCCGAAATAATCTGTCTTATAATCTGACGAACTTCGTCATGAGTCCATCTTCGCGATCGATCTGGACAAGATGCCACTACATTCTGAACGTATGAAATCATAATTGACGGTGTGATCATCTCGGCTGCGACAGCATCGGGAATATCAATACTAAATGCCTTCTCAACGGCGACCACTAATTCTACAGCATCGAGACCCATGATTTATTGGAGAACGTTAGAGGCCATGCGGCGCCCGGGCATGCGCCCAAATTGATCCGATGGCATCCTCGGCGTCGCATGTGCTAGCTTGTTATGCTTCTTCATTGTCTAGACTATTTGCCAAAAGTCCTTTCGCTTTGAATAGTGGCTGGGGATTCCAGCCCCAGGCCGTTGTCGGGGAATCTTGCCCCGACAATCCAGATATACGAAAAAACTTTTGGCAATGAGTCTAGGCGCTGTCGGTAACCTCCGTCAAACCAGAAGTCCACGTCGTAGTTCTTGCCCGCCCTCCGAGCCATCTCCACGTCATCGGCGAACATCATCAGGTAATAACACCCAGTGCGCCGTGCTCTCACCGCAATGTCAGTGAGATTCACCTGAACTTCAGCCGCAACCGGATTCTGTCCGAGCCAACATTGAACGGTGTTATAGAGCACGTCTAGAAATCTCATGCGCCTCAGGCATGAACGGTCGGCAACAAGATCAATGCAGATTTGGATGTGCTCTGCGATTCTTAGGGAATAGTGCAAATCCTGGCAGGGTTCTTCTTGCTCCGACGAGTAAGCCCATTCCCGAATCTCGGTGATCGTCGGATTCCAAGGATTACGAAACGCATTCATTTTCTTGCATAACGTTTGATGTGCGCCCACCGGCGCGGTTGAATTGATTCTGAAATGAAATTGAAAAGCTTATGGCCGGTTGGCGCGTCACGACTTGTTGGGACTCTTATTCATAATGGGTCCATAAGCGTATGACCTTCACTGTCTTTAGATCGACGATTACTTCATATACCAGTCGATGCTGGATATTGATACGGCGCGAATACGCTCCCTTCAGATCACCGACAAGCGTCTCAAATGGAAGAGGGTCTGCAAATGGATTCTCGCGAATAGTCTCAAGAAGCTCTTTAGCCTTCTTTGCGAGAGGTGTCCCCTTGAGCTTCTTTGCATCCTTTCTTGTCTGGCGGGTGTAGACCAACTCGTAACTCATAGCTCAACTTCCTTGCTGCAATCTCCAATCGACTCCGCCATTCCGGCACGAATGGAATCCCGCATTCCTGGAATACTCACGAGATAAGGAGTCTCTTGAATCGCTCGCCAGTCTGGCTCTGAAACCAAAATGACATTGCCTCGCTTGCCTGTAATCTGGACAGGTTCGTGTTCCTCAAGGCCGGAATCGATTACTCTGTAAAGATCCGAACGCGCCAATGTAGCTGAAATTGTCTTCATGCAGCAAGCGTACGTTTTTACGTTCGTTACACGAGGACTATTTTTTGACCCAACGTAAATGCGCATCCACCACTACCAGATGGCGCGCGTCGATCACGGGGTTGATGTTGTAACTACGGAAGGGCATGTAAACAGGGCGGCTGATAGGGGTTGCTGTGTCTCGGCTTGTTCGGCTTCTGGTTCGCCGCGAATCGGAATACATATCTCCTCGAGCCTCATTAAAAATCCTTCAGGGGAATTAGTCTCAAACAGAACAAATTCTGCTGTGGCATCACTCCACCTGCCATTAAGCGGCAAGGTAAACGTCACAGCACCAGCCAATCTTGTTTCGTTTGGTTGATACCATACAACCTCCTCAATGGGATTCGGATAGCCATCCTGTGCAATTCTCCAATTTGTGACTTCAAATTCCGAGATGCCTGGATACAACTCAGAGCGGTATTGACTCAGATCAGACTCAATCCAATCCGCAGATGCCGATTCGCCCCCCATTAAATAGCCTAGCGCTTGAAAAAATTCGTCATAGCGCTTCTGGGACAAGATATCGATCCAATCCCGAACGACGTGAATCAGATCTTCATCTGGTATGTCTCGACTGACGTAAATTATTCAGCAGAATGTATAGGCCACCCACGGCGGAGTGGGAAGCCCGAATTCAAAGAAGGATGTTGCCAGCCATTGGATGTGCCGGCTTGTTCTGCATGGTATTGTCGTCATTGGATATTCCCAGTTCTGGCGCACCGTGCATAGGTTCGAAGCTCGGCGCAAGCAATCTCGGTCAGCAGGAACTGGTCCATCGCTTGTTCTACTTTGTCAGGATACCCGCACCAAAGTTCCCCGTAGCCGTGGATAGCCCCTTCCTTGCAGGCCAAATGATCGAGCATCAGCGTGTCCGCCAAGACAGAAAAAACACAATCTGTTAAAGCTTCTTGGGCGTCCGTCCCATCAAGATGTCCTAGTGAGTTGATATCCCAGAACATGTAGCATACGTAATTGAGTTCTGAACGAGGTCTTTGTTCCAAATGGCTCAACGTCTCAGTGCAACGGCTCTGGAAGCAGTCTCGATAGAGGGTGGATATAGATCGAATAGCTGAAAGACGAGTCTCCAAAGGAACCTTTGCATCCTTCAGTGCGAAAAAGTAATCAGAACAAGGGGCAGATGCGAGAAAGTTAATTCCCTGGTTCACTTCGGCATCGGAGAAGCGGGAGAGGTCGCGCCCCGCGTTCGAGAAAGTATTCTCGATGAGGATGGCGTATTCTTCTTCAGAAGCAGTGAACACCGGGTAATCAATGTTCCAATGCCAAGCCGGATCAGCAACCTCGTGATCGAAGACGAAATTCAACCATTCATCGTATCGTGAGTGCATTTCTTGTGGCATCGTAGCCGCTAGTAGCAACTGCGGAAGGCTAAAACAGGGTTGAGCTTGTAGTTACGGGAAATCATCGAAACAGAACGGCTACTAGTGGTTGGATGGTGCGTCTTGTCGTCTTGAGTTTTGCCTGAATTACGGTTGATAGCGCCACTCGTTGTCCGAAATGCGGGAATAGTATCGAATCGTGCGCTTGGTCTTTGCATCAACGACTATCACCGATCCGTCATTCTGAAACTTGGCATGTATGTCCTCGAAAAACAAATCTGATCTAAATGTGTCATAAAATAATCTATTCTCTTCACCGAAATCCCAGATACTTATAGATATCTTTGATCCTAGATCATCCGGTCCTGGACAACGTCCTGTCTGAATTCTGTATGACTTCACCAAGAATTTGTACGGTCCGCTGGGATACTTGTCCTCTTTCGGCCATGTACTGCCGCCTGCCATGTAGGGTCGATTGCAGCAGGAATTGGATGCTAGCAACAAAGGCATGACGACCAGTGCGCTAAGGTATCGTAGTAGAATATTCATTTATTTTTGACGTCAAAGGCCATGCACCCCTGACCGGGGGCGCGCCTTCGACTGCGGGTTGAGTGTTATGCTGCCAGTGATCATCGAACTCAGGGCGGGTCAGGAGTTGTATGCGCCGGCTTATTTGACTTGTTTCGGATATTGCGGCGATCCGGCCAACTCCATGCACGATTCCGTATCTCCAAATCGTGTGGAATCGGGTCAAACCGATCCGAAATATCAGTGCAATGATAGCGGCTAGGCATCTCGGCACCCTCAAGGAACGCTGCGATGAGCAGGCGGGCATCCCTCATCGCGAGAACTTGGGAACTATCGACCTGAATCTCTCCATCGGTGCAATCAATCCTACCTACATGTCCGGTCAGCTCACCCTTCCCCCATACGTGATGATGAAACATCTTGCCTGCCGTGTATCGTCGGGTCTCAACCGTCAACTGCTTCTTCACACCAGCGCATTGGATGTAGTCGCCACCCTCGACCTCGAGGATCATGAAGTCTGGCCCCTTGTGGGCGAAGTAATGCAGCCGCCCCAGCACTGCGTCCCAATCATAGAGAAACAGGACCGGCGACGAAGATGGATGCAGCAATACTCGATCAGGGATCGCCATGGGTCTTCTTTATTCTGTCGAACTATAGAGTGGATGCACCGGCGGTGGCGAGCTCGAATTCAAAGGGGGACGTTGTCGACGATTGCATCACATGGCTTGTTCGCCTTTATGGTTAGTGTGTTTTATAGGCCAGAAAAACCATAAACATAAAGAGACCAAGGCACAGTAGTGTCGGAAACCACCGGTGACGCTTAGTTAACAATGCAGCCTTACCCGAATTAGGATCATACAATACTACTACCGTCTCACCTAATATTGGATTTGATAAACAAAATGGAGCATGAAAAGATGCTTCATCAGCGCCTGCGCGGTAGCGAATAATTGGCCCTCCTAGGCCCCCATCACTACTTTTCCAAAATTCACTAACATAACCGGTGATCTTTTTCCAGTGTTGTATTCTCCTAAACCAGACTATCTCACGCCAGATAACGATTAGTATAAATATACTGGCAAAAGTTATAGTAATGTCCTGTCCAGGTTTCATTATTTTTTCAGGCGAACGT
>JBGSRM010000151.1:0-15183 GCA_041737575.1 Akkermansiaceae bacterium
GGGGGTTTTGGTTTCCGGGACGAAGCGTGTGAGTTATCCTTTGGCGCAGGCGTTGAATCGATGGAAAACCGAGTTCGATGATACGAAGGCGGGAGATATCGAGGCATCGGTGGAGTTTCGTTTTTCGCATCGGTATGGGGATACGCAGACGGCGCATGAGGCGGGGGTTTTTCTTTATACCCAGAAGAAAAAGGATGCGGAGCCTGTTGCGGAATATATCGGGTTTGAGTCGATGTTGGTGAGGGAGGATGGGAAGTGGTTGATTATGATGGAGTATCAGAAGGAGGTTGTGACGAAGAAGGATTGGGATGCGCTGGGGGAATGATGCAATTTTGAGTGATGAATCCTTTTTATGGAAAGTTTTCGAGGGAATTGCGCGTTGCTAGTTGGGTGTTCATGTAGGAGATTCGGGATTATGAAGATTGGTTTTTTCAGATGGTTTTGGTTGTTGGTGTGTTTGGTTGGGTTGAGTGGAGAGCTGAGGGCGGAGGAAGAGGTGGCTGTTGAGGAGGAGGCGAAAGAGCAGAAGGAGGAACCGAAGGCGAAGTTGTCGGAGGATGGGAAGGTGTTGGAATTGCCGGGGGTGAAGGTGATGTTGAAGGAGAAGTATGTGGATGTGGATGCGAAGGTTTGTTTGACGGAGGGGTTGTTGGAATTGGCGGTGTGTGGGAAGGATACGAAGAATCACGAATCGGTTTTTTCTTTGGAGACGAAGGCGGAGTTGGTTCATGCGGCGTTGTTATTGATCAATGTGAAGCCCGGGAATCCTGCGATGCGGAAGCCTGTGGAGGGGAAAGAGGGTGTGTGGGTGGATCTGGAACCCAAGGGTGAGGAGGTGAATGTGTATGTGGTGGTGAAGGATGCGGAAGGGAAGCCTGTGGAGAGGCCGATCAGTGATTTCATCATGAAGGCGGGTGAGGATTTCCATGGGATCGAGCAAGGGGGAAAGGAAGAGGCGAAGAAGGAGCCGTTTCCGACGCATACATTTTTGTTTGCGGGGTCGCATGTCTGGGAAGAGGAGGGCGCGCCTCCGAAGTATTTGGCGGATCTGGACGGGAATGTGATTTCGCTTTCGACGTTCGGAGATGAGATGTTGTGTCTGCCGGGGATTCACACACATGGCAATGAAGCGCTTGCTTGGCAGGTGGATTCGACACATCTTCCTGAGCTCGATACGCCTGTGACTTTGCGTTTGCGTCCGAAATCGGTCGAGAAGAAGGCAGAAGAGAAATAGTCAGATTAACCGAAGATGGAAATAAGTATGAGATTTGCAAAGACGATGATGATTTCGGCGATGGCCTGTGGGTTTGTGTGCGGTGCGGAGGAGGAGTTTGATGCGGTGGCGGCGGGCAAGGAGATTTTTTATTCCGTGGGATGTAGTGAGTGCCACACGGTGGAGAAGGGCGATATGTCTCTGAAGAGCGGGCCTAATTTGTATGGTTTGTTTCTGACGAACGCGCGGGACAGGAAAGTGATTTTGAAGGGGGAGGAGAAGGTGGTGAAGGCGGATCGGGCGTATTTCAATACGTCGATGCGGAATTCATGGGATGCGTTGGCGGTGGCGGAGCAGGGTGCCACGAAGGGGACGGCGTATCAGCCTTTAATGCCGATTTATGTGGAGCAGATGGTTTCCGAGGAGGGTTTGGAGTCGTTGTGGCATTTCCTGCGGACGTTGGCGGATGAAGGCGAGAGCGGGCCTGACAAGGTGATGTTGAAGCGGACGAAGGCGGCGGAGCCGAAGAGTTTGATGGAGATTGTTGGGGAGGAATTTGTGGCAGGGAGGACGAGGGTGATGCGTGCCCCGATCCAAGGGACGAGTGGCAGGGCGTTGCATGTGGGGCAGGCGAATGGTGTGAGTTATAGTTTTGATCCACGGATGCTCTCGGTCAGGCGGATCTGGAGCGGAGGCTATTTGAATTTGAAAGAGGAGCGGAATTCTCGGGGGCGGAGTCTTTCGCAGTTAGGAAAGGGTGCGAAGAAGCATTTGGAGAAAACGGCGCTGATGTGGCCGTTGGATGCGAAGGGTGAGGGCGTGGATTTCGAGTTCAAGGAGCCGGATGCCCATGATAACGAGGCGATTGAGCGGCATTTGTGGGATGGTAAGGATTTCCTGGACAAGCTGGCGGCGATTGATGCGGATTTTCAAGGCTACGGCATCAGGGGTGTGACGGGGCAGCCTGTTTTCCTTATCCGTGTGGGGCAGAACCATTTTTCCCAGACGGTGGTGATTGGTGATGATGGTGGGTTGGTGGTGACTATGGAGGGCGAGGTGAAAACAGAGCAGCGTTTTCGGATAGCTAGCGAGGGTATCATCGATGCGAAAGTGGCTGTTGGGGAATTGGTGGATGGTATTTGGTTGATTCCGGCAGGTGCGAAAGGGCCTCTGACTTTTACGGCGAAACTCAAGGACGCAATCGTGAAACCGGATAAGGTGAATGTTTCGGAGAATCGGGAGCCACAGGATTTGGTGGTGAAACCGTCCGTTCGAGGGAAGCGGACTATCGAGCTTCCTGCGGGATATTCGATCGAGGATTGGATGGCGCCGAAGGATTTGGTGGGACGCGAGCAGGTTTTCGAGCCGATGGGTATTGCGGTGGCGAAGAATGGGACGATGGTTATGTCAACGCGCGCTGCGGGTATATGGCGCTTGAGGGATGGAAAGTGGAGTCAGTTTGCCGAAGGAACTTACGAAGCGCTGGGTGTGGTGATTGAAGACGACAAGGGTGATGTGATCGTGGTGGCGCAAAAGCCGGAGATCACGCGGATGCGCGATACGAATTCAGATGGCCGTGCTGATTCTTTCGAGACGATGTGCGATGATTTTGGTTTCCACGGGAATTATCATGAGTACACGCACGGGCCGGTTCGGGACGCTGAGGGGAATTATTATTTCCTGCTGAATCTTTCGCATGACGATGCTTTGCCGAGGGTTTCCTGGCGTGCGGGCGGGAGGTTCATGGGCACGATGGGGGGTTATCGCGGTTGGGCGTGCCGGGTGACTCCGGAAGGGAAATTTGAGCCGTTTGCGTATGGTTTGCGCAGTCCGGCAGGTATTGGTGTGGCACCTGATGGAAGGATTTGGTATGCGGAAAACCAAGGGGAGTATGTCGGTTCCTCCAAGGTTGTGCCGCTTGAGGAAGGCAAGTTTTATGGTCATATCTCCGGCTTGGTGAATCTTGCGGGGATGAAACCGGATGATGAGAAGCTGAAGTATGAGCTTTGGGAAGACAAGCTGCGCAAGGGAGCGGTTTGGTTGCCGCACGGGAAGATTGCGAATTCGCCGGGTAGTCCGGTCTGGGACCAGACAGGCGGGAAGTTCGGATCATTTCAAGGACAGATGTTCGTGGGAGATCAGACGCTTTCACAAGCGTTCCGGATTGTTACGGAGCAGGTGAAGGGGCAGGATCAGGGTTGTGTGATTCCTTTTGCGAAAGGGCTTGCATCGGGTGTCATGAGGCCGGTTTTCCTGCCGGATGGAAGTTTGCTGCTCGGGCAGACGGGTCGGGGTTGGGGTGCGCGGGGCGGGAGCATCGCGGCGTTGCAGAGGATTGTTTATGATGGCAAGACTCAGGCGGCGGATATTTCACGCATCACGGCGACATCGGGAGGGTTTGCGATTCATTTGACGGTGCCGCTTGCGAAAGCGGTGGTTGAGGCGGATCTGGTGAAGTCGATTGAGGTGAATTCCTGGTTTTACACGAATTTGGCGGATTATGGTTCGCCGGAGCACGACAAACGGAAGGATAAGGTTGGTTCGGTCAAGTTATCGGCGGATCGGAAAGTGATCGAGGTGGTGCTGGAAGGATTTGGAGAGGGTGACAAGTGGCTTGACCGGAATTATCACCTTCAAGTGAAGAAAGCGAAGGGACTTTTCGGTGAATTACCTGTCTGGGGACTGCTAGAGGGGCATTTCACCCTGCGAGCCATACCGGATTGAGTGATTTTTCCGCCATAAAGTGCCTGAAACCCAGCATTATCAGGTCTTGAAATTTACTATCTTTTATGTTGCGAGCATCAAGAAAGAATGACAATGTATATACCAATCCTGCTTTTCTTATGAGAAACTACAAAAATCCTATCAAACATGGTTTTTCAAAGTGTGCACGACGTGGATTTGCGTTGATCGCGACTTTGACTCTGATGATCTTGCTGGCGATTCTGGCGATCGGAATGTTATCTTTGTCAGCGGTATCCCTTCGTTCCAGCAACCAATCTGATGGACTTACCCAAGCCCGTGCGAATGCGCGAATGTCCCTGATGATTGCCATTGGTGAGTTGCAGAGATACACGGGGCCGGATACGCGGGTTACCGCGCCAGCCAACCTTGTGGATAAGAATTATCCTGATGTGTTGGGTGTATGGCGCAGTTGGGAGGGAACGAACCATGAATCCAACGGGATTCCCAAGGCTCCTGAATATAGTAGTAAAAACGACCCTGAATCCAGCGGAGGGCGTTTCATTCACTGGCTGGTATCCAGCGCAGCCATCAGCGGTTCAAGCAGCATCGACGAAGCACCATCACTGGTAAACAATTCAGCAGTAACAGGCACGGTGCCGCTGCTCGCGGGCGGCTCCTTGCAATCTAACGATACTCGCCAAATCCACATCGTTCCCACCGAAGCGGACAATGGCGGTCGCTTTGCCTGGTGGATTTCGGGGGAAAACCAGAAGGCTCGTTTGTCCCAGCCGTATGCACCAAGAACCAACGATGTCGCGGGTTTGGCGCAGATGGGACAGTCGCACTCGGTGAGTAATCCGGGGGTCTTTGGACTTCCCACGCTGATCGGTGATCCGGAGCCGAACAACGCAGATGGCGCGGCGGCCAAACCGGGTCGGAAGGCGATCAGCCGCAAAAGCATGGCGCTCATTGAGGCGAACAATCCCTCGGCACCTCAGAAGAAATTTCATGACCTCACCACGCAATCCGTGGGGCTTTTAACCAACACTGCGACAGGCGGATGGAGGAAGGATCTTTCCATCCTATCAGAAAGATGGGATCAGATCTATACGGGCTATCCGGGTGGGCGGCTCCCACTCTTTCGCTACACAACGACATCCAGCGCGACAGCTACTTCGCAAGTGCCCAAGCCTACGGTAACCAATTACACCCCAAACGAATCGACCTTCTACCCATGGAGCAGACATTCACAATTAGGTACCCAAAAATGGCCGAATACCTGGCATGCTGCATCTTCTTCATGGCAGTCATTGGTGAATTTTGCTACCTCGTATAAAACCTTCACATACAACAGTGGCGTGGTGGAAAGTCCATTTGTCTGGTCTCCCGTCATGAAATGGAGGTGGCAGGGTAATCCAAACGACGCTACCAATCAGGAGTTTTTTGATTACAATCACAAACCTAGACTTCATCCGATACTCGCGAGATTTCAGTTTTTGGTTTACCTCAGGGCATATCCAGACCCCGCAAGACCCGGGCGATATGGGCTCCAAATGCTTTACTCTCCAGTCGTAACATTGTGGAATCCATACAATGTAAGTCTTAGCATTGATAACCCCGGGCCAGCAGGGGGCTATGGGGTGGTGGTGGGTGGCCAACGTTCCTTCCCGGGAGCTTTCGCCGCAGAGCCGCGCTCATCTTTTCCTGGTGGCCCGGAGACAATTCCACTTAACCGATACACGTTGGTAACCAACGGCAATTTCCAGTTTGCCGACACGAATGGCAATTTCAACGGACAATATGATACCTTCCTGAAGCAAAATCATATCTACAGAATGAAAAATCTGACCGAAGCAGCAGCAATGCGGGACTTGCGAACATGGGGTGTCAACTTCCCAAGAGGAGAACTGAGCTTCGAGCCTGGCGAAGTACGAATGTTCACTTCCAACGGGGAAGCCGAAACAATGTTCGGCGGAGCTGCCTTCGGAATGACCAATGGCTTTCAACCCGGAGCTCCTACCGGGGTTCCTTTTACCATTCGATCTGGGAATGTAGGTCCAGACGAATATTTTTGGTTTTCTCTGAAGAGCGAGACATACTCGCAGCCATTCCGTTTCCGCAAGCCAGGCAGAGGTTTTCATATCGCATTCGGATTGAATACAGGAGCCTCCTACACCGGTGGCGGGCTCTATAACGGACTGTCGCAAGAAATGATGAGTTCCACGGCTCTGACTAACGCAGATCGTGCTGCGGTCTATTGGCCGAAAGAGGATTTTGAACCCCACGGTTTCTCGGTGGCGGAGATTGCTTCCGTGCCAGCAATGCCCATCTACTCAATCACCATTGGTCCACGTTTCACCATCGGTATGGGGGTCGGAACCGACCAAAGCAGGCCAACCAAAGGCTTTATTCAATCCGATCCATTGGCAGGGTTGTCATTGGTCGATCCTGAAGTTGACGATGCGAATAGTCACCCGGCAAATGGAAACTTTGAGATGAGCTATAACACACTGGCATTTGGCTCGACACTTACCCCAAACCTGAGCGTGCGCGAAGGTTACATTGTTACCGGATTCCAGAGTGGTGACGGATTGTCGAGGTTGATCACACACGAATTGCCACTTCGTCCGATGGCTTCACTCATTGAACTGCAGGCGTGGAACCCACGAGGTAAAAATCCGATGCCACCTTACCAGTCACATCTGATTGGCAACAGCGATGCGACACCCATGATTCCAAGCGACGCCGTTGTTCCTAGTGTGATGAGTTCGAACAATCCTCAGGATAACCTTCAGCATGACGATGCATATTGCGCGAACCATCTGCTGTTTGATGATTGGTTCCTATCATCTATAGCCCCAGATCCGGCTCAGTTCGGCTCTTCCAACACCAAGGACATCAACACGGTGTATCGTGAATTTCTCAAAGGAGAAAGGGAGCTGGTTAACCGCGCCTACCGCCCCATCTCAGCGGACAGCAGTGTGACCGATGATCAAGCCACCGTACGCATTGCGGAAATCGTAAACAGCCACGACGGATGGCTCAAGGTCGCGTCCCGTTTTGAAGTAGAGGGAATGTTCAATGTTAACTCGACCTCTGTGGAAGCATGGAAGGCACTACTTGGTCATGCGAAAAGCCTCGATCAGATCGCGATGTACGGAGCGGATGAAATCGTTGCGCGAGAAGTTTACAACAACCATGTTGTCACACGCGGCGCCATAGCCACAGATGTGGAGGCGGGGTCAGGTCCTGGTTTTGGCGGAAAGTTCGCGACTGTCTCTGAATTCACAGGTTTCAGAAACCTGAGTGATGAGCAGATCGAGGATCTTGCGAAGAAAATTGTCGAACAGGTGCGACTGCGCGGACCGTTCCTGTCGTTGTCTGAATTCGTCAACCGCCAGCTCAGTTCCGACAAGAATCTTGCCCTGGCGGGAGCCGTCCAAACCGCGCTTAACTCCCTTGAACAGGATCCGATGGCCACACTCCGGGATACTAAAAACAAGCTTTCGGATACGACCATGTCGGCATCGCCCAAATACAAGGACAAGCTCGACGGTGTTGGTTATGAATTTGTGGAAGCGGCAGCCGGATCAAGTGCCTATGGTGCCCCGGGTTGGATACGGCAAGCTGATATTTTGCGGCCCATCGCGCCGGTTCTTACCGTTCGTGATGATACATTCACGATACGTTCCTACGGAGACGCGCGGGACAAAAACGGCAATGTTGTGGCGCAGGCATGGTGCGAGGCTGTGGTGAAGAGAACCCGTGATTTCACCCAAACTTCGGATGCAGCGGATTCCGTGAATCCTCCGGTCGCTGCCTACAATATCACATTCGGCAGACGATATGAGATTGTCTCGTTCCGTTGGTTGAGTGCGGATGAGGTTTGAAATAAACGCTGAGTTGGAATGAAAATCACCCGCGCCATCACCATTGTATGCTTCCTACTGGCGAATATCGTGCAAGCGGAGCCGCGCACCTGCCGGATTGTGTTTCCAGATCGTCCCCCGGACGCCCCTGCGAGTGCCTACCTGTTTGATGGTGCCAAGAGTCACCGAGTGGATTTGCCCAGCATGAATTTATCGGATGTGATCGAGTTGCCGGAAGGGGAGATCAAGATTGCCATGGTGTTGACTGAGATCAGCGATTCAGGGCAGTTGCCAGCGGAGGCTCCCACGCTGGTAATTTCCGAGGATGTTTCGGACTTTTATATTTTAATCAGTCCCGATCCTGAAAACAAGGTGTTGCCAGTTAAGATGGAGTTGATCGATGCGAGTGAGGGAAAACTGAATGCCGGTGAGACCTTGTGGTGCAATTTCACGGGGCATCGCATTACGGCGAAGCTCGGCGGCGCGGATTTGACGGTGGAGCCCAATAGCCAGGCGATATCCAAGCAACCTGTTGATGCCAGCGGCTATTACACCGCCAGCCTTTCTTATCAAGTGGAGGGGAAAGGAGAGACCAAAGCAATTACCGAGCAAAGCTGGTGGCATGATGCGAAGAGCAGGCATTTGGGCTTTATTTCTTATTCAGAGGGGCAATTACCCAGAATTTACTATTTCAGGGATTTCCGGATTCCACAGGAGTAGAATTGGGAGTAAGTTCTCCATCACGTGGAAGCAACATGAGCGTATGATCCATAACATCGAGAACCAGCCCCTGAATCTATGACCCATACCCTAGCCATTGTAGCAACAGCACTGTGTGTGTCCGCAGGCTCGCTCCATGCGAAGCGAACCTGCCGACTGGTCTATCCAGAGCGTCCACAGGATGCACCCAAAGTCGCATTTCTTTTTGACGGCGCCAAAAGCCAGAGCATCACGTTGCCCAGCATGAATTTATCGGAGGTGATCGAGCTGCCTTCCGGCGAAATCACCTTAGCGATGACAACAAACGAGATCACGAATCCAGAACTGCTTCCGGCGCAAGCTCCCTTGCTTAAGATACCGGAGGCGGTCACGGATTTTTACATCATCGTGATTCACGATCCGAAAAATACGGAACTTCCGGTGAAGATGAATCTTGTCGATACGGGAGCAGGGAAGCTCAAGCCGGGTGAGACTTTGTGGTATAATCTGACCGAACACCGAATCGTCGCGAAGTTGGGTTCATCCGACATGTCCGTAACGCCGAAGGGAAAGACGATTACGAAAGATCCTATTCCCGCGAGCGGCTATTATGTCGCCAGATTCGCATATCAAGCGAATGGCGAGGGTGCTCTGGCTCCGATCACCGAGCAAAGCTGGTGGCACGATACCAACAGCAAACATCTGGGTTTCATTGTGAATACAGGCGGTAAACTGCCCAAGATCTATTTCTTCCGGGATTTCCGCATGAAAGAGGAAGAGCAGACTCCCCCTGAAGAGTAGAAGGTTGTTGCACTATTCAGGGAGCTCCACGTCGCGCTGTTGGTTGAAAGATGTCCAATAAATGGGCAGGTTGGTAATCCGATTTCCCGTTTTTAGCGTTGCAATAACTTGGGAAAGAATGACTTTGTATATACCTTTTAGGCTTTTGCAAAATCCCATTAAAAAAATCCATTTGCGTATCAAATACAGCAATTCCGTACACACGCACCGAGGCTTCGCGTTGATAGCCACCCTGACGCTGATGATCTTGCTGGCTATTCTGGCGATCGGTATGCTTTCGCTGTCGGCGGTATCTTTACGGTCGAGCGCTCAAACAGATGGTATTACGGAGGCTCGTGCGAATGCCCGTATGGCTCTAATGCTTGCGTTGGGAGAGTTACAGATGCAGATGGGACCGGATCAGAGAGTATCTGCGAATGGCGCGATTCTTGACAATCCGGACAGCTCTTCCGATACCGTTCTGCATCCGCACTGGACTGGTGTATGGGATTCATGGATTGCGGGAAATCCGAACAACGCGTCTGTAAATCCCGACTACCCGAATAAAAGCAGTTCGGATTTTCACAGCCACCATCAGACCATTGGTCCCCAGTCAGACAACAGCATGCGTCCTGACTATGCGAACAAGAACAAGCATTTCCGAAAATGGTTGGTTTCGTTGAGTGTGGATGAAGCGACGAACAAGTCCGCTGCCGATTTGATAACCTCCATCAAAGACATCAGCCTGAACGGCGTTCCGTTTCCGGAAAAAGACGCAACAGCGGTTCAACTTGTCGGGAAAGGCTCGCTCGGATCCTCCGCTTTACCGGAAGACTATGTGAACGTGCAGTTGATCGAGATGAAAGATCAAGGCAGCACCATGCCGAAAGGCCGATACGGTTGGTGGGTGGGAGACGAGAGTCAAAAAGCCCGAATCATGGCTGATTCCTATTCATCAAACCCAGCGACCAGCATCGCGGGAAAAATCTTCCGCTCACAGGCGCCCGGCTCCACGGGGACAAAATTGGTGGAGGGACTGGAGGGGATTACCACGGATAGACAGCTCTCCAAACTGGCTTCTCTTTCCTCGCTCAATTTGATCACCGGTGTTACGGGAAAACCCGGAGAGCGGAATTTTCACAACATCACGCCCTATTCATACAGTGTGCTTGCGGATGTCCGGGAGGGAGGGTTGAAGCGCGATCTGAACGCGATACTGGAAAGGAACATCGATCCTAACGAAGTTTACGAATTGCAATCCGTGTCCGGAGTCGAGGCCGAATTCAAGCGAGCCACTTCCATGAAGCCCCCGACCAGCAACGGGCCTGGAGGCAATGACTTCATGCTCTACCGATTCGACAACATGGTGAACGGCATCAGTCCGACGGGTGAGGCGAGCGTGCCGATTCAAGACCTCGCCGCTTACTATCAGTTATACGATCATGACAGGGCTGGTTGGAAGGGCGGCATACAGTTCACCTCGCAGAAATCATCACCACCCAATAGCCAGCTAGGCAGCGGCATCATGGTTAGCAATCCTGACTATGGAGTTACCGACAAGGACTATACCAAATACCTCCGTCAACACAGTGCGCTATACAGGAGCGTCTATCCGGTGAAAATCGAGTTCGTTCTCAGCTACATTACCGAGCCCCGTCCGCAGGCCGAAATTGATCTGGAGCGCAACGGCAATCCATCCGCCACGCCTCCGGTTCCCCCGAATCCCAACCCGGACACCCACCGCTTGAAAGTAGGCATCACCCCTGCAATGACCTGGTGGAATCCCAACAACGTTCCGGTGATCATGAACTTCGGGAATCCCGATCTGGCCTCCATCATGATTCGGGAGAATGCGGTGCCGTTGCAATTGCTATTCTACAAGGGAAAAAGCGCTAACGACCCCAATCGGGAATTTTATCCCTTCAAGATAGATAAAGGAGTACGCGTTCCCGATCCCGTGCAGATGACCCGTCTGACCAACACACAACAGGGCGAGCTTTATACCCTTTTCGTATCCGGTGCCAGTCCGGTGATTTTCCAACCTGGAGAGAGCAAAGTGTTGGCTCTGAAGTTCTCTTCGCAAACGAATGCGGATCAAGGTCAGACCAGCTTGGATTTTTATCTTCGCGGCACAGGCAACCGCTTCAACGAGCCGTTTGTGCCCAGTCTTGAGTTGATTCCCGGTTGGAATCCGGAGCGCTTCATCAGGCCTACCGGGCGCAACGGCGTTGCTCTGACGGGATATCTGAATTTCAAGGAGTCGGACTATATTTCCGCTGCGATCAACACCGGAACAAACCGCAATTTTTCCGTGGATTTCACACAAAAATCGAGGCACGGGCGGGTGGCTCCGGGAGTGATGTGGCATTACCGGAGTTACGGATTGCGCATGCGTATGTTTCCCGGTGGCTTCCCGAACTTTACCGTTTACGCTCCCTTCCTCACCGCTTTCAACTCCGCCGGGATGAATCCGACAGGCGGCTCGGTTGCCAACACCGCCATGGGCAGCGGCGTTTCGATTCCAGCGCGCAGCGGCCAGATACTAATCAACTCCGTGCAGGATCCGGCCAACTTCGTGGACGATATTCCGCAATCGTTTTTTTATTATGGAATGAAGGCCGCGACCGAGACCCATGAATCCATACAATCCTTCCCTGCTTCCGGGGCTGGAGCTGGCCGTCGCTTCCCGTCCCGACCCTTCACACACTCGACCGCAATGATACCTCAGTTCATTGACAGTATCAACGGAGCCTCCCTTTATAACACCGGCTGGAACTGGTATTACATGCCGCTCAACAACATTCTTGACGCGCCCATTTCCATCTCACGCGACAACCACGGTTACTATGGCGGCGGCTACACGGCGGAGAACGGAACCACTCATGTCGTCCAGCAGGAGCTGCCTGTTACTCCGCCCATATCAATCGCCGCGCTTAGCCACGCCCAGCTCAGCGGCTATAGCATTTCCAGCGAGGCCGCAGCGGCTGGTTATGGGGGGTTGAATAACCTGAATGGCACCGAAGCCTTCCGCCGAACAACCGCGATCGGATTCGGCGGACTTGAGCCGCGCACACTTCAAGCGATCGGCAACTCGTACGCCCACCCCAACATTCCCAAGGACAAGGCGATCACCACTTTGAACAGGATTTATTTCCAAAACACCGGAACCGAGGCAAACCATCGCGTGGCCGAACCATTCGCGGATCATTCCTATCTCGCGAACAAGGCGCTGTGGGATGAATATTTCTTCTCCTCGATCACACCGGTTCCATCGAACAACCCGATCTTCGACTCATCACCCAAGACTGTGGGCGATGTTGCCAACGATTTCTTCTTTGGCGAAGAACCATTGCCAAACCGTCGAATGGTTCCATACACCAACAATCTGGATCAGCAAACCCTCACATCCCTTGTAAGCCAGCATGCGACATTCCAAGGCGGCTTTGCTGATAAAATTGCGGCGAGCATGATGGTCGAGGGGGCCCTTCAACATCAACTCCACCTCAGAAAAAGCATGGAAGACATTTTTCTCCAGTCTCAAGGGAAAACCTGTGGCTTATCTTGATGTCCAGCGATCAATCACCGGCGGTATCCAGGTTTCAGAGGAGACACCAAACGGCGTGCCAGTGGGAGGAGGACAACTTCCGAATGGCGAGGCATACACAGGCAGCACCTCCGATCCTAGCGAACAGGAACAATGGACTGGATTACGTGAACTCACTGATGAGGAAATCGATGAGCTTGCGAAAGCGATGGTAAGGCAGGTCAAGTTGCGCGGGCCGTTCCTTTCTCTTTCGGAATTCATCAACCGCAGGCTGGATAGAAACAGTAACGATTTTTCTCTCAAAGGAGCACTGCAAGCGGCCATCGATGACCAGAGTTGTTCGATAAACGAAGGGTTCCGGTCGAGGGATCGCCAGTTCTCGACGAAAGAACGTTCGTATATGAGTGCCGTTTTTCCGGAAGCGATGGACGGACCTGTTGCATACGGAAGCTCGGCATACGTTGACCAAGCTGATATTCTCAGAAATTTTGCCGAGCAACTTACCCCACGCGGCGACACTTTTGTGATACGCACTTACGGCGACTCGCTGGATGCCAATGGCAACGTCCGCGCCCGAGCGTGGTGCGAGGCCGTTGTCCAACGCACACCTGATTATGTCGAGCCGATGAAACCCAACAGCACATCCGGAAGCGGCGACACGCCCGAAACCAAACAGACCAACCTTACCTCCGCGGCGAATAAAACATTTGGCCGGGAATTCAAAATCATCGGTTTTCGCTGGTTGAATGCTTCCGAAATTTGATCCTATCGCAAACCGCTCTCTCCGCTACAACGCTCATGATTTTTAAATTGTACGCACTCACCAGCCTGTTCATCGCGATGGCATCAGGCATCGCACACGCCCAGGAACAAAAGATCTCACTGCGTTTTCTCGCATTCCCCCAGCAGAATGAACCGGAACCTGTTGAACTGCTCATAGGTGAGAACGAAACCATCGCGGTCGATACGCCGGGGCACGAACTTTCCAAGCCTTACCTTGTAAACGCTCTGAGTTTGATCGTGGTTGGAAAGACGGTTGTTAACCAGGAAGGCAAGTCTGTGTTTCAAAGTTATGGACAAGCCAAATCAACCTCGGCAAGCGAGCAAATCATCCTGCTTCTGCGCAAGGGCGAACAACCGAGCGATGGGTTCTTAGTGCTGCCCATTGCTGCAAACTTGAACGACTTCGGCGGGGCCAGCTTTCTTTTCATCAACGCTTCCAAACTAAGAATCGGGGGAGTCATCGGAGACAAGAAACTCGATATCAATCCGGGAGAACAAAAAACCATCACTCCCAAGCCGGATTTCGAAGGAGGAATCTGTCAGGTGACTCTGGCTTATTTGAAGGAAGAAAAGTTCAAGAAATTTTTCGATACCCGTTGGCCGGCAAATAAAAATGTGCGCTCTTTGGTCATTTTTTACCAAAATCCTGAAACAGGGCGGATTGGGATAGCCCCGATCATGGATATTATCCAAAAGGGCACTAAAGCTGCTGATTAGTTATTCATTTGCTGCGTTTTTATATTGTAAATACGGTTCGTCACACTACCTTAAACACTATGATATTCAGGCAGAGATTTCCCGATATCTCCCGCAAACCTCAACATCACAAGGGTTTTGCGCTAATCGCCACATTGTCGTTGATGATTTTGCTAGCGATCCTGGCGATCGGTATGCTGTCGTTGTCAGCGGTAACTTTGCGCGCCGAAACCAGGGGGTCGGCGATGGTTGAGGCGCAAGCGAATGCGCGGCTCGCGTTGATGCTGGCGATCGGTGAGTTACAAAAGGAGATGGGACCGGACATGCGGGTGAGCGCGGAGTCGGCGATCTTGGACAGCAATCCAGAGACAATGAAAATTGATGGCCTGGAGCAATCCCGCTGGATGGCGAGTTACGATTCGTGGGGCAATTGGTTGAACGATGAATATAAACCACCGGGATCCGATCAAGCGATGTCCATTCGCTCGACTTACACCCGCGGGCGAGAACCCATGTTTCGCGGTTGGTTGCTTTCGCTGCCTGCAAACCTGAAGTACGACATAAATGCGCCGGGATCCATCAGTGGTTGGGATGATACGAATAGCGTGCTTGTGGTCGGAGAAGGAACGCTTGGACCTGCCGCCACTTCAAATCCCGATCAGAATACGCGTGCCTATCTTTTGCAGGTGGATGATACCGGTCGCTATGCATGGTGGATCACTCCGGAAAATCATAAGGCCAAGGCCAACCTTGCCGCTCAAACACGGAATCTCAGCCTGGATCAATGGGAAGTTTCCGCAGGCAACACAGCGGAGATGGGGCTCAGTTCGCTGGTCGGCTTCAACACGATTGACGATCATCCTGATCAACTTGCAAAATTATTCTCCCAGGATTCCGTTCAACTGCTGGATGGC
>JBGSRM010000236.1:0-9710 GCA_041737575.1 Akkermansiaceae bacterium
GTGGAGGGCTGATCTGTTAGATTTGGCGCAAACATAGCGAGCGTTCGTATTGCGCAAGCTAAATTCACCGATGGAAAACTTTCGGGTGACGGGATGTGGAGCGGTGCTCTGTTGGGTTGGGATTAATCAAAACCCAATCAAACCAAAAAACGAAAAATATGAAAGTAACATGGATATTAGGAATGTGCCTAGTGGCTGGCGGACTGACAAGCGGAGTCTATGCGGACGAGGCGAAAACTGAAGCGAAAGCCAAGCAGGACATCGTGGACATCGCGGCGGGAAATGAGGATTTCTCGACATTGGTCGCTGCTGTGAAGGCTGCTGGCTTGGTCGAGACCCTGAAAGGCGAGGGCCCGTTCACGGTTTTCGCACCGACAAACGCAGCGTTCGCGGCTCTTCCGGAAGGAACCGTCGCAGACCTGCTGAAACCCGAGAACAAGGAAAAACTGATCGCAGTCCTAACCTATCACGTTGTCTCCGGCAAGGTCATGGCGGCTGACGTGAAGGCGGGTGAAGTCGCCACCGTTCAGGGTGGGAAAGCAACCATCGCGATCGCCGATGGAAAGGTGACCATCGATGGTGCCAATGTCGTGAAAACCGACATCGAAGCCACCAACGGCGTGATCCACGTCATCGACAAGGTGATTCTTCCCAAGTAATTCGACAACCTGACAGGGATCGAAATTGAAACGTCCGGCGCAATCGCGTCGGACGTTTTTTTGCAAATAAGATATCGGAGCACATCGCCGGTACACTTCAATCTGTTAGATTTGCCCAGCCCGCTCTTCAATCAACGCGAGCAATGTTTTCAATTCCACACTCGGTGCATTTTGCTTCGGTAAAACCATTAGTAATTCCGAGTAAATCACCGGCGAACTGATCGGAACCAACACACAACCGGCATGAGGCATTTTGGAAGCGTGTGCGGGCATGATGCCCACTCCGCCGCCCATGCCGATCTCCGCCAGCATCATCGGCAATGAATCCATTTCCGCCGTGATTTTTGGTATGAATCCGGCCTTTCCGCAGGCTTCGATGAGGAACTCGCGCCGTTTTGGGAAAAATGAATTCTCCAGCGAAACCCAACTTTCAGAACGCAGCTCGGCGAGCTTTATGGATTTTCTTTTGGCGAGCCGATGATCCTCGGGAATCACCGCAATGAAGCAATGGCGCGACAGTGTGCGAACATCTAACAGTTTTTTTTCATCGTCCTCGATGTTGGCGAGGATTCCGATATCCAACTCGCGGAGCTTGAGTCGATCCAATTGCGCCCGTGGCGAAAGATCGAACAAGCTCACCTTGGATCGCGCGTGTCGTTGTTGGAACTCACGTATTACCGGGGCGACCAAGTCATCGAGGAATGGCGAGAGAAATCCCAATCTCAAGGTCCGCCGCATCCCTCCGAAATTTTCCTGCGTCCGCTGGATGACCGATTCCGAATCGCAGAGCAACTGCCGGGCGTTGATCAAAAAGAATTTCCCCGCTTCGGTAAGATGGATGCGTTGCTTGATCCGGTCGAAAAGTTTCACACCGATCTCATCTTCAAGCAGCTTGATCTGCCTGCTGAGCGCCGGTTGGGATACATGCACGCGCTCCGCCGCCTTTGAGATGCTCAGCTCCTCCGCCGCTGCGACAAAATACCGGAGCTGATGAAATTCCATGGCCGGTAAGTAACGCTAAAAGTTGATAACTTCAAGGCATGAACTGTTTAAAGTGGCGAACATTCACTTCGCCGGTGGCGGGTATTGTTTGCGATGCGCCTGGGCGGCTTGGTTCAGTTGCTTTGCAATTTCGGCATGTTCGGCGATGATGTTTTTCATCTCCATCGGGTCGTCAGTGAGGTTGAAAAGTGATTCTTCAATTTGTGAGGTTTTGGTTACCCCGCGTTTGCCATCGTTGCCCGGAGTAACGACATCACGATAGCCGTGAGGCAGATGAAGTTTCCATTTTCCATCCGAACTCATCACGGCTTCGAGGTTCCAGCCCGTGGAAAGGAAGTAATGTTCGTGCGGGTTTTTCGCATCCTGATCACCGCGCATGAGCGGCCAGACATTTTTGCCATCAATGGATTTTTCGGGCAACACAAGACCGGCAAGCTGGGCGAGGGTTGGGTAGAGATCGATGGAACCGAAGGCGCGCTCGTTCACGATTCCGGCCTTGAGTTTATCCGGGTATTTCACAATGAGCGCGGAGCGGACACCGCCCTCGAAGGTGGTGCCCTTGTGCTCGCGGAACGGGGTTTTCCCTGCGTGATTTCCATACTCATCCCACGGGCCGTTGTCCGATGTGAAAAGGACGATGGTTTCATTTTCAATGCCAGCCTCGCGTATGGCTTTCGTAATTTCACCCACCGACCAATCGATTTCCATCATCACATCACCAAAGTCACCCGCGCCGGATTTGCCTTTGAATTCATCACGGCAATACAGCGGGACGTGCGGCATGGAATGCGCGATGTAGAGAAAAAAAGGCTGCTTGCCTGCTTTTGCTTTGATGAAACGGGTCGCTCCCTCAGTTGCCCAGCCGGTGAGGTGCTTTTGGTCATCAGGGCTGATGTCGGCGATCTTGATCTCGCCATTTTCCCAATAGGGCAGAGGCCGCTCGCCGCTGTGTTTGACCCACCATTCATTATGCCGCCACATGTCGTTGGAAACGAGCAAGCCTGCGTGTTCATCGAAGCCGCGTGCCGTGGGTCGCGTCTCCGGTACGTCGCCGATGTGCCATTTTCCGAAATGCGCGGTCGCGTAACCTTGCTGTTTGAAGGTTTCAGACATGACGGGAAACTTCGGATCCAGCCCCGGGTTGCCCGGTCCGATTGCCCCCACGATACGGGTGTGGTGCGGATAACATCCCGTCAACAACGACGCACGAGACGCGGAACAAACCGCCTGCGGAACATGAAACTGCGTGTAGCGCACTCCTTCGGTAGCAAGTTTTTCCACATTCGGCGTGGCATACGGAGGCTTTCCGAAAGGATGAAAATCGGAATACGCCGCGTCATCGAGAAATATCAGAACGATGTTAGGGCGCTCCGAAGCATGCAGGATTACGCAGGTCAACAATGTCAGGGCTAGGGTGAGTATGGCTTTCATGACCTCTGAAGGAAAACATGAGACACGGCACTCGCAAAGCATTTCATAATCGATTTCGGAAACCCACGTCAAAACAGCCATCCTTCTTGCTGAATCCTCCCGTCCGCTTATGGTTCATCCATGCGCCCGCTATTTCTAGCTTTGGTCCTTGCCCTGCCTGCCTTCGCTGAGAAGCCGAACATCCTTCTGATCTGTGTCGATGATCTCCGCCCTGAGTTGAAAGCTCTGGGTGCGGATTACATTCACTCGCCGGCTATGGATTCCCTGGTCAAAAGCGGACGCGCTTTCACGCGTCACTACGTGCAGGCACCCACATGCGGCGCTTCCCGTTTCTCCCTGCTCACCGGACGTTATGCCGCCACTTCCAAACAACAAAGCAACGATGCATTCTTCTGCCCGGAAGCACGCAAGCCCGACCTCGCTCCCACCTTCCCCGCCCATTTCCGCAACAACGGCTACCAAACCATCGCGATTGGAAAAATCTCCCACTACCCCGGAGGACTCGGCGGCGAGAATTGGAACGACCCTGAAAAAGTCGAAATACCCGGAGCATGGGACACGAATCTCATGCCCACAGATCCGTGGAAACATCCACAAGGAGGCATGCACGGCTATGCCGGCGGAGTCCCGCGCGGAAAATATCGACCCGTCCGCGAACACAACGAAGGCGACGATCTCACCTATACCGATGGCTGGATCACCCGGGAAGCACTCAAACAAATGGAAGACCTCGCCGCCTCCGAAAAGCCCTTCCTGCTCGCCGTCGGCATCATGAAGCCACACCTGCCCTTCGCCTGCCCGAAGTCATATCTCGACCTGTACAAAAACACCAAACTTCCCTCCACCCCACATCCGCAGAAACCGGTAGGCCTCTCCACATGGCATCCCAGCGGTGAATTTTTCGGATACCACCACGAAGTCAAAAACCCGCGCGATAACGCCGAATACGCAATTCAAATGCGTTTGTCCTACGCCGCCTGCGTATCCTACGCCGATGCACAGGTCGCGCAAATCCTCGCCCATCTCGATAAACTCAAACTCACGGAGAAAACCATCGTCGTGCTTTGGGGCGATCACGGCTACCACCTCGGCGAGCATGGCATCTGGGGTAAACACGCGCTCTTCGAGGAATCGCTCAACTCCCCTCTCATCATCCGCAATCCCGGCTTGTCGCAACCCGGCACACCCACCCAAGCCGTCGTCGAAACCGTGGATATCTACCCGACTCTATGCGAGCTCGCCGGACTTCCAGCACCAAGCGGTCTCTCTGGCCAATCACTCGCCGCGCACCTCGCTGATCCCAAGACCGATGGCGACGAAGCCTTCGGCTACTGGCAAGGCAAACACACCATCCGCACTTCTCAATACCGCCTCATCCGTCACCCGGATAAAAATGGCACTCACGCCTTCGAACTCTACGACCACAAGAGCGATGATGGAGAAACAAAAAACATCGCCGCATCAAATCCTGAAGTTGTGAAAACACTCAGCGCCCTCATCGATGCGAAAATCGAGAGCAAAAAATAAACCTCACGCTCTCATTTCGTTCATAACCAAAACGCATGAACTTCGGAAGCAAGTGGTATTATGCGGAGTTGCCAAAGCATGGCATTCTCATCTCGTTATGAAAACAAACACCTCGCAATTCACCGTCCGCCGCTCCAACGAGCGCGGCCACGCAAACCACGGCTGGCTGGACAGCTACCACACCTTCAGCTTCGCCGATTACTACGATCCCGCTCACATGGGCTTCCGCAGCCTGCGCGTGATCAATCAGGACAAGGTCGCGCCCGGTGCCGGTTTCCCCACCCACCCGCACCGCGATATGGAAATCTTCAGCTACGTCGTCTCCGGCGCGATCGCCCACAAGGACAGCATGGGAAATGGCCGCGAGCTTCTTCCAGGCCAGATCCAACTCATGAGCGCGGGCTCCGGCGTGACACATTCCGAATTCAACCCCTCGCAAACCGAACCCCTCCACCTGCTCCAAATCTGGATACTTCCCGAATTTCGCGGCCTCACGCCCTCCTACACCGAGTGGCATCCGAAACCCGAATCCGATGACGAAACCAAAGTCCTCGTCATTTCCCCTGACGGTCGCGAAGACTCCGCCATCATCCATCAGGACGCCTATGTCTATCGCGTTCGCATGAAAGCAGGAGAAACCATCAACCACGATCTCGCACCCGGTCGCGGCCTCTGGCTGCAAGTCATCCAAGGCGAAATCTCCACCGGAGAAACCCATCTCACAGCCGGAGACGCACTCAGCACGGAAACGTCCGGCTCCACCCATTTCACCGCCACAACAGACAGCGAAGCCCTTCTGTTCGACCTCGCATAAACACCAAAACAAACCAAACCATGAAACACGCACCAAATATAGCCGGAGGCCTGCTCGGCCTGTTATTCATCGTCTTCGGAATGAATTTTTTCCTGAAGTTCATCCCCATGCCACCCGGTCCGCCGGAAGGCTCGCCCCCCGCGCTTTTCTTCGCAGCGCTCTTCCCCACCGGGTATCTTGCATTCGTGAAAGTGCTGGAAGTTCTCGGTGGTCTCCTCGTCGCCATCCCGAAATCACGCAACATCGGCCTGCTCGTTCTCGGCCCCATCATCGTCAACATCCTCGCCTTCCACATCTTCCTGCTCAAAGGCGCGGCACTCGCCGATCCGGTCGTGATACTCGTCACCATCCTGCCGCTGTTCCTTCTCTGGACCGCGCGGAAATCCTTCGCAGGGCTGCTTAATGGATGAAGGTTAATGAGAGCCAGTCCTCCCTCCGGACTGGCGATCTAAGCACCAACAGATCAGGCAAGCATCTTTCCTGTAAAATCCTCCGCCTCCTGTCGTATACTAGTCTTGATTGATCTTCGATTCACGTGAAGATTGAGTCAGTTAGTTATTCCATGAAGCAACTATCGCACATCGTAATTTTCATTTTACTCAGCGTCACGCTCGAGGCGGAAATCTCGTTCAACCGCGATATACGCCCCATCCTGTCGGAAAACTGTTTCCTCTGCCACGGCCAGGATCCCGAGCACCGTGGCGGCGAGTTGCGCCTCGACATCCGCGAAGAGGCCATCGCCGTCCGCGAGGGTATCGCGGCGATCATTCCCGGTGATCCGGAAAACAGCGAGATCATCAAACGAATCCTCTCCAAGGATCCCGACATGAAGATGCCGCCGCCGGACGCGCACATGCCGGATCTGACATCCGCACAAATCGCCACTCTTGAAAAATGGATCAAGGAAGGCGCGGAATACCAGCCTCACTGGTCTTTCGTCACCCCGCTCAAAACCGGTTCTCCCACTATAAATCCAGTAGATCACTTCATCAACAAACGCCTCACGGAAGCCGGCCTCGTCGCCGCGCCCCTTGCCGATGACCAAACACTCGTCCGCCGCCTCTTCCTCGATCTCACCGGCCTCCCTCCTTCCCCGCAGGACATCTCCACATACCTCGATGACAAAAGCCCCGACCGTTGGGAAAAACTCATCAACCGTCTCATGGAATCCCCACACTTCGCCGAGCGCATCTCCCTCCCATGGCTCGATGGTGCCCGCTATTCCGACACACACGGCTACTCCATCGACGACCACCGCGACATGTGGGGATGGCGCGATTGGGTCATCCATGCCTTTCAGAAAAACCAACCCTACGACCAGTTCGTCCGCGAACAGATCGCCGGCGACCTCATCCCCAACGCCACCCCCGACCAGATCGCTGCCACCGGCTTCCTGCGCAACAGCATGAACACCCACGAGGGCGGCACCATTGCCGAGGAATATCGCGTCAATTACACCGTCGATAAAGTTGATGCCGTATCCACCTCCGTCCTCGGCCTCACCATGAAGTGCGCCCAGTGCCACGACCACAAATACGACCCCATCTCGCAAAAGGAATTCTTCGAGATGTATGCCTTTTTCAACACCTCCTCCGAGCCAGGTCTGGGCGCCACCAACGCCAGTACACCACCTATCATGAACTACAAATCGCCTCTCGGTGATGGCGGGATGGCCCAACTCAAAGCACGCATCTCGGAACTCGAACATTTCAAAGCCAACGCCCCACCCGAGCTCGCGGCACAAATGAAAGAAGTCACGAAATCCGCTGATGAGGAAATCAAAGTCCTCAAACGCGACCTCGATCGCGGCCACACCTCCGTCATGGTGATGGATCACAAACCCAACCTCCGCAAAACGCACATCCTCATCCGCGGTGCTTACGACCAGCCCGGCGATGAGGTCAACCCCGGTGTTCCCGCCGTCTTGCCTCCTATCGGAAATGAAAAACCGACCCGCCTAGACCTCGCCAATTGGATCACCAACCCAGACCACCCCCTCACTGCCCGCGTCGCCGTCAACCGCAC
Source organism: Akkermansiaceae bacterium (assembly GCA_041737575.1). Classification (GTDB taxonomy): domain Bacteria; phylum Verrucomicrobiota; class Verrucomicrobiia; order Verrucomicrobiales; family Akkermansiaceae; genus Luteolibacter. The sequence continues at coordinate 7,459 of JBGSRM010000236.1, forward strand.
ATGGCAGATGATCTTCGGACGCGGCATCGTCGAAACCGCCGGTGATTTCGGAAACCAAGGCTCATGGCCCACCCACCCGGAACTGCTCGATTGGCTGGCCGTCGATTTCGTTGAAAACAAGTGGAACACTCGCCACCTCCTCAAAACAATCCTGACATCCGAAACCTACCGCCGCTCCGCCGCCTCCACCCCGGAGCATCTTGAAAAGGATCCACGCAACGAACTGCTCGCCCGCTCACCCCGCACCCGCCTCCCCGCAGAAATCATCCGCGACCAGGCACTTGCCGTCAGCGGCCTTCTCAACACATCCATCGGTGGTCCCGGAGTCCATCCTCCACAGCCCGATCTCTGGCGCGAGATCAGCCACTTCGGCTACGAAGGCAAGCCCTTCACCGCCCAGATTTTTATCCCTGGCATAGGCTCCTCCACATACCGACGCAGCGTTTACACCTTCTGGAAACGCACCTCACCGCCACCTGTCCTCGCTCTCTTCGATGCCCCCACCCGCGAGACCTGCACGGTCGTGCGCGGCTCCACGAACACACCTTTGCAGGCCCTAGTCGTCATGAATGAGCCGCAGTTCGTCGCCGCTGGCGTGGCTCTCGGAAATCGCATGATCGAGCAAGGCGGCCCTTCCGCCACCTCCCGCCTCACCTACGGCTTCCACCTCGCCACCGGACGCGAACCCAGCGCCCAGGAATTGGAGCTCTTGGAAAAATCCCTCGCCCGCCACCTCGAACGTTTCACGGAAAACGAAGCCGATGCAAAATCGCTCGCCGGCACCCCCGAGCAAGCCGCCTATGCCGTCCTCGGCTCCACCCTCATCAACCTCGACGAATTCATCAACCGGCCATGAACCCCATCGACCCTTACCAAAACGCAATCTCCCGCCGCAGCTTCCTCGGCCTCACCGGACTCGGCATCGGCGCCATGGCCGCCCGCACCCTGCTTGCCGCAGATGCAAAACCACTTCTGGGCGGCAGCGCTCCCTCGCCCTCCCATTTCGCGCCATCAGCAAAACGCGTCATCTACCTCTTCCAATCAGGCGGCCCCTCACACATCGACCTCTTCGATTACAAACCCCAGCTCGAGAAAGTCCACGGCCAGGATCTCCCAGATTCCGTCCGTCAAGGCCAGCGCCTCACCGGCATGACCTCCGGTCAGAAAAATTTCCCTGTCTGCAAAAGCCTCGCCCGCTTCGAGCAACGCGGCGAAAGCGGCCAGTGGATCAGCGATCTCCTGCCCTACACCTGCAAAGTCGCCGATCACATCGCCGTCATCCGCTCCATGCATACCGAGGCGATCAACCACGATCCCGGCATCACCTTCATCAACACCGGCTCGCAGTTCCCCGGCAACCCCAGCATGGGCTCATGGGTTTCCTACGGCCTCGGCAGCATGAACGAAAACCTGCCCTCTTACGTCGTCCTCGTCTCCCAAGGCACCGGAAAAAACCCCGGTCAACCCATCTTCTCCCGCCTCTGGGGCAGCGGCTTCCTCCCATCCAATCATCAGGGCGTCCAATTCCGCAGCGGCGCGGATCCCGTGCTTTACCTCAACGATCCAGCCGGCATGAATCGCAACGACCGACGCGCCATGCTCGATGACCTCGCCGCCCTCAACCACATCCGCCACGACGAAATGTCGGATCCGGAAATCCTAACCCGCATCAGTCAGTACGAAATGGCTTTCCGTATGCAGACCTCCGCACCCGAACTGGCCGATCTTTCCGACGAACCGGATTGGGTCTTCGACCTCTACGGCCCCGAGTCACGCACACCCGGCACCTACGCCTACAACTGCCTCCTCGCCCGCCGCATGGCCGAGCGCGGCGTCCGTTTTACACAGCTCTTCCACCGCGGCTGGGATCAACACAATAACCTCCAAACCCACCTCGCCAACCAGTGCCGCGATACCGACCAGGCCTCCGCCGCACTCATCACCGATCTTCAACAACGCGGCCTGTTAGAAGACACCATTGTCAACTGGGGCGGCGAGTTCGGGCGCACCGTTTACAGCCAGGGAAAAATCGGCACCGGACGCGACCACCACGGCCGCTGCTTCAGCACATGGGTCGCTGGCGGCGGCGTAAAAGGCGGCGTCAGCTACGGCGTCACCGATGACTATTCCTACAACATCGTCGAAAACCCCGTCCACATCCGCGACCTCAACGCCACCATCCTCCACTGCCTCGGCATGGATCACAACCGCTTCACCTTCCGCTTCCAAGGCCTCAACCAAAAACCCACCGG
>JBGSRM010000239.1:0-3776 GCA_041737575.1 Akkermansiaceae bacterium
CCGGAGCGGCAAATGTGAAAGCAGCTGGCGCAGCAGCGGCGGCGGGTGTGATTGCTTTGAGCGCGGTCGCGAACCATGCGGTGTAATTATCCTCGAAATCGACATCGCAATCCGCGCGTGGCGCGACGCGGGTGGCGCCTAACACTTCCAAACGGGCATCGAACTGCTTTCCGATCTCGCAGAATTTTTCGTAAGAGGTATCGCCGAGTCCGCAGACGGAGAATTTCACGCCGGCGAGTTTCACGTCTTCGGACATGAAAGCTTTGTGGAAACTGACCGCGGTTTCGGGTGCCTCGCCATCGCCCCAGGTGGAAACGATCACCAAAAGGTTTTCGACCTTCGCGAGGTCGGCTGGAGAAATCTCGGACATGTTTTTCATCACGGCTTTGAAACCTTTTTTCTTGGCTTCTTTGACGGCGCGATCGGCGAGCTGCTCGGAGTTGCCGCTTTCGGTGCCGTAGAGAACCGTCAGTTTTCCAGCCGAAACAGAAGCGGCGGCGGGCGCGACGACAGATGACTGCACAGCAAGAAACCCACTTAGCCAACCGCGTTGAAGCGAGTCAAAGCTAGCAAGGAGCGAATCCAACGCTTTGCGCTGGTCTGGGGAAAACGGGGAACTCTCGGGAAGCATAATCCTTAGTATTTTGCCTGTCTTTGTCAGGTTTCTGAAAAACCGTGCATCCGGAAGGGCGGATAAGCAACTTAAATTTTGAGAAAAAAGCTTCGCAGATGGGTGGGCGCACGTTTCATGAAAACACCCAAGCGCCTCACTTCGCCATTTTCCGCAGGTGCAATGCCGTCTTTTCTCCCTTTTTCGCGGGGTGCCTCACCGCATGACGGATTAGCCATTTCCTGTGAGCCGCTGCGTCATTGAGCCAGCGTTCGCAAAGCCCGAAAACAAGCTCCGGGTGATCCTTGGCGATGTCTCCCAAGTGGTTCGCCACGCTGCGCCGCACATACAATTCCGCATCATCTTTCAGCGCCTCAAGGATCGGCAGAGTCGGTTTGGGATCACGCACGAAATGATGGATTCTCATTCCCCATGGAAGGCGGGGGCGCGAGCCTTCCGAGCACAATCTCCGTACATGCGGATCGGCATCGCTCGTCCATTCCATGAGCCGTTCGAGAGTGCGCTCCGGCCATTTGATGAGAAACGGACGGATCGAAAACTCCGCGGTGAAACGTCGCGTCAGTTCGTATTGCGCGCGCATCGACGCCTCAAAGGGATCGCGCCCGCCATTGAGCGATGCATCGAGCCCGTAGGTGGCGATGAAACTTGAGTAGGGAAGATAAATGAAAACCCACATGCCGTTGTCCGATGTCCGCGACAAAGGGGGAGTCATCGAATCGACGAGTATCTTCACCGCTTGTTCGTAGCGTTGTGGCAAAAACTCTCTCAACACACCTGCGATGTGATGCCCGCGCTGCATGATTTTCAGCGGCTCCAAATTCTTCAATGCCTGAGATTGAAATCCCTTTCCATCGAACTTGGGAAACACCAGCCCGATGTTGTGGGCGAGGCAGGAGATGGCTTCCCGATCCAATAACTCACCAAGCGATGATCCTTTTTCCATAGAGACCTGATTCTTGGGTATCCGTTTCTCACGCATGGATACAGAATCAACGGTTCTATACGACGAATCGAGCCGAAAATCACTCTTCTACTAAATGTGCCGTAGTTTTTCGATTGACGCTACAAGATAGAGTTCTATAACTACGGCTATTGCTTTCCAGCCCTCCTCATGCGTTGCGTCCAATGCGGTTCACTCAAAGACAAAGTCCTCGATTCTCGCTCGTCCAAAGACGGGACGACGATTCGTCGTCGTCGCGAGTGTTTGAAGTGCGAGTATCGCTATACGACTTACGAGCAGATCGAGCGCACCGAGCTGCGTGTTGTGAAAAGGGATGGAACGCGCGAGTCATTGAATCGGGAGAAGCTGACGAGCGGATTGATCAAGGCCTGCGAGAAGAGGCCGGTTTCCATGGAGCGGCTCGACCGCGCCGTGGAGGAAATTTTAGCCGAGCTTCACAAGGATCACCTGAGCGAGGTGCCGTCCGCGACGATAGGAGCCAAAGTGATGGACAAGCTCCATCAGATCGATCCGGTGGCATACGTGCGCTACGTTTCGGTGTATCGGCAGTTCGAGAACGTCAACGAGTTTATTGCGGAAATCCAATCTCTCTCGCGTCGAGTGGCGCGGGACAACATGCAACGCCGCCTGTTCAAAGAATAAAATTGTTAGAACTGTGATCTGCTTCATCGGAAAACGCCCCGCGCTACAAATCGGCACCCATCAGGTGTTCGACTACGATACCGCGTGGCTTGAAGAGGCGATCATGCGAGCGGCCCGTGCGGCCGACCACGAGGACTTTCCGCTAGCCTCTGAAATCCGCAGTGGTGTGGAGCTATATTTGGAAAAGAAATGTCCGCTGCGGTTGCTGCAACTTGACGATTTGTTTGAACGGATGCGCCTGATGCTGGTGAAGATCGGCTGTGAACGAATTGCAGAGAAACTGGAGCCGTTGGCGCCGCCGGTTACGATCTCGCTGATTTCAGCCGCGCAAGGTGCCGGCAATGGTTTTGAACTGGCGTTTTTTGAAATACTCCGCGCACAGATTTCCGATCTGCACCTGGCGGGAGCCGAGCAGATCGATTTTACAGGCGTTCGCGAGAGCGTAATGATTCTGCGCAATACCTCCACTTGGACGAAATCCTGCGATATCCTGCTTGCTGAAATACAAACTTTCCTCGCAAGCAGCGAAAAGGAACAGCATTGCGCCGGTATCGTCTGCGCTTGAGGGTGGTTTCTTGATCGTGTTTGAGGAATGCGATTCGGCTACCATTTGCGCGTTGGATCTGCTAGATGGCTGGTATGAAAAACCTTTCGCCGCATAGAAGCTTCAAGGCACCACAGAAACTTGATTCCAATTTTCGACCCTATTACCAGCGACCGTGGCCGGAGGATCTGCCTGACCGATGTGAAGAGTGCGATAACCTATTTCGTTTTGGTTGGAATCTGACCATGGGGCCGAACCGTTTGGGTCGTTTTTTCAAAAAGGCTTCCTATGTTTCGTTTCTTCCGTGTTTGTTGGGGACGTTTGTTGTGCCGTATCTGCTGGCGAAGATTTTCGTTAATGTGAATAGTGGTGTGTGGGCTTTCGTCGCCTATTTGATTTTTCTAGCACCATTGTATCTTGTGATTACTTCTTTATTCATGCCGGTTTGCCGTCACGTGGAATGCAAGAATTGCGGATGGAATCGTGATTTTCCGATCTTCAAAAAGAAGCATCCGTTGGAAAAAGAGAGTATCTAACGAGAGAGGAGGGAGAGGCGTGCGTCGAGGAAATCGAGCAGTTCTTTTCTGGAAGGGAAGCCGTGTCGTGGTTGGCGTGATGTGTCTGGGTGGAATGTCCAGTGGGTTTGTAGGGAAGAGGCATCGATGATTCTTGCGGGTATGCCAGTGTCCGCGGCCTCCTCCACCGTTTCTCCGGTTCCGCCCGGACCGCCTGCTGACTGGCCATTCCATGCGAACAGGAATGCGTCGGCCCACTCCAGCAGTTGGCGGGATACGACTTGATACGCTTGCGGAGCTTCTTGGTTGCCTTTGATCATATACACCGCGAGAGCGACGCTCAGCAAAGTCTCCGCCCAGTGCCATTCTTCAGCATCCTCGAAGTCTTCGGAAAAGCGTTTTTTCCCGAACGGTAAAATCACAATCGCCGGAATGCGGAGCTCGGCACATGTTTTCAAGAAAATCAGATCGGCACCCGCCGCC
>JBGSRM010000259.1:0-15661 GCA_041737575.1 Akkermansiaceae bacterium
AGCTTTTTCTGGGGGAGAGGCATTGTTTTGGAAACTTTAAACTTTAAACTCCAAGGAAGAGGGGCTGTTACCGGAGTTCGCGGCTACATGCGGTTACTCGTAGATGCCCATGGAGATGTCGCCTTGGGGTTTGGTGATGACGATGTCGCCATCGGCATAGATGATGAAGGAGTTTTTGCGGTTGCTTGAAGTGCCATTGCCGATGACGAGGTGAGAGGCTTTGGAGATGGGGGCGTTGAAGGCACCGAGGAGGATGCCGTTGCGGTGACGATCATATCCTGTAATGTTACCTTCCCCAAGGATGAGTGAGTTATATTCAGTATTAATGTTGTACGCGCCGGTTGTGATGGAAGAACCATTCATCACTTGGTTTCCCTGACCGCATACGATGGCTGAAGATCCTGTGAGATAATTCAAACTGCCTACGGCTAGTGAGTTACTGGATTCGATATCCTCGTCCATGGTGTTCGACCAGCCGACCGCAAGGGATCTCGACATGTTGACTAAATTTTCCTTTCCGATTGCTCCTGAGTGCATTGCACCGAGTACGTTCATGTAATAGGAGGTAGTTGGGCCAACGTTCAGCTCAGCGATAATGGTGCTAGCATGGGCGGATGTCATCGCAAGTAGGGTGCAAAGAATGGACTGGTATTTCATTGTTTTTCTGGTTTCGAGTTGGGTGCATTGAAGATGCGAGAGAGACTTTGGGAATCGAGGAATTCTGCGAGTGACGGGGTATTTTCGGGGTCGGTTTCGAGTAGGTTTTGGTGAAGGCGGCGGAGGTATGCTTGTCGTGCGGGAGTATCACGTGGGGGTTGGGTATCTTCGACGAGATTAGTATCCTCCTCATTAACCATATTTGCTTGTAGCCGAGCTTGTGCAGTGGCTAAGGCCTGAAAAGAATCGAGGGGTGAGCGAAGTGCCGCTTGAGTGGCCTCGATAAATTCGCGATTGGCATGAGGGAGTTTGGCGAGTTGCGCATGTAGTTGTGCGTCTGTGTTGGGACGCATCACTGGCGAATGTTCGTCGAGAATATCGGCGAGGGCGTCTTGTTGCTCAGCGAGCGGGGCTTTAGCTTCTAGGGCTTTTTGAATTTTCTCTGCGGCTAGCCACGGGTCTTGGGGGTGAAGCTTGTGAGTTTCACGTATGATTTTGCGGTATTGTGTGAGGTATTCGTCTAGGAGGGCATCCCGCTGCGCTTCGAGTTTAGTTATGATTTCCGCGCGTTTTTCGTCAGTGAGATCGGGGGAACTGAGTTGAGTAGTGATTTCATTGCGAGCCTCCTGCGTATCAACCTTTAGGGAGGTTTCGGAAGATTCCGGCATTGACTCGGAACTGGGAAGAGGACGCTGGGCGTGGAGGGATGTGGTAGTGATGAAAATGGTGAGTGCTGAGAGCAATAGGGGAAGTAGGTTGCGATGCCTGCGGCTGACTTTCATGAAAGATGTGTACTCGATAGATGCAGTGTTCTTGTTAGATACGTTTTTACAGAGGTATATCATTCACCTCAGATGACATGAGTGAAGGAGGTATGAGTCAAAAATATTATTGTGACACTTTTTTACATACGTAGCAATTAGGACGATGGAGATGCCATTCATATTGTAGTCGATTTGTGGTTGCCGTCGACTTGGTAAGAGATGGGTGATCGGGAGAAAGAGGTTGTCGGAATTTTTAAGATAGAAGGCGGATAGTTTTGCAAAAAAAACGAACAGCGAGACTTGCTCGCTGTTCGTTGGTTAAGGGTTTCCTCTGGTGAGGCGGAAGCGGCAGACTCAAGGGGTTTCTGCCGGTTCCGCTTCAATGGGAGGGAAGCCTTCTGTTATGTTAGAGGCGCAGTTGCCAGAGACCGTTGGTATCGCGGTCGCGCCATTCCGGGCGGCGGGAGATGGGGTCTTGGAGGGTGCGAACGGCCTTGCGTCCTGCGGTGCAGATGAAGGAATCGCAATCGAGCTCAATGACTTCGAGACCCATGTAATAGGTATCGCGAAGAGTGACGACGGATTCCGGTCCGAAGGCGGCACCGAGGTGGCCTTGGAGGAGCGAGGCTTCTTTGCGTCCGAGGAAGAGAAAGGCGGGGGATTCGCCGTTGCTGCTTTTCGAGCGGATGAGGGCGGAGATGGCTGGGGTGTCCCAGGTATCCGCCATGGTTATTTCGGGCATTACAGATGCCGCGTCTGGTAGGGGGGTAGCGTTAATCGTTTTCATATTTTTTCAGGTTCGTGCGAAGTGCTTTTACTTCATGTCGCTTGATATTTAGCGAAATGGCAGCGGGTTCGCACGTTCGCATTTGTTACGGTTTTGATGAATAAATCTTTCAAGAAAGTGGGGAAAGGAACCGCAATACTTTGAATTTTGGTGCACAGTTGCTTGAGGGGAAAGGTGGGAGGCTATTGATACGTAAGGGCATCATGCAGTATGGAAATGGGATGCTTCGCGGGATGTTAGTGATGGGTATGGCCTTGCTGCCGGTGATTTGCGATGCGCAGGCGCCGGTGGACTCGCCGCTGAAACCCGAGATGGGAGTTCCTTTTTTGGATAACGCGGTGTTACAGCAGCAGGTTCCGTTGCCGGTCTGGGGGACTGCGGCACCCGATGTTGCGGTGACGGTCGTATTCAAGGGCCAGAGCAAGACCGTTAAGGCGCAAAAGGATGGCAGCTGGAAAGTCGTGCTGGATGCAATGGATGCGGAACGTTTGAAGAGTGTGAATGATGTTCCGGTGGGTGAAGCGATGACGGTGACTTTCGAGAAAGACGGAGTGAGGACGGTTAAGACCATCAACAATTTGGTTCTCGGGGATGTTTGGTTGTGTGCGGGACAATCGAACATGGCGGGTGCGATCCGGACAAACAAGAGCGGTCATTTTCCGGAGGACACGGTTGAAAAGGCGAACTACCCGGCCTTGCGCCAGTTTCAGTCGGGAGAGGTGGCATGGGTTGTTTGCACTCCTGAAACGGTTCCGGCATTCAAGAGAACCGCCTTCTTTTTTGCCCGGCGTTTGCAACAGGATGCGCTTGTGCCCATCGGAATCATGGCGACGGCGGTGGGTGGATCCAACATCAATTCCTGGCTCAATCAGGAGCCATATCCGACAGGCAAGAATTACACCACGCTCGTGGCTCCTCTTGTCGGCTACGGAATTCGGGGTGCCATCTGGTATCAGGGTGAGAGCAACGAAAAGGATGGCCGGGGCTATCAGCCAAAGCTCGAGTCGCTGATTACGGGCTGGCGCAAGGCGTGGAATCAAGGGGACTTTCCGGTTCATTTCGTACAGTTGCCGGGAATCGGTTCTTCTTCCTTGGAAAATCCTGCGGGAGGCGATGGACGCGCGGAGATACGACAGGCGTATGTCGAAGCCTTGGCTTTGAAGAACACGGGCATGGCGGTGACCATTGATGTGGGAGCGCCCGGGGAGCATCCGCCCAATAAATATGACACTGGGGAGCGTCTTGCGAGATCCGTGTTGCAGAAGGTTTATGGTTTCAAGGATCTAGCCACTTGCCCGCTTTACACGAAACACGCCATCGAAGGCAGGACGATACGTATATCATTCGACAACGCGCAGAATGGGCTGATGGTGGCCAAGAAGGAGGGATTTCCGCCGCCCGTGCCAGCACCGGATGCCGCGATCGAATGGCTTTCCATCCAGGCGAAGGACGGTACGTGGTATTGGGCGGAGGGCAGGATTGATGGCTCGGAGCTCATTGTTTCCCACAAGGATGTCACCGAACCCGTTGCCGTCCGCTATGCATATACCCAGCATCCGAAGGGTCATCTCCTTTATAACAAGGAAGGGCAACCTGTCGGGCCGTTCAGCACGATTGGTTACGGACCGTTAGTGGATGCGGGGAAACGTTAGGTTTTCTGAAAACCATTACGCGATGAAACGCGAAATGGCTCCCGTTTGATCGAGCTTGTTGCGGGACATGTCGAGGTCGAGGTCGCCGTAGTGTTTGATGGGGTTGCCGTGGGCGTTGAGGAGGGTGGTGTACCAGTTGCCGATGGTTTTGTGGCCTTCGGTGGCGTGGTAGGGGAGGCGGATGTAGCGGCCTGTCATGTCGAGTTTGCAGTTGTTGCCTGCCATGATGATGGTGGGGGCTTCGAGTCCATGGCCGTGGTGATCTTCACCGCCTTCGGGGAAATACATGATCATGGTGTTGTCGAACATGGTGCCTTCGCCCTCGGGCTGGGCTTTGAGGCTTTCCACGATGCGGGCGATCTGCTGCATGTGGCCGATGCGGACTTTCTCGCGGATCATATCGGCGGAAATTCCGCTGTAGCTGCCGTTGTGGCCGACGGTGTGGAGGGAGATGCGGTCGCCCTCGTTTCCGGGCAGGCCGAAGATCGGCGTGGAAAGCTCATCAATCGTGTAAGTCACCACATTCGTTAGTCCGGTGATGAGGGCCGCGATGAGGATCTCGGTCATCGCTTCCTGCTTCTCGGGTGTGGTGGCGCTGGCTCCGCCATTGGCGTGGACGGGATCGAGCTTGGGAATGTGTTTCGCGATGGAGCCAGCCATTTTTGATAGCTTCAAGTTGCGCGCTTGAATTTCCTCGATGGAGTGGATGTGGTTGCTGAGCTTGAGTTTTTCATAGCCTTGGAGGATGCCTGCTTTGAATGACTCCTCGCCTTCGAGGAATTTCAGCATGGCGTTGTCGGTATCGACGGCAGCGGGATTTGTGACGGAGCGGAACAATTCGTTGTGCGCGGTCTGCGGATCGGCGTAGCAGTAGTTTCTCTGATGAGGGCCGGAGGCGGAGTAGCCTGCGACGATGCCTGTGCGGAATTTCGAGTAGTCTCCGGTGAGTGATAGCTCGATGTGGCCGAAGGGGGAGGGGAAAAGTTTTGCGAGTTCGAAATCGATGGTCGCGCGCTTGATGCCGCTGAGGGAGTTGCGGTTTGATTTGTAGGCACCCATTACGGAAGAGTAGGAGTAATGCCCGTTCTCGCTCATTTTGCAGGAGAGGCCTTGGAGGATGCAGAGGTTTTCTTTGTGACTCGCCAGTGAGTTCATCCATGCGGGGAGCTCGTGTTGGTCGAGGTCCAGTTCGAGCGGTTGTTTTTTCTCTTCCAGTGCTTTATCGGCAGCGGAAAATGTGGGGAGTTCCAGATCGCGCGGGCGTTCGCCGTTGGATTTGCGGATGAAGATGAAGCGTTTGGGAAAGCCGTTGGCGGGAGCCGTGGCTCCGAATGCCTTGAGGCAGGGCGTGAGCGAAAGGGCACCGACGCCGAGTGCGGCTGATTTGAGAAAGTCTCTTCTGGATTTCATGGTGTTACTGAGTGATGGATTTGCGATAGATAAACGAATCGGAGGTGAGGAGCGAGATGATGACGGCATCGAAGCTGCCGCCGCTTTGGACGTAGGCTTCATCGGCATCGATGAGGGTTTTGGAATCGGAGAGTGTTTCGTTGCGCCCCATGAAGTAGCGGAAGGCATGGCGAATGATGGACTGCCGCACCTTGGTGGATTTTCCGAGGCGTCCGGCGAGGTCGATGGCGTCCTTGAGTTCGCCGTCGAGCTTGGGATCATCGGTGCCTTCGAGGTAGCCGCTGGCAATGACGGGGAGGGTTTTGTAAATGTCGCGCAAGTCTTCTTGTGGTGGTCCTTTGTCGGGCATTTTTTTGATCAGGTTATCGGGGTGCTCGAGGAATTCTTCCATGCGGTAGCGCCCGAAGTCATCGTACATTTCAAATGGCAGTCCGACCGGGTTCATGCGCTCGTGGCATCCCCAGCAATATTCCGCCTTGGTTTTGTTTTCGAGGCGGGTGCGCAGGGTGTTGTGATGATCCTCGGGGATGACGGCATCGACGGTGACGGGAACATCGGGAACGGAGCCGGCGAGTAGTTTTTCCCGCACCCATCTACCGCGACGGATGGGATCGGTTTCCGTGTTGGCGGCGAAGGCGATGAGCCACGCGGGGTGGGTGAGGATACCTTTGCGGTTCGCCATTTTCGTGGGCTGGGTGGTGGGGTAGTTCCAGTTCTTGAGATCGATGTTGAAGGTCTTAGCGATTTCTGGTCCGCGCATTTGCTTGCCTGTGCGCGTCATGGCTTCGGTCTTGCCGTGGCCTTGTGTGGCGGAGAAGGGAACGGCATGGGTCTGGCCCTTGCCGAGGAGGTCTTCGTAGCTGCTCATGGTGGACTTGAAGCCGCCTAGTGTGTCTTTGCCTCCGGTGCCGTTCTCGATGATCGTCACATTCACGCCTCTGACTTCGTTTTCTTTTAGGAAGGGCAGGTGCTGTTTCATTTTTTCGCCGTCCAGATTTCTCCAATCCTTGTCTTTGAAGTAGTCGTAAATTTTTCGGACTTGAGCCGATGATTGCGCCATGGCCTCGTTGTTGCCGGAGTGGAAAACGAAGAAGTCCTCGGTGGTGAGCAGTGTTTCAAAAACGTTTTTGTCCTGTTCGAGGATGTGCTCGACCAGCATGTCGGCCTCACTCACGGCACGCCCGGAGACCGAAATGTAGTCACCGCCAAAGCGCTTGTTATCCTTGAAAATCGGTAGCGCTCTCTGGTAGCCGAAGAACTCGCGGAAGAAGCGCAGTTCGCGGATGGGCATGTTGGTGAAGCTGTCGGCGCTGAGTAATTCCACCGCCTCGTCGATGATGTAATACTGATCGCGTTTTTTCAGCATGCGTTCGACCTCGCGGCGGTAGTCTTCGCGCGTGTTGAGCTTTCCCTTTTTGACAGCTTCTTGCAGTTCCTTATCGGGGCTGCTGTCGGTGAGTGCATAGGCGAGCGCGTAGCTGGCATCGCGCGGGGAAAGCATTTTGCGGCCGTGCTCGTCCGCTTCCCCTTCGCCGAATTCCTGGCGATAGACGAAATCGGTGCGGAGGATGAGTGTCTGGATCAGCTTTTCTATGACGGCTGCATTGCTACCTTTTCCGAGATACGATTTCACCAGTGCGGAGTATTCGGCGAATTCCTGTGAGTCGGGAGAGCGCTCGATGATTTTTTGAAAAAGCTGATCCACGAGATGGCCGATCTGTTCATCGGTGACGCCTGTTTTTTCCCGCTCGCGTTTGAATTCCTCGCTCCAGTCGGTCATGCACTTGGCGATGATGGTGCTGTAGGTGTCGCCCGCTTTGCGATGTTTCAGAAGGGCGGCACGCATGACGGCAAGCTCGGCTTCCGAGGGTGGTCTGGGCGCGTTCGGGGCTGTCTTCGGCATGCGCTTGAAAAATTCATCCATGTAGATGCGCATGTAATTGACGCGCACTAACAACTCCCTCTCGCTGAGGCCGAAATTGAACCAATCTCTCTCGGATTTCACGATCATGGTCTCGTCCATTTTGCCGTTCTGCGAGTAGCGACGTATGGCCGCCCAGATTTCATTTCGATCTTCGACCGACATCCCTGCGTAGTCGAAACCGGGGAGATTGATCGGCTTGCCATCCGGGCCGACCGATACAGGTGGTGCGGGTTTGGTGGCGACAAATTTCGGCAATAGCGCATCGTGCTTTTCTTTAAAAACTTCGACGAGTAGCGGCTCGATGCTGGCGTTGAGATAGGTGGCGCGATCTGTGAGAATTTTTTCCTGCTCCCATTCCTTTCCCATGATCGTGTAAATCGCCGGAACGTAGGACTTGTTTTTGGCCTTCGTCATCATATAGGCCGACAACTCTTTTCCATTTGTGAGCATCGTCAGCAGATGTCCGCCATCTAGCGTGGTGGTGTCGTAGTAGCGGACACCGCTGTGCGACGGCAAAAGAAAGGGATTGGTGAGATTGATCTTGATACCGTTGCGGTTGTTGTCGCCGATGACCTTGTGACGCTTGCCGTCGATGTCGCGTTGGGGGATGTATTCTAACAGATTGTTGATCTTCGCATCGAAAATGAACTCGCTGATCAACCAGCGTCGATCAGGCGTGAAGCCGGGCAGATCCTTGAATTTTCCGGAAAACAATTTGTCGTGAGCCAACTTGTTGCCGTAATCCGGCATGCGGAGTTTATCGTCAAGTTTGGATGAATTGTGGGCGTTTAGCACCTCTTGCAGCCAACTCTCCAACTGCTTGCGCTCAGCCTCGGTTGGCTGGTCTTTTTTCTTCGGCGGCATCTCCTCGAAATGCACTTTCTCAAGGATGCGGTTCATCACATCGAGGCGGGCGTCCAATGGCAACTCCGCGAGATTATCCAAGCGGAATTTTCCCTTTTCCGTGCCCTCTTCGTGGCAGTCGATGCAGTAATTCATGAGGATATCCTCAGCAATCGGATCGATTTGAAAATTCGGGGACTCGGCGGCAAAAGAGAGAGATGCGGATGATATTGCCATCATGAAAGGAAATCGTGCCGACATGCGCCGGATGGGGGCAGCCGTGAGATTTTCTTTGTGCGGAAGGTTCATGCGAAGATGGATACGTGGAAAAGATTCATAAGATACGCCTACTTCTTGATTTCCAGCATCGCTTTGCCCATCGCTTCACCGACGAGCATGTAGGTCTCGGCGTTGCCGTGGTAGTGGAAGCTTTGGTTGCGCGGGGAGACTTCGGGTGCGCGGTAGAGGGGGCGGGTATCGACCGATTTCACATTTCCCGCAAAGTCCGGATGTTTGGCGGGATCCGACACATTCATCTGTGCTTTGAAAATGGTGTCGGCACTGCTGCCGGGTTCCCAGCCTTCGCCGCCGTTGAAGCCACAGGTCGCCACCACGAAGGGGGCGTTGGGCGCGTTGAATTCCTTGCGTAGAGTGTTGATAAGGTGGGCGAGGTTTTTTTCGTAGCGGGCGGCGTGAGGGTTTGCTGTGCCTGTGCCTTGTTCGCCGCCATCCTTGTGTCCCTGCCACCAACCGAAGCCGGCGATCTCGTATCCCCTGCCCTTCCATTGCGGATATTTTTCGTCGAAATTGGCGAGCACTTCTTTTGCTGCGTTGAAGCAATCGTCGTATTGCTTTCCGGCATACCATTCGACGGGCTTCGGCTCGGTTCCCTTTTCCCAGCGATCCGGGGTTTGTTTGTATCCGGCATATACCCAGGTGACTCCTTTTTCGTCGGTATGCTCGAAGCTCTCGGCTCCCGGAGGTAGGAAATCCCAGCCGAGCGAGCGGTTGCCCTGGCTGGCTTTGAGAATCAGGACGGGCTCGTCGTGGTGGTTGCCGACCATGTGGCCGAAGCCGAGCTCGGGGCCGATGCTGGTGGCGGATGCACCGCAGCCGATATCGAGCCACTTGTTGGCGGTGGCGGTGACGACGCCGGTGTACCATACGTCGTCGCGCGGTATGAAGCTGCCCTTGTCATCTGTCAGGTATTTGAATTTTCCGTCGTATTTGACCACGGATTTCAGGGTGCCGGGGATGTCCATGCGCGCGATCCAACCGATAGCGTTGCCGTTTTGGTTGAGGTGGGTGATTTTGAAAGGAACTTTCTTTCCTGCTTCCAACTTGATCTCGGTTCTCACCGCCGCGGTGCCGGGAAGTTTCCGATGCACCTCTTTGCCATCCACCATCATGATGCATTCCTCGGAAGCACCATAACCCGGACGCAGCTCATACATGCCGGTGGTGGCAACTTGAATCTGACCACGCAACACCGCCACACCCTCTTTGGGATACGAAATTGGTTCCGTGCCGCCGAATGCTGCAATCTTCATGGTTTTCTCCGGTTTTTGGGTATCGTAATCGACGTTGGCATCAGGCGTGCCGGGGTAGAGCGAGAGGACGAGATCCGACATTTCCCCTGCCAAACGGGTGCCGCCGCCATCCACTTGACCGATGCCGACCATGTTCGACTGGCCAGCGAGGATGTAAACTTTCACGGGCTTTTCGGCGGCGGCGGGTGCGATCGCCAGGAGAGATGCGAGCGGGATGGCGCAGAGGCGTGTGATGAGGGAGTGGGTGCGGTTCATGATTTTCTGGTTACTTTGAAATGTAGGTTTCTTATATCCGGCGGCAAAGGAAATGTGATATTGGGAGGGACGCTTGTCCTTGAGTCCATGTCTGGTGGTGCTTTTTTGTCATAGATTCGTTTCCGTTGGAAGGCCGTAAGATATGGACGGCTCGGAGAGACCGTCCCTGCCCAAAAAAGCCACCGGCCTTGCGGGCGGTGGTTATATGGGAGAGTAGCACTGCACTGTAGCTTAGCGGCGGCGGCGGAGCAATGCGAGGAGGCCGAGAGCGCCGAGAAGGGCGGAGGAGGGCTCTGGGATGGCAGTTGCTGCGCCGAACACATCGATTTCACGATAAACGGTATCATTCTCGATGTTATTCAACGGCATATTAGTCATGATAAACCGGATGCCATCCACTCCTGATGCGATGGCCGGGCCCGAATCATTGGTGATCGTGACTCTCGTGGAACCTGAGCTAACCCCAAACGGATCATAGGAAACATTGCCACCCGACACGGCGCCGCTGGTGAGGACGAGCGGGTTGTAATCCGAGCTCCCCACAAGTGAAAACAAAACCTGGTAGGTCTGAGCAGCATGGTTGTGGGCGTTCAAATTCCAGCCTGCCACCGAGACGATGGAAGTGAGGTCGTAGCCGGTGACACTGCCCGTAAGGTCGAAGGTCATCGTTACGGTGCCGGGGTTCGCATTGTTCAGATACATGTTGCCGCCCGTACCGGTGAGATTGCCGGAAAGAGAGACACCATCGTTGAGTGCGTTGGTGTCGCCAGTGAATGAGGCACCGGTAGGGTTCGGAGTGAGCCCATGAAGAAGATCCGCCGAGGAGGGGGCAAAGTTGGTTTCGGATGTGTTCGAAACGCCTGTCGCGACAAGTGCGGCATCCGCCGAGTTGGTAAACGGCAGGACGGCGAGCGAAGAGAGTGCGAATAGTTTTGATTTCATGGTCTGTTGGTATGGGGGTGTTGAATTGGTTTATTACGTAAACCACTCGTATCAAATGAGGTCTTGGCGGTTCAGGCAATTTATTTTGATATTGCTTCTGTTACTCGTAGGGTATCAAATCTTCCCGTGAAATCCTTCCGTTCCCTATCGGCGGTTGAGCAATTGACGGCTCATTTGCGTGAAGAAATCAGGGGCGGTGGGTTGGGTGGGGAGATGCCGGGTGTGGCACATTTGGTGCGGCGGCTGGGGGTGGGGACGAAGACGGTCGTGGCGGCTTTGGAGAGCTTGAAGCGTGAAGGAATGCTCGAAGGGCATGGCGAGAGGAAGCGCAATCGGATTGTGAAGGATCGAGGAGAGAAGGTCGGATTGCGAGTGCGCATTCTTTTGTATGAGGATAGCGATCTACATAATGAGCATATCGTGCAGCTTGGCTTTCGACTTGAGGAACGTGGGCACCATATCTCGTATGCTGAGAAGACGTTGTCCGGGTTGAAATTCGATGTGAAACGGGTGGCTCGGATGGTGGAAAAGGACGACGGCGATGCCTGGATCGTCCAGGCAGGGTCACGGCCGATCCTAGAATGGTTTGCTGTGCGATCCGTGCCCACGTTCGCCATGTTTGGACGCCAATCCAAACTGCCGATCGCAAGTCTCGCCACTTTGAAATCGCCGGCCGTTGGGGAGGCCTTGCGTCGGCTGGTGGATCTGGGACACCGCCGTATCGTGATGATAGCGCGCGAGGAGCGACGGAAACCCACTCCGGGATTGTTGGAGCGACGGTTTCTTGAGGAGTTGGAACGTCTGGGTATCGGAACAGGCGCATACAACCTACCGAATTGGGAGGACGATGCGCAGGGTCTCCACCGCTGCCTTGATTCGCTCTTCAGGCACACGCCACCCACCGCGCTCTTGCCGGGCGAACCGGCCCTGTTTTTCGCTACGCAGCAGTATTTGTTGGAAAAAGGCATGGTTGTGCCACGCGATGTTTCGCTGGTCGCGCTGGACGATCATCCGGCCTTCGAGTGGTTCCACCTCAAGGTTTCACATATCCACAACGACACCAGGCGGTGGGTTCCTCGGGTAGTGCAGTGGGTGGAGAATGTGGCGAATGGCAAGGAAGACAGGCGTGAGACGTTGATAAGGGCGGAATTTGTGGAGGGCGGGACGGTGGGGCCGGCGCGAGACAAGTCTGTAATCTGAAATGAGCAAGAGAGGGAATGGGTCTGTTCTCAAGGTGATCATGAGATGCCATGCAAGAAGGATTCTACTACGTGCTTGTTTTACCATTTTTCCCTTTCAGAATCGCGGTATGGATCGGATTTGATCCGGTCGGAATCCGTATACGGTCTCGGTGCAATAGAAAACCGCAGGATGGATTGGGCCGTCGCTGCGGTTTGGATAAGGGAATTCTTAATCAAGCTGCATGGTGCTCAGCGGCGGCGGCGGAGCAGTGCGAGCAGGCCGATGCCGCCGAGGAGGGCGGCGGAGGGCTCGGGGATGAGGGTGTATCCTTGAAGTGTTTTGCTCACACCTGCAGCTTGATCCTCATTGTATCGTATGCGGAATAGAACCACGTCATTGGCAGTATTTGACTCGGTCACCCCCCTGAGGATGAAACCACCCGCCGTGATATCGTTCTGAGCGGCCGTGGTATTTCCAGAAACGAGCGTATCCACCGACGAGACTGAGGTCGCGGAATACTTGTTTGTCCAGTCTCCAACCGTAACGTCCAGCCCCGCATTTGGATAATTGCCTGAAATAGGGGATACGAGCCGGCAGGTGGTCCGGGCCAGATGCCGGGCGAGGGCTGCGGAAATGGACAGGAAAGCGAAGGCGATATAGCCTGTGGGAAATGTTTGCAAAGGCGGTTTCATGGGGTGGTTCCGGTTTTTATCAATGACTTGCTGTGGTAAGGGGTATGCGCCCGGGCTCTGGCGAACTCACACCCGGGTAGCATCCATACCTTTTTAGGCAAACAAGCATCGTTCCCCGGCATTTGGGAATATTATATCTACGGAAACCAATCCTGAATCCGTCAAGTGGATCGGGATGCTTACCCGTCCCAAAGTGATAAGAGCCGGATCAGCCCTATCCGGATGCGGTGATTCCCGCAGCGCTCCGTCTGAATGACCATCAAGCGCCCTACCCCATCATGGCTTCGAGGTCGGCGAGCAGGGCGGTGATCAGTGCCGCGCCCGTCAATTGGGGATTGGCCTGCATGGCGTGGATACGCCCGGCCTGGACGAGGGCGGGAGTGGCAACGGCAAAGGCTTCGCGCAGTTGGATGGCCTGGTAGTGCTCGGATTTTTGGTCGAGGCCGGGTTTGCCAAGGGCTTCCGCAAAGCGGGTGACGGCGGAGAAGAGCGGCATCCAATCGATCCATTCGGGGATGGTGTTTCTCCCAGCTGCCGTTGGGGTCAGCAGCGCCTGCCACTCCTTGCGACGTGGTAGGAAAAAGTGCTTTTCCCGGCTGGTGCGGGTGGACGCAAGCTGGCCGGAACCCGCCATTTCGTTGAGGATTTGCTGGATGGACTTCGAGAAGTAGCCGGTGGCGCGCGCGATGGCGGCCGGGTGGCCGGATTCGTGTGTGAGCAGCCAGGCCATGATTTCCGCGCGGGCGTTGACTCCCAGCAGGGCGCGCAGGGTGAAGACCAGGTTTTCAGGGCGCCGGGGATCGGGCGCCTGGCTCATGTTACGAAGCACGACCACACCGCGCAGCAGGCCGTGTTTGGCGAAAACGGGGTCGGTTTCGTTGAATTGCGGCGTGGGGTTTCCGTCGCGCACAAGGAAGAGAGGCTCGGGATCCAATATCCGTGCGGGGGGAGCTGCAAGAACCCTCCATTTGCGATGGGCGACCTGCCCGCCGAGCATGTCCGCGATGGAGGAGAGAACGTGGGGATCCGCGACTCCGGGCCAGTTCTTTTCGAGTCCCCTCAGTCGCTGCAGGCTGATGCGCTGTCCGAATTTCATCAACCAGTCGATGGATTCGTCCATCAGGCGCGAGTCGTATCGCCCGAATCGGGTGGTGGCCAGCACCAGGGCCTCCGGATCGATGATCCGTTGTTCACCCGGACGCTCGTATCCTGCGACACCGATGGATGACCATTGGTGCCAGAGCAGATCGACCATCCGGGTTGTCAGACGGTTATGGGAATCCTGTAATGAGGTCGGCATGTCCGAGTTCGGTGAGCAGGGTGGGTAGTTTGGGGTGCGAGGTGGATTCATGGATATGCCGGAGCACCCAACGCAGGGAATCCTCCATCTCGCCGCGCGTCGGCCTCAGGCAGAGGAGATCTTCGACATCGCGGCGTTGATCGCGGTCGAGAGCGGCACCGATCTTGAGCAGGATGAGTCCCTGCCTGCCGATGAAGCTGATCTTGAGATTCCGGCCATATTCGCGGGTGTCCAGATCCAGCCAAAAGAACGGGGGAAGTAGAGAAAGATCAAAGCCATGGAGGGAAGCGGCCCCGTTGATCCAATCCGGCTGGAGGCGCAACTCCCCGGCGACTCTCGAAGCGGCCGCCTTCACAGCGTCGGGCAGCGGGTAAGCGCTGACGACATTGCCCTCCCATTCCCGCAGCGCCATGACATCCACATCCTTGGTCGGGCGGCTGCCGAGGCGTTGGGCCAGAAGGGCGCTGCCGCCGCCAACCACCAGCCACACGGACGCGGATTGATCTTCGGCAAGGATTTCGCCGAGGAGTTGCAGAGCGAGGGAAAGGTCGTCGCCGTTCATGGAAATAAGGTTTACACATCCGTTAAGGATGTTTCAACAGTATTTTTTCGGCTTACAGCAGGGCGATCAAGCCAGGATGAACGAAAACGAGTCGCTCCCGGTGGGGAAGCGGCTCGTCGTGAGCTGAGTTGCTTGGGGACATCAGGCGCGGCGGCGGCGGAGCAGTGCGAGGAGGCCGAGAGCGCCGAGAAGGGCGGAGGAGGGCTCGGGGATGACTACGGCGGTATCAAAGGTGAGTCCGATCACTTGCTCAAAGGCGTCGCTGAATTCGGTGTTCGAAAGCGAGGTCGTGGAGGTGACGACGAAGGTGTCTCCGATGTTCAAATTGGTAAGGTCGAAGTAGGTCACATCAAGACCACCATCCTGATAGAAGAGGGCGGAGAGTGAAGCACACTTTCCGTGTCCGGGTCTTTTGGAATGTTCATCCTAGGGAACGTTTCCGTTCCCTAGGGTACGGTGGGTGTTGGCCTTCAGCCAACTGAGGGATCAAGGAGTCCAGTTATTGGATTGTAGGGCTTTTAGTTTTTGGATGATTTCGGGGTGTTTTTCGGCGAGGTTGGTTTTTTCGAGCGGGTCGTTTTTGAGGTCGAAGAGTTCGTCGGTTTTGGGGGCGCCGGAGAAGGGGCGGTCGGGTTTGGCGAGGCCGGGGGTGATGAGTTTCCACCAGCCATCGATGACTACGTTGGCGGTGAGGCTTTTTTCGGGGGCGTCGAGGTCGGCGATGTCGTGGGTGTAGGATTCGACGAAGACGGTGGAGCGTTGTTTCATGAGGGTGGTGTCGTGGAGGATGAGGCCTTTGAGGTCGTCGGGGATTTTGGTGCCGGTGATTTTCAGGATGGTGGGGACGAAGTCGAGGATGTGGGCGAGGGTTTCCTCGTCGCGGTGGGGTTTGATGGATGCGGGCCATCGGATGAACATGGGAGTGCGGATGCCGAGTTCGTAGGGGGAGAGTTTGGCGCGGTTGCGCTCGTGGCCGTGCTCGGCGTCCCAGCCGTTGTCGGCGAGATAGAGGATGACGGTGTTTTCCTTGAGACCGTTGGTTTCGAGGTATTTGTCGAGTTCGCCGCAGGTTTGATCGAACCACTCGACCATGGCGTAGTATTTTTCCGCGTCGGGTGTGGGGCCTTTGCCTTTGTATTTT
>JBGSRM010000177.1:0-21892 GCA_041737575.1 Akkermansiaceae bacterium
CCCCGGCACCACAAAATTCGACCCCAAACCCTTCAAAGGCAAAGCCATCGTCCTCCACATCGACAGCTCAGTCGTCAGCTATACCATCCAAAAAGACGGCCACATCTACGACGACAAAGGCCTCAACCTCCTCTCCCCCACCCACCCCATCTGGAACGGAAAACCCCCAACCATCCATTACCCAGAATAAGGTGAGCCGCGCTTCCAGCCGTCACACCTGCTCTACCTCTTACTTGGCGCTCTTGGCGACTTGGCGGTTCAATAACCCATTGACTTCCCAATCCCCGCACATAATATGTGCGCATGCCCAACATCACCCTCTCCATCCCCGAAGAACTCTTGAAAAACGGCCGCCGCTACGCCCAAAACCGTGGCACCAGCCTCAACGCCCTCGTCCGTGAACTTCTCGCGGAAACCGTCTCCCACCCCTCCGCTTCCTTGGACTCCATGCTCTCCCGTCTCCGCCAATCCACCGGCGACTCCGAAGGCATCAAAATCAAGCGCGAAGACCTCCACCGCCACTGACCCATGCCAGCAAGAACCTTCATCGACACCAACATCCTCCTCTACGCCATCGACCGCGCCGACCCCGTAAAACAAGAAATCGCAATCAGCCTCATCGAAACCCACGCCAAAAACCGCACAGGCATCATCTCCACCCAGGTTCTTCAGGAATTCCACTCCGCAGCCACTCGCAAACTCGGCATCGAACCCACCATCTCCCGCCAACACCTCCGCGACTTCCGGGTCTTCGACATCGTCCAAATCACACCAGAACTCATCGAAACAGGCATCGACACCAGCCTGCTTCACCAAACCTCCTTCTGGGACGGCCTCATCCTCGCAGCCGCAGCCGCTGCCAACGCCACCGAACTTCTGACGGAAGACCTCAACCACAACCAAAACATCTTAGGCATCACCATCCACAACCCTTTCTAACCTTGCTCCCCCCGAAAACCAAAATAGATTCGGCCACATCTTCCCTACGAAACAAAACAACATGCCCGTCACAAAACCATCCAAAGCTCCCGGCCTCTCGGATAAAATCATCTCCTCCCTCCGCAACTCCTACTCCATGGACGCCGCCGACCGCGCCACTCACAACGCCGTCACCAACACCGACCTCCAATCCCTCGCCCTCAACCGCGAAGCCCTCCGTAATCTCGACAACCACTTCTCCCACCGCATCACCACCAAAGGCATCACCCACCAACACCAATCAGGACGCTGCTGGATCTTCGCCGCCCTCAACACCCTCCGCCCCAAAGTAATCCGCGAATGCGGCCTCGACGACTTCGAGTTCTCCGCCCCTTACCTCC
The DNA here is from genome assembly GCA_041737575.1 of Akkermansiaceae bacterium. Classification (GTDB taxonomy): domain Bacteria; phylum Verrucomicrobiota; class Verrucomicrobiia; order Verrucomicrobiales; family Akkermansiaceae; genus Luteolibacter. The sequence continues at coordinate 1,320 of JBGSRM010000177.1, forward strand.
AGTTCTGGGACAAACTCGAACGCGCCAACCTCTACCTCGAATCCATCATCCAAATGCGCGATGCCGATTACCTCGACCGCGAATGGGAAACCCTCCACCACACCCTCGAAGACGGCGGATGGTGGAACTTCGTCTCCTCCCTCATTTCCAAATACGGCCTCGTCCCCAAATCCGTCATGCCGGAAACACACGCCAGCACTCACTCCGATACCCTCAATCACGTCTTCGGTCGCCTAGTCCGATCCCGCGCCGCCAACATCCTCAAAGTTGCCGAAAAAAACTCCGACCCATCCCACCTCCAAACCCTCAAACAAAATGCCCTCCACGAAGTTTACCGCTTCCTCGTTATCAACTTCGGCGAACCTCCAACCCAATTCCAATGGCGCTACAAAAATACCCAAAACAAAAAATCAACCAACAAATCACCCCTCGAAATCCAAACCCTCACACCCCTCGAATCCTTCACCCCGAAATCCTTCTTCGACCGCTTCGTCGGCTCCTCCCTCGATGATTACCTCTGCCTCTACAACGACCCCAAAAACAAACTCAACCACCACTACTACTTCAAAAACTCCACCAACATCGCCGGCGCTAAACCCATGGACTTCGTCAACATCGACATGGCATCCATGAAAAAAATTGCCATCGCCTCCATCCAAGCCGGTGAACCCCTCTGGTTCGCTGTCAACATGAGCTTCGATCAATCCACAAAACACGGCATCATGCACGATGACCTTTTCGACTACGAAAGCCTCTTCGGCCTCGACCTCTCCATCTCAAAAGCTGATCGCGCGCGCTTCCACTTCGCTGCCTCCAACCACGCCATGACACTCATCGGCGTCGATCTGGATTCTAACAAAAAACCACGCAAATGGCTCGTCGAAAACTCCTGGGGAAAAGACAAAGGCAACGACGGCCTCTGGACCATCCACGACTCCTGGTTCGATGAACACGTTTACACCATCATCACCCACCGCAAACATATCCCGAAAAACATCCTCTCCCACTTCCTTAAAAAACCAACCCCCCTCCCGGCTTGGTACCCCGGTGCCCAAGGCGTCCACTAAGTTCATAGTAGATGGGACTTGTAGTCCCAGTCCGTCTTGGGGACATTCTGTCTCCAACGTATTATCTCATCTCCCCTACCCCATCAACATCCACGCAATCCCTCTTCCTTTCGTGTGATTCGTGTTTTTCGTGGTAAAAAACCTCACGCAGTCTTCAACTTAGGAATCGAGGCCAACAACCTCTTCGTATACTCATCCTTCGGCGCGTGAAACACCTCTCCCGCCTCCCCCACCTCCACAATCTTCCCCTGATACATCACCGCGATCCGATCCGCGATATAATGAACCACACCCAAATCATGGGAAATGAAAATCATCGTCAGCCCCAAATCCCGCTGCAAATCCTTCAATAAATTCAAAATCTGCGACTGGATCGAGACATCCAACGCCGATACCGGCTCATCCGCGATAATCAACTTCGGCTCCGGCGCCAACGCCCGCGCAATCGCAATCCGCTGACGCTGCCCACCCGAAAATTCATGCGGATACCTCCTCATCTGGCTCGCATCCAATCCCACCATCCCCATCAACTCCGTTACCCGACCCTCCAACACCGCCCCCCCCACATTCCGATGTCTCTGCTTCACAGCCTCCGCAATCGTCGAAAAAACAGTCATCCGCGGATTCAACGACGCATACGGATCCTGAAACACCATCTGGAAATCCATCCGCCGCTCCCTCACCTCATTCGCACTCAACTTCGACAAATCCTCTCCATCCAACACAATCGACCCCGCCGTCGGCGGTATCAATTGCATCAAAGTCCTAGATAACGTCGACTTCCCGCACCCCGACTCCCCCACCAACCCCAAAATCTCCCCCTTCTCAATATCCAACGAAACCCCGTCCACCGCCTTCACCACCTCCTTCCGCGAAGAAAACATCCCCCCCACCTGCTTCACGAAATGCTTCTCAAGATTCTTTATTTCTAAATACGCCACGCGGAAAACCTAACCATCCATTCCACCCTTCCGCAATAGCCAAAAAATCCCGAAGGGATTCCAGAGATTAGCCCGGGCGTCGAAGACCCCGAGAACACAACCCTCCAAAAAATCAGCACCCTGAAAGGCGTGCCAGAAACTCCGCATCCCTCTCCAACATCATCAAAACTTCTCTTCCTTTCGTGTGATCCGTGTTTTTCGTGGTTCAGAATACGTTTAAAAATCCCCTCTAAACCACCTTTTTACCGACAAGGTTGCCAACCGCTGGCATTTGAAGGATACTGCGCGCCTACGAATGAGCCTTCTCCTACTTGAACCTGCCCGAAAGTCAGGCTGCGATAACCTACCCGCAGTTTCAGAACTTATCAAAGACGCGGCACTACGCCAAAGATCACCCATCGATGACCTCCTCGACGCCGCTCTCGTCGATGAAGAACCTTACCTCCGCGAACTCGCCAAAGACCTCGGCATCCCTTGGCTGGAAAACATCCCCACAGAGGAAAACACCAACCCCCTCCGTGAAGCCTGCGGCCCCCGCGTCGCCCTCAAACACCGCCTCCTCCCCGTCGCCATCGAAGGCGAAGGCGACCAACGCCGCCTCATCCTCGCCACCTTCGACCCCTTCAACCTCGTCGCCCACCAAGCCGCCGCCCAGGAACTCGACATCCCCTTCGACTGGTGCATGGCCTCCCGCAAACGCATCCACGAAGCCCTCCGCAGACTCTACGGCGTCGGCGCCGATACCTTCGAACAAATCCTCGAAGGCCGCGACCTCAACTACGACCAACTCTCCGACTCGGAGGACGAAGCCAACATCATCGACGCCGATGAAGACGCCGAAGCCAGCGTCGTGAAATTCGTCAACCAAATCATCCGCGAAGCACTCGACCAACGCGCCACCGACATCCACGTCGAACCCCTCGCCAACAACCTCCGCATCCGCTACCGCATCGATGGTAAACTCATCGAAATCGCCGTCCCCGAAAACATCAAAGCCCTCCAAAGCTCCGTCATCGCACGTCTAAAAATCATGGCCCGCCTCGACATCGCGGAACGCCGGGTTCCCCAGGACGGACGTATCAACCTCCAATTCGAAGGCCAAACCATCGACGTCCGCGTCGCCACAGTCCCCACTGTCGAAGGCGAAAGCGTCTCCCTCCGCCTCCTCAACCAGGAAAAATTCAACCTCGCCAAACTCCAAATGGAGCCCTTCGTCGAGCGCCAGATCGAAACCCTGCTCAAACTCCCCAACGGCATCATCCTCATCACCGGCCCCACCGGATCCGGAAAATCAACCTCCCTCTACTCCTTCCTCAGCGAAATCAACCACCCGGATCGCCGCATCGTCACCGTCGAAGACCCTGTCGAAAACAAACTCACCGGCGTCATGCAAATCGCCGTCAAATCGGAAATCGGCCTCACCTTCGCCAGCGCCCTCCGCTCCATTCTCCGCGCCGACCCCAACATCGTCATGATCGGGGAAATTCGCGACCTAGAAACCGCAGAAATCGCCATCCGCGCCTCCCTCACAGGTCACCTCGTCTTCTCCACCCTCCATACCAACGACGCCATGGGTGGCATCTCCCGACTCATCGACATGGGCGTCGAACCCTTCCTCGTCTCCGCCGCCGTCCGCGCCTTCCTCGCTCAACGCCTCGTCCGCCGCCTCTGCCCACACTGCAAAACACCCCGCCATATCTCCCCACAAGACATCATCGACCTCGGAATCCCCACCAACATCCCTGGCGAAATTTTCTCTCCAAATGGCTGCGGAAAATGCCGTATGACCGGCTTCTCCGGCCGTCTCGCCATTTACGAAGTCGTCCTCCTCACCGATAAAATGCAGGAACTCGTCGCCCACTCCCGCCCCCTCGCCGATCTCAAAGCCCAAGCCAACCGCGACGGTTACACCCCCATGCGCACCTATGGCTGGCACAAGGTCATGCAAGGCCAGACAACCATCGAAGAAGTCATCTCCGTCACTTCCTCCGACATGGGCGGCGCGGACTGATCCCATCCTCACAAAATGCCCATCTACTCCTACAAAGCCCTCAACAACAACGGAACCGTTGCAACCGGCGAAATCGAAGCCTCAGACCGTCCCGAGGCTCTCCGCACTCTCGACAAACGCGGTCTTCAACCCGTCAACGTCACGGAATCTAACAAAACATCCGTCAAACCCAGCAAAACGGAAAAGAAAATCCCTACCCCCTCTCGCTCCAAAGACACCACCACCCCCAAAGAGACACTCCCCGCTGACGGTCTCATCAAACTCAAAAGCTCCGAAGTCATCCTCTTCACCGAGGAACTCTCCGACATGCTCAGCGCCGGCCTCCAGCTCGAACCCGCTCTCAAATCCATGGAAAGCCGCCAGGAACTGGGCAACCTGAAAGTGGTCTCCCAACGCATCCGCGCCATCGTCCGCGACGGTATCAACTTCTCCTCCGCACTAAAAAAAGTAAGCCCTAGCTTCGGCCCTCTCTACTGCTCCCTAGCCGCCGCCGGCGAAGCCTCCGGTGCCCTCGATACCATCCTCAAACGACAGGCTCACTACCTCAAAACCCTCGCGGAACTCCAGGCACGCCTGCTCCTCGCCATGATCTACCCCGCCTTCCTCATCTTGGTCGGCTTCGGCGTTGGCATCGTCTTCATCACCGTCCTCATCCCTCAACTCACCGAACTCATCAAAAGCACCCCCGGTGGCAAAATCCCCTTCGCTATCGGTGCCATGATCGCGATATCCGACTTCCTCAAATCATGGTGGATCATCATTCTCCTGGTCATCGTCGCATCAGGACTCTTCTTCAAGGCATGGAAAGACAACGAAAACAACCGCCCTAAATGGGACGAGACCAAAATTAAAATGCCCTTCATCGGAAACATCATCTCATCCCGCTTCTACGTCCAGTTCCTCGAAACCATGGCCAACCTAGTCGGCAACGGCCTCCCCCTTCTCCGCGCCCTCGAACTATCCCGTGACGCCACTCAGAACCTCTCCATCCGCCGTGAACTCAACAACGTCATCGACCAGGTCGGCGACGGACGAGCCTTTTCCAAAGCCATGATCCGCTCCGGCTCCTTCCCCCCCCTCCTCATCGACATGATCGCCGTCGGAGAACAAACCGGAAAAATCGACCAATCCCTCCGCCGCGCCGCCGAACGCTACGACAAGGAACTCAACAAAAATCTCCAACGCATCATGGAACTCATCATGCCCACCGTCCTCATCTTCATGGCTCTCCTCATCGGTTCCTTCGCCTACCTCATGATCACCGCCATCTTCCAAACCATCTCCAATATCAAATAGCCCCCGTAGCTGCTGCGTCCCGCAGCAGTCCGTGATTGCGGCGTCTCGCCGCAACGCCTTTGTTAACCATTCCACACCACATCACACTCGAATTCCGGCATCCTTATCCCTCGTTGCCTCGGCCATGTCGTGTCCGTGTAAAACCACACTTCACCTATCAAAACAAAACACCCTCCTCACACAAGGCAGCCAAGCTAAATTAACTTTATGTAACCAAATCTTATCCGTGAAATCCGTGGTCAAAAATCTTTATGTCTAGATCGATAGCCCTACCCCTCACCGGCCAATTTCAGATAAGTATTCAACGCAACCGCGCGGCACTCATGCCCGCACTCTGCGACAACTGCCTCATCAAAGCCCTCGTCTCATCCTGCCACTTTTGCAACACATCTCGCGACAACTGCACTCGTTCGCTTACCGCCTGCTCCAACTCCCGATAATTCGCGGCCAATCTCTCCGAAACCTGCGCGATCATCTCCGCTGTCCGCTGACAATACCCGGGAATCTCACGAATCTCCATGACCCGTTGGTCGGCACGGCGACGCGCCTCACCCATCTCTGCCAATAAAATCTTGCTATCCGGCACTCTCCGCAAACCTTCGACCAACCCCAACTTCGACAACGACCAAATCGTCCACTTCGTAGGATCCCACTGCCATGGCTTCACACCGTTCCGGTAGTCATGCTGAAACTCATGATGGTAATTATGATAACCCTCACCAAACGTGAGAAACGCCATCACCGCACTGTCACGCGCCGAGTGCTTGTTGGAGTAAGGCTGCTTGCCAACCGTATGGCAGAGCGAATTGATGAAAAACGTGCAATGCTGCGCGATCACGATCCGTGTCACACCGGCAATCAGGAAACCTCCCAGCGCACCATGCAGCGCATTCATGCCCATGAAGGAATTATACGCATATCCCAAAGCCGCGGGAATAATCAAACCCACCACCAAGCCAATCCAATGCGTCCACTTGTGCTGCCACATCACCAGCTTGTCCTTCCGCAAATCACCCACATTATCAACCGGCGGCTCCGGATTAAGCTTGAACAACAACCATCCGATATGCGCCCAGAAAAATCCTTTGGAAATATCATACGGATCCTCATCATGATCCACGTGCTTGTGGTGACGGCGGTGATCCGAACACCAGTTCAACGCCGAATTCTCAAACGCACACGCACCGAATATCAGCGTGAATAGCTTCACTGGCATCTTGGCCTTGAACGATAAATGCGAAAACAACCGATGATACCCAAGCGTGATGCTCATCATCGTCGCACAAAGGTAAAAGAAAAACATGCCGAACTGAAACCAGTTCAATCCAAAGTTGATTAAATACCACGGAGCACCCACAAGAGCGATCAATGCGGTGCCGATTAAAAAACTGGATGTGATCCAGTTCACGCGTTCAAAAGGGATACGAAACATAATGTGATTTGGTCTTTACCGATGAAAAATACGTCAACTACTTGCCAACTCTTGCACCAGCTTTCACACGAGCCTAACCTACTCAGTCACCACTGGCAAGCAGTGGAAAAAAAATCTTCACGCACCCTTACGGCTTGATTCGCACCGTATCCCCCACCTCCGTCATCGCAAACAGCTTTTTCGCGGACTCCATCGGCAACCGAATGCAACCATGCGACGCCGGATACCCCGGTACATAACCATAATGAAAACCGAAATCACCACAACTGAGACGCTGGAAATACGGCATCGATGCGTGGTAAATGTTCGAAGTATGATGCCGGTGCTTGTTGGTAATCACAAAATCCCCCTGCCGCGTCGCATATCCCTTCTTACCAGTCGAAACCTTCGTCGAAAATATCTCCTCCCCATACTCATTGTAAACGCGCGCATGCTGCTCCCCGATGGACAACTCAATATGCCGCTCCCGCCTGTGGGGATCTTTGCCCAATAGCAACCTCATCATCGCAACATCACTGCGACGCGACGCGAAATTGATCGGCCAAGTCTTGTTCACCCGCGTATATGCATTCTTGCTCGCCCCGGCATCCAACAAATATCGCGCCGATGCCAAATCACCCACATTCGCTGCAAGCATCAATGGCGTGATGTTTCGATCACGGACAAGATACCATTTCATATCCTTCGAGCTCACATACCTCAAAAAATCTTCACTCACCGGCTGCATGATCGGCGCGTTCGCATCAGCACCAGCCGCCAACAATTCACCCACCGTCTCCGCATTCTCGGTAACAATTGCCAAATGCAAAAGCTCCCTCCCTCCCAATCTCTGTCCATACTTCGCAGCATGACGGATCATCTTCGCCGCTGTCTTGTCATGTCCACACCGCAATGCCATCATGAACGCCGTATCCTTGAACGGAACCACCGTGTGATTCACCGATGCCCCGTACCGGAGTAAAAGCTCCACACTGAAATGATCTCCCCTGCTGGAAGCATGGTAAATCGAGTTTCCGGGATCATGCCCGTAATCAAGCAACAACTTCACCCAGTTGTCGCGCTGATCGATCACCGCCCTCTCCACCAGCAAAAATCCGCCCGAATCCCTTCCTTTCACAACCGCACCATTCGCCAACAGAAATCGTCCAAGCTCCAAATCCTTCTTCCCATAAGCATACCACAGCGCCGCCTCCCACTCCTCACCATCAAGCCTCTCTCCCTCGCGCCGCACCGCCTCGATCGTCGCCATATCACCCCCCGCAATCGCCAATCTCAAAGGCGATGGCGCACCCAGCTCGGTTTCCTTGCCAACTTGATCCGCCCCCAAACCCATCAACATTTCTATCATCCCCACATCCTTCGCCACGATCGCCTCCTCCAACAAAGTCGTCCCCGCAGGTGAAACCAAATTCGGATCCGCACCCGCTGCCGCCAATACTGGCAGCAAATCCTTCCACCCTCTTTCCATCGCCAATACCAACAACCCCCGCCCCCGCGAATCCAAACTCGCCGGATTCGCCCCCTGCTCGATCAGCAACTCCACCATGCTTCGATTCCCCAAACCCAAAGCGAAATGGATCAACGGATTCCCCTCCCCATCCTTCATGTGCGGATCAGCTCCACGCTGAAACAAAGACTTCACCAGCTCAGGCCGATTCTCTCGAATACTCCATATCAATATGTTCTCCCCTCCAGGCATCTTGCCATCCGCCCTCGCTCCCCTCTCTATCAACCTCTCAACCAGCTCCACCTCATTTTTGAAAATCGCCATCCCCAATACCCCGATCCCGTCCCCACACATCCCGTTCGGATCCGCACCCGCCTCCAACAACTGAAACGCCGTGTCGGTCAACCCCTCATCCACCGCAATTCGCAACGGCGTCCGCCCCGACTTATCCCTGTGCTCGGTATGCACACGCATCTCCAACAACAACCCGATATTCTTACGGTCATCCTTCGCAACCGCCTCCATAAGCGCCCTCCCGCTCGGCTCAATCCCCGCCCGCGAAAGCTCACGCATCGATCTCTTCTCCGGACTATCACACGAAGCTGCCATCATAAAAACGGCTGCGCCTAGCATCCGTAAACATAATGATGGAAATACTCTTCGCTTCACGACCGCGAAGTTCTAGCAGCAACTGCAAATCGATCAAGCATACAACTTTTCACGTTGCCAGAACAGTTTCCCTGATACTCTCCCGCCCATGAAACTCGTCAGACTGCTCGCCAATCTCGGCTACGGCTCCCGCAAGGACGCGGAAAAACTTCTCCGCTCAGGCATAGTCACGAACACCAACGGCTCACCCTACGGTCCAAAAGACACCGCAGACCACCAAAACGTCCTCATCAACGGCGAACTCCTCGACCCTCTCTCCCCTCTCGTCCTCATCATCAACAAACCCACCGACTACACCTGTAGCACCGATGACCCGGGAAAAACCATCTACGACCTCCTCCCCCCGCGCTTCTCAAAACGAAACCCCGGCCTCAACTCCGTCGGACGCCTCGACAAAGACACCACCGGCCTCCTCCTCATCACCGATGACGGCAAACTCCTCCACCGCGTCATCCATCCAAAATCTCACTGCCCGAAAACATACCACGCCTGCCTCGACCGCCCCCTTTCCGGAAACGAAGCGGAAATCTTCTCCTCAGGAACCATGATGCTCGAAAGCGAAACCAGACCCCTCCTCCCCGCGCATCTCACTCAACTGAACCAAAACGAAGCCCTCGTCACCCTACACGAAGGCCGCTACCACCAGGTCCGCCGCATGTTCGCAGCCACCGGAAACCACGTCACCAAACTCACGCGCATCTCCATCGGTGAGCTGAAGCTCCCCCACGACCTCCCCGAAGGCGAATGGCGCATCCTCTCCCCGGAAGAAATCTCCCTCATCCTCAACACACCAAACCTCAGTATCCCTTCACCGAATACCCAAAGTGACTGAACCGCTGACATAGGCATACAGGATCATTACTCCCGAATGTTGGAAACCTAACCCAAAACCTCCTCGCTCAACAGTTGACCCCAAGCTCCTCCCGCTTAACATAACCACCTTTCCAACAACCAATAACAACATCATGTCTATTAAAATCGGCGACCAAGCACCTGACTTCACCCTAGTCACCAAAACCGCGGACGGCCCAAAAATCGTCAAACTCAGCGAAGAAATCGGATCCACCAACATCGTCCTACTCTTCGTCCCCATGGCCTTCACCGGCGTCTGCACCACGGAACTCTGCGACATCTCCTCCGGCATCCACGAATACCAGGATCTCGACGCGAAAGTCTTCGGCATCTCCGGTGACAACCCCTTCGCCCAGGACGCTTGGGCACAAAAAGAAGGCATCACCATCCCCCTCCTCAGCGACTACGAACACACCGCCGCCAAAGCCTACGGCATCGCCTACGACCAGTTCCTCCCCGAAGCCAACCTCATCATGGGCGGCGTCCCCAAACGCTCCGCCTTCCTCATCGATAAACAAGGCGTCATCCGCTTCGCCGATGTCAAAGATCACCCCAAAGATCTCCCCGACTTCGATGCCCTCAAAACCGCCCTCCGCGCCCTCTAAAAAAAGTTTAATATAACTTAAACTTTTTACTTGCGTTCTTGATTTTCCCACCGAATCTTTCACCCAACCTAACGCTTGAGCGGAAATATTTGATTCTTCCGGGGGGATAGATCAAAAAATTCTGTATCAGCTAAGGACCTTGCAAGCTGCGATTCTGGAAACGGAATCGCAGCTTCTTTTTTTGGCTTTCTTAAATTTTTGCGGGAACCCTTCCAGATTAGCCCCGCGGTCGAGATACCTCCGCACCGACCACAAACCCCGCTCCCTTTAACCTAGAATCCGCAGTAGCACTGCGGATTCTAGGAGTTATCTGTTATAAGTGCATGTTCTGGATGCCATTCCACCTCACCCATAAATCTCCGCGGCGGAATTCCGCAGAGATTTGCCGGAAATTTCCTATGAGTCCCTCTCAGGATTTCTTCACATCCACCCACTGCCCCGTCTTCGCAGACTCCAGCACCGCATCGCATACATACTGCGTGCCGAGTGCATGGCGGAAGTCCGGGTAGTTGATCGGAGCCGTTGGATTATCGAGCCCTTTGAAGAACTCCACCAAGGCATGGGTAAAGGAATGCTCATACCCAAGGCAAAGCCCCGGCACCCACCAGTTTCCTGCATAAGGATGATCCCCATCGGAACAGTGAATGCTGCTCCAACCACGGCGATCACCGGGAACACCATGATCAAAATATTCAAGGCGGTTCAGATCGTGCAAATCCCAGAATAGGGACTTATGCTCACCATTGATCTCAAAAGTGTAGAGCGCCTTGTGACCACGAGCATAACGCGTCGATTCAAAAATCGCCAGCGACCCATTCTCAAATCGCGCAAGGAAAGCACACGCATCATCAATTGTCACAGGATGCTTCTCTCCGGTCTCCTGATGCACGCGTTCCTTGATGAAGGTCTCGGTCATCGCGGAAACGGAAACGATGTCGCCGTTGATCCAACGCGCGGTATCGATGCAGTGGGCCAAAAGGTCACCCGTTACACCTGAGCCAGCCGCCGCCGCATCCAAACGCCACAGTGCCGCTCCTCCTTGGGGAAGGTCAGCGGAAATCGTCCAGTCTTGCAGGAAGTTCGCGCGGTAATGGAAAATACGTCCCAGCTCACCAGCAGCCACAATGTTCTTCGCATGGGTCACGGCAGGAAGGAAACGGTAGTTATACCAAACCAGGTTCGGCAGCCCGGATTTCTCCACAGCCTCGACCATCTTCTCACCTTCCGCACCATTGAGCGCGAGAGGCTTTTCGCAAAGGATCATCTTGCCGTTGGCGATACACGCGAGGGCGATCTCGGCGTGGGAATTGTTCGGCGTGCAGATATCAACCGCATCAATGTCATCCCGCTTCACCAGCTCGCGCCAGTCGGTCTCGTAAGAAGCATAACCCCACTTTTCCGCGAAAGCCTTCACCTTCTCCTCATCCCGTCCGCACACAGCCTGCCGCACGGGAACGTGCTCGGTATCAAAGAAATGTTCGAGTTGTGAGTAGGCATTCGAGTGAGTGCGACCCATGAAGCCGTAGCCAATGAGACCGATTCTGATTTGTTTTTTAGCCATAATAATTTCGATACAGGGTTTCTGAATTTACAGTGCTTGATCAACGTCGATCATCGCCTTGAGAATCGCGTTCCAGGTTCCCGGAGCTTCCAGCACGGCGTTATCGAACATACAACCATCCCAACAGATGTGCTTGATGCCGCGCTCCGCCGCACCTTGCAGCCAGTAAGAGGAACACTTCGCAATATCGAGCCTGCCATTCGGATCATCTGCCGGACAATGACGCCCCGTCTTATCATGCGAGCCGGTGCCGTGAACACTGCCGTCATTTTGCGCTACGTGGAAATCCAACGTCCAAGGCCTTAAAGCATCCGTCATGATCTTGTAAGCCGCCCAGAACTCCTCGTCGCTATAGCCTTCCTGAAGCAAAGCTGCCTCAGGCGCATTGTAACCCATCAAGTACAGATAGGTATGCGCAAGGTCGGCCTGAAAACCGACAACCCCCGGCATCGCCGCAGCCTCCAACGTATCCACTGCCGCTTTCCACGAGTGGAATCCACCCCAGCAAATCTCTCCTTCCGCAGCGATTCTCTCGCCAAATTGCTCAGCCACCTTGCCCGCCTCGCGGAACGTCGCCGCCACCTTCGCGGTATTGCCAACCGTGTCCTTAGCGAAATCCGCTGTGCCACCCGCCGTATCCACACGAATCACTCCGGACTTACGCACGCCATGCTCATTCAAAATACGCGCCACGCGGCAAGTCTTCTCCACCGCCAATACAAAGTTCTTACGATCTTCGTCAGAACCAAAAGCAGGGCCACCCACAGTCCCCGGCCATACCGGAGCCACCAAAGAACCAACCGATAGACCCTTGGAAGCAATCAGATCAGCCATCTTTCGAAGATCGCTGTCAGATGCATCGGGATCCGTATGCGGATGAAAAATAAATAAATCCACCCCATCATATTTACGGCCATTCACTTCCGCAGCAGCGGTCATTTCAAGCATATGTTCAAGGGAGATTGGCGGATGATCTGTACCGGGCTCTTTGCCGACCAGACCAGGCCACATGGCGTTGTGTAATTTTAGTGAACTCATGGGTTGTGCGTGTTTTTCTTTGCTGTGGTTTGAATTGTCAATTTCCTAGGCCGGATTTGACGGAAAAATCACCAGCTTGGCCAGCTCAACTGTGCAGCCATGCCTCGGCAACCATCCGGTAAACCCTCCTACGAGGCACCTTGATGCGTTCTTGCAGTCGTGAAAAGGTCGCCCCCTCCAGCAATTCCAAGGTTTCACTCGCGATCATCGCTGGCAAAACCGTCGCCACCCGCAGCCGTTTCATGGACAGCTTTTCAGCATAGGCAAAACCTGCCTCAACCTTCTCCACGGCCTGCCTGCGCACGATTCCGAACTCCCTCATCAGGCCAACCTCATCCCCAGCATCCGGCACAGGCAGATAACACCGCCCGTTTTTCCTATCCTCCGCCAGATCGCGCAAAATATTCACCAACTGCAAACCCTTCCCGAACCTCACCCCCAAATCTAACAACTCTTCCTCAGGATGTTTGGAAAATTTCGCCCCGAGCGTTTCATAACCCAGCTTCGTCCAAAAAGCCCCCACACATCCCGCCACACGAAACGTATAATCATCCAATCCCTCCGCATCCGGCAGGGAAATGACACGACCGGAATCCCCCACCCCGAACACATCCAGATCGTTTCTCTGACCACCGATGATGATTTCCAAAACCTCGCGCACCAAATCAATTTGCCCCTGCGGCAAAGATTCCAATCCAGCCAATACCTCATCACATCTTTCTAACAAAACCCTCTCCCCACGGTTGGAAATTCTTTCCGCGAATCCCTCAGGAAAACAACCTCTCGCTCCCCTCACCCATCCATCGAACTTTTCCAAATACTCCTTACGCTCAGCCAGCGAAAATCCATCCGCATCCGCAATGGTATCGCTCGTTCTCGCCAACAAATAAGCAATCCCCGCCGGTCGGCGCATCGGCTTGGGTAGAAATCGCAAGCTCAGATAAAAAGAGCGGGATACCGCACGCAGAACACTCGTTTCCAGCTCCCCCCGCATCATTCATCCATGAAAAGAATTCGTCCGCAGTTCTCACATTGCGTGATCTCCCTGCCGCTTTGCACCGCAATGGCCGTGGAGGGAACCACTCTCATGTGACAACCCGCGCACTTCCCATCCCGCAAATTGCAAATCGCAGTGCCGTCCTTCGACTTCATCAGTTTTTCATAAAGCGGAAGGATTTCCTCAGGCGCGTTCGCAAGCAGCTTCGCCCTCTCCGCAAGTGTCTCGGCCACCTGCTGCTCCATGTTCACGCTGCGCTCGCGGATCTTCGCCAAATCCTCGTCGATCACCGCCTGTGTCTTCGCTAGCTCCGCTTCCGCCAACTTCTGCTTTTTACGGAAACCATCCGCCTCCTCCATCGCTTCCAGCTCCTTGGTCTCGAATTCATCCACCTCCTTCTCATACCGCTTGATCTCGTTCCCCAACGCCGTGTATTCCTCGTTTTTCTTCGTTTCAAATTGCTGCGTGTGCAGTCGCTTCAAGGTGGTCCGGCGCGTCTCCGCATCCATCTCGATTTTCTTCACCCGCAGTTCCGCCGCAAGTAGCTCGTCATGCGCCTTCTTCAACGCCGCCGTATCACCGGCCAATTTCGCCTTCGCTCTCTCCTCTTCCTGAGGAAGTTTTATCAGCTCCTTGCGCAATTTCAGCAATCGCTGATCCCTATCCTGCAAAATCAATAACGTGCGAATCTCATCCAACATGCCGAATCTCTAACGCCCCGCGCCACACTTCGCAAGCCTCATACGAAAACCATTTTTCCCGCAGCAGCCGTCCAGAAAATCAATCGCCCATGCAGATCCCCACAGCCTTTGCCGCTTGCACAATGTCGCTGTCCGGCTCCACCAAACGCAATTTGTTCACCGCCTCCTCAATGGTCACGGATCCGACATCGTATGCGTCATAAGAAACCATACGGCCAAACGCCTTTTCCTCCGCCAGTTTCACCGCCATCACACCAAAACGAACCCCCAAAATGCGATCCAGCGCCGTAGGAGAACCGCCACGCTGAAGGTGACCCAGCGTCGTCGAACGCGTTTCCTTCCCCGTCAGCACTTGCAGTTGACGGGCCACTTGCTCCCCAATGCCACCCAGCCTGACTTCTCCGCTGCAATTCGCATCAATCGTCACCAGCTCACCATCCGGCATCCTCGCCCCCTCGGCCACAACCACCAAAGTCGCACGCCTCCCCATCGCCTCTCGCGCGCGGATAAACGCTGCCACTTTTTCCAGACTAAATGGAATTTCCGGCAAAAGAATCACGCCCGCACCGCCCGCCAACCCACCCCACAAAGCAATCCATCCCGCATGCCTGCCCATCACTTCCAACACCATCACGCGCTTGTGGGATTCCGCGGTCGTATTCAGCCGATCCAGCGCATCCACAACCGTTGTTACCGCACTATCGAAACCAAAGGTCATCGCCGTCGCGGAAATGTCATTGTCGATCGTCTTCGGCACACCAATAACCGGCCATCCCGCACGATAAAGCTGCAAAGCGGTCGTTAAAGAACCATCCCCACCAACCACCACCAGCGCACCAATCTCCAACTCATCCATCGTCCGCCTAGCCAGCGTGATAACTTCCCCAGGCACTTCCATCACATTCCCTTCACCGACCTTTGCCGCAAAGTGCCCCTTGTTCGTCGATCCAAGAATCGTCCCGCCCAATTTTAAAATACCAATGGTGTCTTCGGGCTTGAGGAAAACAAAATCCCCCGGCGGCATCAGCCCTTCAAAACCATCCTTAAATCCCACAACCTCCCAGCCCAGCTTGTGCGCCGCGCCCACCACACCATGAATCACCGCGTTCAATCCCGGGCAATCCCCACCGCTGTTCAATATACCGATCCTCATAATTTCCATCTTCCACTATTTCGGTGCGGGAGTCGCGAGAATCTCTTTCCGCGCGTCCTTGATCGGTGCACCGGCCTCCAGCCACGTATCGTAAAATTTCCAGCCATCCCGCAGCAAGGTGCGCGTCCTCGTGAAACGATCCGGACTATTCAAGACCACGACAATCAGCCGCCGCGGAGTCACCCCCTTCGATCCGTCAGGCTTCGTACGAATCACCGGATCGCGATCCATACAAGTCGCCATACAAGGCCCGGCTGCGTTCGTCGTGCCTGTTTTGATACCCAGAATACCCGTTTCCCCCACCAGCTCGTTCGTATTCTGAACCGTGATCTCCTGCCCGTTCACCTTGATCACTCGTGACTTCTGCCTCGTGATGAAGGTGATCGCATTCCGCCTCATCGCGTGAATCGACAACCTCGCCACATCCGCCGCCGTCGAATACCCCGGCTTCGCGCCCAGCTCAAGTCCATGGGGATTCGTAAACAAGGTATCCTTCGCTTGAATCGCCTTCGCCAGCTTGTTCATTTCCGCAATGAATGCCAAAACCGGATCACCCGTTTTCCCACGCTGCTCAAGAATTTTCTGACCCACATGATGCGCCACGGTCAACGCCGCCATATTGTCAGACGCCAGCATGGAAGCATAAAGCGCATCTCGCAGCGAAAGCGTGTCGCCCACCTTCAAGCCGGTCGAACTGGAGTGCGCGCTCTCCGGAACCTGAATCATCTCCTTGCCAAGATCCGTCTGCGTCGCCGTCCCCCAATCAACCGCCACAATCGCCGTCGCCATCTTTACAAGCGATGCCACCGGACGCTTCTGCGACGAACCGGATGCCGACAAAACCTTACCGGAGTAAGCCTCCACGACCATGTGTGTCTCCTGAGCGGAAACCATACCCCCAAGGGCGAAAATAAAAGCAATCAGCTTGCGCATGTCCGCATTCTAATCGGTTGGGAAATGGTTACAAGCCCACAACACCGCTACCACCTATCAATTTTCCAAAACAGCATCACCCAAGCACAAGCTCGCGATCCGGCTCCGCACCATAACCATCCACCACCAAACGATCCGCATAACAATGCACGATCGAGTAGGCGGTTTCCGCAGCCGTCTCAACCATGCCCTTCAGATTCAAAAAGTGGGTTCCTCCCTGCTGCGCATAATTTCCGGCATGGTCGTGGCCATTCATGTATGCCGCCACATGCTTGTGCTTGGTGATCAATGCCACAAGCTCCTCATCATTCCATAAAGTCAGAGGCCCCTTAGGAAACGCCGGATAGTGATTGAACAGAATCACCCTCTCTTTCGCCTCTGACGCAGCTTCGATCTCCGCAGCGATCCATTCCATCTGCTTCTCACCGATCGCAGCATTGTAATTTCTCCCTTGTTCACGCTTCTCCTCCTGCATTTTCGCAAGCAAAGCAGCGGCTTCCTTCGTCTTCAAATCATCAGCCGCTTGGCGATACACCGAGACATCCGTCCCATCTAGGAAAAGAAATCTCCACCCATCAAACTGCTTTGCATAGTAAGCCGCGTCCATTCCCACAGCCCCAAGAACCTTGCCTTTCTCCTCATCCGTCACATCGAAGTCATGATTCCCCAACACCGGAAAATGCGGATGCTTCAGCTTCGCATAAATCGGCATAATCGCTCCAAAGCTCGCGAAATTCCGATCTATCAAATCACCCAAGGTCACCACAAATTTCAGCTCACTGCCATTCAGCTCCTCGACAGCCTTCTCCAACTTATCCAACGAGTTCCGATAAAACCGGGTCCCCAGCGGCTCCACATCCGCATACTGGGGATCGGCAATCACACCAAAGCTGAACATCGCCTTATCCTCCGGTTCCCCGCGTGATGAACCAATCGCCAACAGCGGCAGAGTCACTCGTATGAAATTTCGCCTGTTCATAGACGAAACTAAATCACTTTTTCCCCGCCTCGTAAAGACTGACGACACCAAATGTCATCGGAGAACAAGTCACGTCTTTATAACCACAAGACTCCACCAACCCGATCATCGCCTCACCCGCTGGAAACTTCTCAATCGAACCACAAAGATAATCATAAGCATCCTTCTGCCCCGTCAACAGCCCCGCAATTTTCGGCATCACATGACGAAGATAAAACAAATGAGGCCTCCGCATCAGTCCCGTTGGCAAAGAGAAATCCAAAATCAACAAACGCCCCTCCGGCTTCAAGACCCGGCGCATCTCAGCCAAAGCCTTCTCATAATCAGCCATGTTCCTGAGCCCGAAAGCGACCGTCAGCATATCGAACTCATCATCCCCATAAGGCAGATTCAACGCATCGGCCACCAAGGTTTCATGCACTCCCCGACTCTTCGCATGTTCCAACATTTCCGCACAAAAGTCCGTCGCAATCACCTGACAATCTGGCATCGCATCCTGAATATCCAAAGCGAGATCGCCCGTCCCAGTCGCCACATCCAGCAACTTTCTTGGCTTCAACTGCTTGATCCGCTTCGTAACCACCTTGCGCCACCAGATATCAACGCCAAAAGAAAGCACGTGATTCGTGAGGACATACCTGTCAGCGATACGTGCGAACGCGTTCCGAACATAAGTAGGATCTTGCATGTGAGGAAGGCTTGCAGCACGGACGCGTTCACGTCCAACCCCTATTTCTATTTCACTCGACTTCCCCTGCATTCTTGAGCAGCTCAGGAAACTTCGCCTGAAACTTCCGCAGACGGGGAATCGATACGCCTCTCACATAGGAGTTGTCCGGATTCAATTTCTCATAATCCTGATGGTAATCCTCCGCCTTCCAGAATTTCTGAAACGGATACACCTCCGCCGCCACCTCCTTCGGAGCGATCTCCTTGTTCAACGCCGCGATCTTCTCATCAATGATCTTCTTCTGCTCTTCGTTCTGGTAAAAAATGATGGATCGATACTGAGAACCCTTTTCCGGACCTTGCCCATTCACCTGTGTCACGTCTTGCGACCCGAAATACACATCCACCAGCTTCTCAAAACTGATCACTTTCGGATCATAAATCACTTCCACGGCCTCCGCGTGCCCTGTCTTCCCGGTATTCGATGACTCGTACGTCGGATTCTCCGTATGCCCCCCGGCGTATCCCGAAACAGCCTCCTCCACACCCTTCACACTCTCATAAACCGCCTCCACACACCAAAAACATCCGCTCGCAAAATACGCCCTCGCCATACCACCCTCCACCGGAACCTCCACCGGCTTCATCTTCTGCGCCTCTTCCTGAAGAGATCGATCCGTCTTCTCCTGCCCGCATCCAATGCTCACCAAAGAAGACACAACGAGAAATATGTAAGCGGTTATCGATTTCATGAAATGAACCTGCCTTACTTTTCCACACCTTCAAGTGCGACTTTTTGGAAATCCATCAATCCCCCAGCAAATACCTAGCCGCCTGCTCCACATCCTTATCTCCCCGACCCGAAAGATTCGCGATAATGATGTCACTCTTCGGCAACGAACCCGCCACCTTCGAGATATACGCAATCGCATGAGAGCTTTCCAATGCAGGAATAATCCCCTCGGTATGTGCCAACTCCTTGAAAGCAGCAAGCGCCTCATCGTCCGTAGCATAGGTGTATTCCACCCGCCCACGTGATTGAAGATAAGCATGCTCCGGCCCGACCGCCGCATAATCAAGCCCTGCGGAAACCGAATGGGTCAGCTCGATCTGACCATCGTCATTCGCCAGCAACCACGTCTTCGTACCCTGTAAAACTCCCAGCTTGCCCCCTTGGAAACGCGCCGCATGTCGCTCGGGCAAAATACCATCTCCCCCCGCCTCTACCCCCACCATCCTCACATGCTCGTCTCCTAAAAACGGATGAAACAAGCCTATCGCATTCGACCCACCACCCACACACGCCACCAGCAAATCAGGCAACCGTCCCTCTCTCTCCAAAATCTGCTCCCTCGCCTCCAGCCCGATCACACGATGAAAATCACGCACAATCATCGGAAACGGATGCGATCCCAACGCCGAGCCGATAATATAATGCGTGTTCTCCACAGAAGCCACCCAGTCGCGCATCGCCTCATTTACCGCTTCTTTCAGTGTCGCCTGCCCTGCCGTCACGGCACGCACCTCCGCGCCCATCAGACGCATCCGCGCCACATTCAATGCCTGCCTCTCCATGTCCACCTTGCCCATGTAAACCACACACTCCATACCAAAACGCGCGCACACCGTCGCCGTCGCCACACCATGCTGCCCGGCACCCGTCTCCGCGATGATGCGGGTCTTACCCAGCCTTTTCGCCAACAGTATCTGCCCCAGAGCATTGTTGATTTTATGCGCTCCCGTATGAAGCAAATCCTCACGCTTCAGATAAATTTTCGCCCCTCCCAACTTCTCTGTCCAACGCTCCGCAAAATACAGCGGCGTCGGCCTGCCTACATAATTTTTCAATAAATCATCCAACTCCGCCTTGAACGCCGGATCCGCCTTCGCCAACTCATAGGCATGCGCCAAATCCTGAAGCGGTGTCATCAAGGTCTCGGGGACAAACATACCCCCAAACTGGCCAAAGTGGCCCTTCGCATCAGGTGTGGTCTCGGCAGTCATCATGGTAGTTTCCATATAGCTTTCCATTTGTCGTATTCGGAGCGGGGCAGAAGCACGTAAAGCGGACGGCGACCCGGGTCAACCTTCGTGATCAACCACCGCAATTTCTTCTCTTCCATCGTCGTGCACCCAGCCGTAGCTGCCGCACCTTCACGCCTCCATATATGGAAAAAAATCGACGACCCGCCACCCGCAACCACATTCGGATATGCATTATG
>JBGSRM010000047.1:0-15456 GCA_041737575.1 Akkermansiaceae bacterium
GGAGCAGGGCCCGCGGGCTTGTTTGCGGCGCTGCGTTGTCTTGAAATGGGAGCGAAACCGATTGTTATCGAACGCGGCAAGGATGCTTCGGCGCGGCGATTCGATCTCGCTCCTATTTTGCGGGAAGGGCGTGTGATCGAAGAATCGAACTATTGCTTCGGTGAGGGTGGAGCGGGAACTTTTTCTGACGGAAAACTTTACACCCGTGCCACAAAGCGTGGTCCTGTGGCGGAGGTCTATAGGGTTCTTGTCGCACATGGAGCACCGAGCAAGATTCTAACAGATGCGCATCCGCATGTTGGCTCAAATCTATTACCGAATGTGGTCAAATCCATCCGCGAGTCGATTCTTTCTCACGGTGGGGAGGTTCATTTTCAAACCAAGGTGAGTGATTTCCTGATTCGTGATGGGAAAATGATGGGGGTTGCCACGGCTGACGGACGGGAGTTTCTCGGCGATGCGACCATTCTCGCCACCGGGCACTCGGCGCGTGACATCTACCGTTTGCTTGCCGGAAAGCGCGTGTTGATGGAGCACAAGCCTTTTGCGATCGGTTTCCGGATTGAGCATCAACAACCCTTCATTGACCGCAAACAATATCATATACCGGAAGGGCAAGCGAGGCATCGGTTGTTGCCTGCCGCCCGTTACCGGCTTGCTACAAAAATCGATGATCGCGGCGTGCATTCGTTTTGCATGTGTCCTGGCGGCTGGATTGTTCCGGCGGCAACCAGCAACGAGCAGGTCGTGGTCAATGGCATGTCGCTTTCCCGGCGGGACTCCCCTTTCGCAAACTCCGGCTTGGTCACAACGATTGAGCCGGAGGATATCGCCTATCTCGAGCCCGAACACGGGATACTCGCGGGTATTGTATTTCAGGAAATCATAGAACGTTCCGCGAAAGCGGCCGGGGGCAACGGCGAACTGGGGCAAGTGGCACCGGCCCAGCGTGTCCCCGACTACCTCTCGGGAAAAATATCGGGCAATTTACCAGAAACCTCGTACTTTCCGGGTTTGAATTCCGCTCCCTTGCACGAGCTTCTCGATAGAGCGATCACTTCACGGATCCGCAGCGGGCTGAAGCTGTTCAACCGTCAGATTCATGGCTATGCTTCCGCCGACGCGCTATTGCTAGGTTTCGAGACACGCACTTCCTCGCCCCTGCGCATACCCCGCGATGAAATCAGCCTACAGCATCCGGAAATCTCAGGACTGATCCCGTGTGGTGAGGGTGCGGGTTACGCGGGCGGAATCGTTTCAGCCGCTCTGGACGGCATGAAATGCGCCGCGGCGGCTCTGGCCGTGGTGTGATAGCGTGTGTTTTCAGACCAATTCCGGCGCTTGCCAAGGTGTCCAGCTAGGTTACAATCCACCCTATCAATGAAGCGCTCCATCCTTTCATTCGCCGTGTTTTTGTACGGCGCGCAGGCAGCATTTGCGGCAGAATCCACTGAAGCTCCTGCAGCCAAGCAGATGAACTTTTTGGATATCATCAACCAAGGAGGCCTCATGATGTTTCCTCTGGCAGTGATTTCCGTGGTCGCTGTGGTTCTGATTTTTCTTTATCTTCTGACGATTCGTCGGAATGCGGTTGTGAGTGATCGCTTCATGAACGCGGCCGAGGCCATGATTCGTAAGCGCGACTACCTCGGACTCATCGCGTTTTGCCATCGCCAGAACGAATGTATGGCACGCGTAACACAGAAGACGCTTGATTTCTTCACCAAATATCCGAGCGCCTCTTTCGGAGATGTGCGTGAGGTCGCGGAAGCGGAGGGTTCCCGCCAAGCCGGCTTGCTTAGCTCACGCATCACGTATCTGGCCGACATCGGATCGATCGCGCCGATGGTTGGGTTGCTAGGGACGGTGCTGGGCATGATCAAATCCTTCCTCCAAATCGCGGAGGGCGATGTGCAGGGCGTGCGCCAGATGCAGCTTGCCGAAGGTGTTTCGGAAGCCCTGATTACCACTGCGGGAGGACTGGTCATTGGTATCCCCGCCCTTGTTTTCTACTCCCTCTTCCGAGGAAGGGTTCAGAAATACATAGCCGAGTTAGAGGCGGCCAGCACCCACATGATGGCGTTGCTTCATACACAGGTTGAGCATCAGGTGCCACAAAACCAATCTTCGCAAAGCACGAGCCAGCGTGATCGGCAGGACTACTCCATGCCAGTTCCCTCTCCTCTAGGCAACAACCGCCCCGACCTCCACGGTATCTAAACTTTCACGGAAATGAAATTTCAAAACAGACAGCCCGAACCAGCCAACATGCAGTTGGCACCGATGATCGATATTGTCTTTCTGTTGTTGATATTTTTCATCGTGACCTGGCAGGTCACCCGTTCGGAAACCGAACTTTCGGTTTCCGTTCCTACCGCGCAAGAGGGCGCTGAACCGGAACGGCAGCAAGGGGAAATTGTCATAAGTGTCCTCGCGGAAGGCACCATCCGCGTGGAGGGAATCACAGTGAATCTAGACCAGCTCCTGACGAAGCTCTCAGAAATCGCCAAGCAACACGAAAACCAACCTGTGCGAATCCGAGGCGACGGCAAGGTCGAGTATCAACGCATCGTGGAAGTCATCGACACCTGCCAGAAAGCGGGCATCTGGAATATTTCCTTCGCCACACAGCCGCCAAGTCCCTCAAATTAATTTTAGAATGTTGAAATTCCCTAAAATAACACAGCTTGGAATCACCTGTTTCTTCTTAGGTGCCGTTCACCATGCCACAGCCCAACCGGTTCCACGTGCAGGCGTCGTGGATGAGGAAGCATTGGATGCGGACGCGGGAGATGCTTATTTCAATCGGGGAAAAAACCTCTTCGACCTAGCGCAGCGCGATACGGACATCGAAATCCGTCGCCAGCGATACTTGCAAGCTGCGGAAATTTTCACAGGTTATCTGAGAGAGTTTGCGAATCACGCGAATGCGGAAGCGGCATTGTTTTATTTAGGTAGCAGCTACTACCAAGCAGGTATGATCGACGAGGCCAAACGCAACTTCGCCACGTTGATGAACCGGCATCCGAAGAGCAAATACTCCGCTGCCGCTGCTTATATGCTTGCTGCCGATCACTACCAGCGCCGTGAATACGCCTTCGCCGCCCCTTTGTTCGAGCGATTCGCCGCCAACTCCGCTCGTCCAGAAGACAAGCCCAAAGGCTATCTTTTCGCAGGCCGTTGCTACCATGTTCTTGGCCGAAACCAAGAAGCTCTGGTCTCCTTCAACAAGGTCATAGCCGATCCCGCATCCGCGCTTTTCCGTGATGAAGCGGAGCTCGCGATCGGGCACATCCATTTCAAAACAGGCAAGCTTGCGGAGGCTTTCGCTCAATTTGACAAAGTAGCCAAATCAAAAGCCGTCGCCAAATACCGTGGCGAAGCAGCTCTCCACGCGGCGATCACCGCCACCAAACTCGACCGAACCGAAGAAGCGGAAAAATACCTGCGATCCATTCTGGATACAGCAGGGATGGAAGAGTTCCGTCCCTCGGCACAAATCGCGTTGATGGAAAATTATTACGTTCGCAGGGAATACCAAAAGGTCGTCGACATCTATCGCAAAAGCTCTCTCAAGGCCGAAGGTGAAAAAGAAGCGGCGCGGGTCATGATCGCCGCGAGAGCGACTCTGAAACTGAAACGTCCGGCGGATGCCAGCGAGTTGTTCCGCGAAGTCGAACGGCTCGTCCCCCCGGAAAACGACCTCGCCTTCCAAGCATCCTATTACCGCTTGCATTGTTTCTTTGAAATCGAAGGCCGCCATGTTGTCGATCAGGTCGATGCTTTCCTTCAAATCTACTCACGAAGCCGTCCGAAAGATCCCCGCATACACACTGCGATGCTGATGAAGGCGGAAACACAGTTTTCGGATAACAAGATAGCGGATTCGGCCAAGACCTATTCGCAAATAGATCCCGCCCTGCTCAGTCCGACGAATCTTCCGGGTTTCCTATACCAACGCGGATGGGTGCTTTCCGAGGCGGGAGATCCGCAGGGTGCCATCCGCTCTCTGACGGAATTCATAACGAATCACGCGGATGACAAACGCATCCATCCCGCACTCGCCAAACGTGCCAAGGCTTATGCGGAAATCGGCGAATCCGCCAAGGCGGTTGCCGACTACGACAGGATCAGCTCCGATGCTGCCGCGCCCCAGGATCTCGCCGCGCTCGCATGGCTGGAATCGGCCCGGACACGCCGTAAGGAAGGTGACCGCAAGGAAGGTGATATTGCCAATATGATCGTTCGCTACAAAGGCTTGCTCGAAAAAGTCAGCGACCTCGACGATAATCTCAAAGCGGAGGCAAACTATTGGATCGGTTGGGGGCTGGTAAAAACGAACAAGCCCCGTGATGCTGCCGACTATCTCAACCTAGCGAGACAGTTGAGCTTGAAAGATTATGGAAAGCACGCGGGTCTTCTACTAGCTTTATCGTACTTTTCCGCACAAGACCCCGCCAAGCTGGCCGCTGAGATCAATCTCGCGATTGAGAAAGATTATGTTAAGGAAATCCCCGAGCAGGCGCTGCGCTGGGCTGGCATGCAGGCATTCAATTCCGGCGATTACACATCCACCGCCAAGTTTCTTGAAGTCATTGCGAACAATGAAGATCCAAGATCCACTCCTAAAGAAGTATGGAGATACCTCGCAAAAGCGCATATTGAAGTTGGAGAATTCGCAAAGGCTCTGCCTTGTATCGCCAATATTCTTGACGTCGAAGATAGTCCCGCATGGAAAGCAGACGCACTTCTGGACCGCGCCCGCGCGTTGTATGGTCTCAAGCGTTATAGCGAATCACGCAAAGCTGTGGACGAGGCTATGGAACTGCGCCCACAAGGAAGAACCTCCGCCCGCCTTCGTATTGTTTCTGGGGATAACTATGTGGAAGATGACAAACTCGGTCAGGCGGCGGCGGATTATTTGAACGTCATACAGTTCCACGAAGATGCGGATCTCAAACCGCTTGCCATTCACAAATACATTCAACTGCTGGAGAAACAGGGAAAAACGGATGAAGTGAACAAATACAAAGCCCAACTCAAATCCGAGTTCCCAGATTGGAAGGCTCCGTAAACGTCAAATTACGATCCTGTCGTGTAAATTGTTAGCGACTATGGCTTGGCAAGTGCGACACCTGCATCGACATCGACCTTTAGGCTGATCTCCTCGCGCTCGGTCCATGTTTCAACGGCAAGAATCAGATCCGTCGGCTTTTTTTCAAACTGATAAGTAACTTCGCCGGAGCCCTGTTTGCCGAAGCCGAACCAGCCCGACCCGGTTCGTTCCGATTTCAGAGCCACTCCATCCTTCGTATAAAACTGCATTCCTGCGAACTCCTCCATTTTCCGATTCATGGAAAAGACGATTTCAAACTCCGCATCGCCATAATCCGGTTTGCCGATGGACTTGACCTTCATGGTCGGCATCCCTTCCGCATCTTCGGCGAACTTTACTTCTGCATCGATATCCACGGCGAACGCTTCACTGCGCGTCTCCGATTTGCCGCCTGCAAGCACCAGGGGCAAGGCACCCGCCACTTTGAAGTTGCCCTTTTCATCAATGGTCACCGGATCGCTCGTGTGGAATTCCAATTTCAGGGCCATCCGGTCTTTGGAAAAGGCCATGTTGCTGAAGAAATTGATTTCCGCCTTTGCTCCACCAAGGGTGATTGATGACTTTTCATCATCGAAGCCCACCATCGCTTTGCCCTTGCTGCGAACGATGAGCGCCACCTTGTGTCCCCGCTCCATGTTGAATGTCTGAAAACCATCAAAATCTTCACCCGCATCATCCATCACCACCTGCACCCCGGCTAAGGTCACACTTGGCTCTTCGGCCAGGATCATGGGAACTGCGAAAATTGGCAACAGTAGGATTAGTTTCATAATATGCGGAAATTGACAGCCCATGTCATCCAAGTCCAGCCCATAGCGGGGTTGTTAGTTATCCGCGCCCGCTTTGATTCTCGCAGGGACTTCCTTGATCGGAATGCCTGCTTTGCTGAGGGCATCCCAGATAGCGAGTAACTTTTCGAGGGGCAGGCGACGGTCGGCTTCCAATTCAAGTTTGCGCCCGGGGTTTTGTTTTTGAAATGACTCAAGATACAGTTGAAGCAAGCCATCGGGGACATTCAGGGCATCCAGGGTGATATTGCCTTCTGCATCGACGGCGATCACCGATCGGGTGTCGGACACGGTTTCGGAAGCGATCTCCTTGATGGTGGGAAGTTCGATGAGCAGGACTTCCCGCTTTTTCTTCGGGCTGGTGGTGACGACCACAAAGACAAGCAGAATGAAGAGAATATCGATCAAAGGCAGGATCGGAACCTCTCCCCGCTTTTTCTGTACGCGGTGGAAGTTCATTTCCTTTCGGATGGGGTGTTTTCCTGCGAGCAGGCGGAAACAAAGGAGGCCATCGCTGCTTCCATCCGTGCCGTGAGACGCTCGATGCGGCGTGTAAAATAGGTTTGTGCAACCACGCAGGGCACGGCGATGGAGAGGCCGAAGATGGTCGTGTTCAGTGCCTCGGCAATGCCTCGGGCGATGATGATGTTGTCGTTGGTGTCACCAAGACCTTGGAAGATGGTAACGAGACCGGAGGCCGTTCCCAACAAGCCAAGCAGCGGCGCCACCGTGATCACCACGTCCAGCACGCTGATACCGGCGTGCATTTTGACTACTTCCTCACGGGCGGCGGCCTCCACACTTCGGCTGATTTCTTCGGCTGGCCTGCCATGTAGCTGGTATGCGACAGCACCCAAACGGGCGAGAGTGCTGTTGCCGGCAAGCAATGACGGAACCACTTCACGCGAGATGCTTTGGGGAAACGACTGGAGGCTGCTTACCAGACTGTCAGGAACGATCCTGCTGCGCGCAAGAGCCATGACCTTGAATACGATGGCAGCCAGCCCGGCTATGGAGCAGATTACGAGCGGCCAGATAAATATGCCGCCTTTTTGTATGAACTCGAGGATGGTTTCCGTGTAGGAGGTTGCTAAATACTGCATGTATCGTAGTTGTTAGAAGTAGAAATTGAAAATGAGCTCCAGGGAATCGCCGTCCATTTCCTTTTTGACGGCGGCAGGCATTGCCGGGATTTCGGCCTCGCGTATCGAGTTCAGGGTGAAGCCTTTTTGCACCTCACCGGTGAGAATTTCGCCGACGAAATTGACACTTTTCACGGAACCGTCAGCCTGAACGAAGAAACGGACGGTGAGATAGCCGGGTGTGATGAAATCCTGATGCTTGACGCAGTTTCGCTGCCATTCCAGTTCCACCGCACGGCTGATCTGTGCCTGGTAACGGCCCATCGGTGTATCGGCGACATCGAGGGCGCTGCGTCCGGTGCGGGAGATGCTGCCTTGGATTTTTGTTTTCGATTGATTGCCGCGAAACGCCGGATCATCGATCGGTTGTGGACGCACGGTTTCCTTGGGTTGTTCTTTGGGCTTTTCCTCGGCAAGGCCTTCCGGTTTGCCTTCGCGGGTTTTCTGTTCATCACGCGGCTTCACTTCTTCGAGGACTTCGGCCTTTGGTGCCGGTTCCAAAACCGGGTTGGGGCCTTCGATCAGTTTTTCCCGAATCGCTTTTTGAGCTTCATCCGCGTCGCCTGTGTCGGGTATCACGTCCCCTTTTGCCATCTCGGGAACCGGCTCTACCGGGTTGGGATTTTCAAGTGAATCGGGAACCGGCGGCAAGGGTTGGGAAGGATTTGCCTCACTGACCAAGCTGCCGTCCTGGTATTCGCTTTCCGTGGTTTCATGCTGTTCCAGTTCTTCGGGAACGCGGCCTGCTTGAGAAGGCATTTCCAGGGCATCCGGGTCGGGCGCGCTGTCGCTTGTCGCTTTGGTGTTGCGTTCGCCAATGTAGCGGCGGCTGGCTGGGGCATCTTCGCTCTCCTGATCCGGCGAGGTTCGCACGACTTCCGGTTTCTGCGTATCCGCTCCCGTCTTATCGGGAGGTGGGATGATCATTTCCGGAGATAGGATGACAATTTGCTTGGGCGGGGGTGGCTTTGGGGCTTCCACGCGCGGCGTCTGACGGAATGTGATGAGTTCGTAGCTGATTCCAACCAGGATCAAAACATGGATCATCACGGATATGGTAACGGAGGCCGCCCAGAGGCGGTCGTTACTTCCATGGTGATGTGGAACTGTCGCATTCACGACCCTACATAACTTGATTTTCGGAAGTGTGCAATGTCTGGCTTGCATCGCTTATCATGTATCTGCAAAGGCTCCCTGAGAAAACACCGGCTGAAAAACCGAAGACATGACCGAAAACATCGGTATTGGAACCAGGCGCCGCCCCTCCGAACCAGCCAAGCAAAACGAGACCGGCGATGATCGGCGCCAGCACACGGACCCATGGCATACGCAGCTCCTGACGGAAATTTTCCACGAGACCGATACCGGAAAGAATGCCCAGCGCTCCAAAAACGGCGGTGGAAGCACCTAGCGAGACGAATGATTCAGGATAGGTGACAAAAGACGTTATGGCGTTCCCAAGCGTTCCGCTGAGCAGGGTCAAAAGCCAGCCCTTCCATGCGCCGATGGATTTGGATACCAGGATTACAAAAATGGAGCCCAGTGCCATGTTGCCAGCGAGATGAAGCCCGTCTCCATGCAGGAAAAGCGCGGTGAAGGGTCTCCACCATTCCCCGCCCGCGATCAACGCCACGCTGGATGAGGCATAGCGACCGGAGATAGCGGGGTCTTTCATTTGAAAATAGAAAACCACCACAAGCGTTGCGAACCAGACGGCGACAAACGGGATACCAGCCGGATGCTTCGCCCAATTGGATGGCATCACCTTGGGTGGTATCTCTCCGCGTGTTTCTGCCGAGTATTCCTCAAGCTCACGGGAAATTTTCGGAGCTGCTTCCGGTTCGGCCTGGAGATCAAACTCGCCGCGTTCTTCGACATGCTCCACACGCACGGCTTCCCCCAACGCGAGCGCGACCAGCGCGTGATCGAAGGCGTCATCCAGCGAGGAATATGTGCCCAGACTGACCATTCGCTCATCGGCGGCATCATCGGCGTGTGGTGTTTCAGGCATGGTTGTTTCAAAGGGCAAGAATCCGGAAGGCATCAGCAGCGCGATGAATGGCCAGCGAAAAATGGCCGAGTTCGGAATCTGTGTGTAAACGGGCGTTCGGCATTTTCGATGTTAGTTCACGGACGAGGGTGATCGGTATATTTTTATCCTCACCGCCATGCCAATAGTCAATCGGGTGGGTGATGGTTTCCACTGCGAATTCGGGTTTTCCCAGATAAATCCCCGCGTCGGCCATCACACCCCTGCCACCGGAACTCACTCCTTCGCGAAAGCTGCGGCCAAGGATATCGAACAGCGATGGATTGCTCGATAAAAGCCGGCGATCCGCCTCGGCCAAGCTGCGTAACAGAAAGGAAATAGGAAACCGATTCACAGGAAACTTTGAAGCGGATGACGCTATGCGAAAGGCGGCGGTGAAACAAGGGGAGGGCAGCCTGCGCAAAGGAATCAAAACGCGGTAAAGCGGGTGGAGATCTTTCGAACCTTGGCGGGTGAGAGGCAAGGGAACCATTCCTGCCAGCACAACGGAAACATGGAGGCGTTTCGGAATTACTGCCGCACAGGCCAGAACGTAAGGTCCGCCTCCAGAGACTCCGATCTGTCCGAAAGAATCGATTTTCAAATAATCCGCGAATCGCTCCATGAGCCGGGGCCAATCATCAAGGGTACGTTTCGGAATGAAGGAGGACTTGCCGATTCCCGGGCGATCCATCGCGATCAAACGGATACCATTTTGCAAAGCAACGTCATGCGCCAACATGGCCTGAAGCCTGGAAGAAGGCCAGCCGTGATAATAAAAGACAGGCTTGCCATCTGAGGCGCCGTATTCATTCCACGCCAACCGCAATCCCGGGGAATATTCCCAAAACTTTGTATCGGCCACGAAATCCATACGTTTCATTGTTAGAACTCAATATCCATTTCCCTCAACCAGAATTCTTGCCATGCAAGACATTATCATTAATCTCGTGGAAACGATTCCATAAATCATGAAACGAACCTATCTGGCACTTCTATTTCTCGCGACATCCATATCCCATCTATATTCAGGGGAAGCGGATGAAGCGCTGCTAAAAGCCGCTGAGGAGGGCAATGCCCCGCGCATCGTGCTTTCTCTCGCTGAGGCAAAACCGGACATCCGTGATGAAAAAGGCCGCACACCTCTCATGCTGGCGGCTGCTTCCGGAGACTTCGAATCCGTCCGCCGTCTGCTTTGGGCCGGTGCCGATGCGAACCTAAAGGACAACGACGGCAAAATCGCCCGCGAATATCTGGACATGCAAGGTGATGCATTCGCACCCCTTTCGCTCATCGTCCGTGCCTATGCCTTCTGCCAGGAATACGGCAGGCCGCCTGCCAAACCAAAGATTCCCCATTTAACGCTCATCAATGACATATGGGTCGATCCCTTTCATCCTGAAATCAAAAAACACTACTTGGCGAACGAAGCCGAGCTGAAAGGAAAAAACGGCGTCGATGACGACAAGAACGGATTCGTAGATGACATTTACGGCTGGAATTTTCTACAGAATGAGCCGCTTCTCGCCCCCCAGCTTTCGATTGATGATACCCAGGAGAACCGCAAATATCTCAACCAGCTTATCAAAGATTACCTCGAGGCCAGTGGTGGAAATGAGGCGCTGAAGGACATACTCAGCAACCGCTTCACCAACCCGCTGGTGAAACAAATCGGGTTCGGCACGCTCATGGCCGGTAATCTCAATCTCAACGATTATGTCTATGCGGAAATGCTGTATGGAGCGTCCCACGGCACTCACGTCGCAGGCATCGTTGCAAAATACAGTGAAGGAAAAGCCCTCCTGCATGGATCCGCGATCGGCCAGGTCACCCCAATCAGTGGTCGGGTTTTCACAGAGACTGGAGGCCTTGTGAAACTGGCCGGTGAGTCCGATGACTACGCCGATTTCGTCGCGGAGGTCATCAAGCTTTACCGCGCTGAGGCTATCAAAAAGGGACGTCGGGCTTCCGATTATCTGCGCACTTGCGGTGCCGGCGTGGCCAACATGAGCTGGTTTCGTCCCAAGCCTTACTTTGAAGGATTGGCTGCGGAACTGAAACGCATCTACTCCATCCATGGAAAAGCTCCGGAATCGGTCGAAACAAAATTCCAGGGAGAAAAAGGAATATTGTTAGAGAATCTCATACTCGAACTGACGGTTGCGGATGCTGCCGCCTTCGCCCTCGCCTTTTACGAGAACCCGGATGTGCTCATTGTCATCGCTGCGGGAAATGCAGCGACAGATAACGATCTGGATCTGCCCTCTCCCTGCTATCTCTCACGATTTTTCCCCAACGTGATCACCGTTGCTTCGTTGAGCGAGGAAGGCAAACCATCCAGCTTTACGAACTTCGGGCCGCGCTCCGTTCAAATCGCCGCCCTTGGTGAGAACATCGTTTCGCCGATCCTTGCGGGACTCGAAGCTCCCATGTCCGGAACCTCCATGGCCGCGCCACTGGTCGCAGGTGTTGCCGCCGGTATTCGCAAGGATTTCCCAAATCTCAGTGCGAAGGATATACGCCGCTTGTTAGAGGCATCTGTTGCGAAGAATAAAGAACTGGAATCCTACGTCACCACATCCGGTGTCATTGATCCCGCTGCCGCGCGCACCATGGCCGAGTCATGGTCAGCGGACAACCTCGCCATGCTTGTGGAAGAAGTTCGCGCGGCCAAGCGCGGCGGGCCTGATGGCCCTACCATCAAGGTGCCGCAAATCGCATCCAAACCCGCACCAGTAAACCCGCCTGCGAAGAAGGGTGAACCGAAAGGTGAACCATATCGAATCACTAATGTAACCGGTTTTAGCAACATGTGGCGTGTTACCATGTCCCGTGGCACCCCGTTTGTTGACCAGCGCCATCTTGGAGTGGGGCCTTGGCCCGATGCTGATGTCAAAAAAGGCTGGGAAGAAGGATACCGCATCACCGCGGTGGGTGGTGATTCCGGCGGCTGGAATATTGTGATGTCAACTGGAACGCAAGGCGCCCAGTACGTGGTTGGCTATGAATTCGATCAAAACACCATCGCGGAAAAGATTACCGAAGGATACCGCATCACCTCACTCGCAGGCTGGAAAAATCAATGGCTTGTCATCATGACGACAGAGACCGGTTGGGGAGCACAACGTTTCAGCCTTCCCACCACCTTCTCGGCTGAAAGGCAAAAGTGGGTGGAGGATCGTTGGGCGGAAGGATACCGGATTACCTCGATAGCCGGTGATGATCTACCGAAAGACGATGAAGACGGCTTCATCTTCGTGATGACCCTGGACTCAGGCCTCCAAGAGCAAACCTTTAGCTTGCCCGGACCATGGCCTGAAAAATGGATTGAGGAAAACACGGCCAAAGGCTTCCGCGTGACTGGTTCCGCAGGCACGGAAGGACATACCATCGTTGTTATGTCCAAAGGCACCACCCTTGGCGACCAGGTTATTTCCGAGTCGGGTGCATATCCGAACAAATGGATCAGCGAGCTTTGGTAAGATCTCAGAGAATCATAACATGAAAATACTAGTTTCCTTAATTGCCGTGGTAACGATGCTGACTCTAACTGCTTGTGGCCAGTCACGTTTCGCAGAAGTGAAATCGAGGGTTGAAAAAGATCTCAAAGCGGCACTTGCAGAGAAAGGACTCAAGATGGGCTCCCCCATCTTCATTCGCGCCTTCAAAGAGGAGAAAATCCTGGAGCTTTTCGTGGAAAACAAAAAGACGAAGAAGTATGAGCTGTTCCGCAGTTATCCGATCGCCGCAGCGAGCGGGAATCTCGGCCCAAAACTTGCCGAGGGAGACGGGCAGGTTCCCGAGGGCTTCTATTTTGCGAGCCGCAAGAGCATGAATCCCCAGAGCGCGTTCCACCTCTCGTTCAATATCGGGTATCCCAACAATTTTGACCTGGCTCACCAACGTACGGGAAGCGCCATCATGATCCACGGATCCAATGCCTCCGTTGGCTGTCTCGCGATGACCGATGAAAAGATAGAGGAGATCTATACCATCGCCGACGCGGCTTTGAATGGGGGCCAGTCATTTTTCCGAGTGCACATCTTTCCCTTTCGCATGACCGAAGAACGCATGGCTCAGGCGGCTGATGACCAATGGATTGAGTTCTGGAAGAACCTCAAAACCGGGCACGACCTTTTTGAAGAAAACGACGTGCCACCCAACGTCAACGTGGTGGACAAGACCTACGCTTTCGAGTGATGCGGATCAAAAGTGAATCGCGTGGCCTTCCGCAGCGAGCGTGGCCTCGTGAATCACTTCAGACATGGTTGGGTGGGCGTGGATGGTAGCGTGGATATCGTCGATGGTGAGTTCCTGATCGAGTGCCAAGCCCATTTCCGCGATGAGTTCCGTCGCGTTGTCACCGATGATGTGAGCGCCCAGAAGCTCGCCGTGTTTCTTGCCGTAAAGCAGCTTGGTGAAGCCTTCGGTTTCCGAGGCGGCGACTGCTTTGCCGATGGCAACGAAAGGAATTTTCCCGACCACGTATTCGATGCCTTCTTCCTTGAGCGCGCGTTCGGTTTTTCCGACCGAGGCGACTTGAGGGTGGCATTAGGTGCAGCCGGGGAAATTGGTTACTTTGCGTGGTTTGAAACCATCCACAAATAGGCCGTCCACGCATTGAAACGCTTCGAAGGAGGCGACGTGAGCGAGCCATGGAGGGCCGTTGATATCGCCGATGGCGAATACGTTCGGAAGGTTGGTTTCGTAGCGATCGCCGATTTTGATGTAACCGCGATCCGTAAGCTCCGGTTTCACACCGCCGGGTAGGACGGGCTGGATGCCGATGGCGACAAGGCAGACATCGGCGGAGATGATTCCGTTTTCCTTGGGGCCTTCCACGGTGATTTCCACGCGGTTGCCGAGGTCTTTGGTGGCGGTGACTTTGGTATTCGTGAGGCAGCGGATGCCTTGTTTGATCAGTGATTTTTCAAGAGCTTCGCCGACCTCCGTGTCTTCTACGGGAAGTATCGTAGGCAGCATTTCGACCAAAGTGACCTTGGTTCCGAAGGCGTTGTAGATATAGGCGAACTCCACGCCGATCGCGCCGGCACCGATGATGATCATTTCCTTGGGCTGGTCCTGAAGTACCATCGCATCCTTGGATCCGATCACGGATTTTCCGTTGAAAGGCAGCGGAGGCAGCGGACGCGAAACACATCCCGTGGCGATGATCGTGTATTTTGTTTCAAGCACCTGGGTTGTTCCATCGGTACCCTTCACGCCGACTTTACCTTCGCCTTCGATGGAGCCGAAGCCACGGATGTAATCGACCTTGTTTTTCTTGAAGAGAAATTCGATCCCGCCAGCGAGGCGATCCGAAACCTTGCGGGAGCGGCTGACGATGGTTTTCCAATCGTAGGAAAGGCCTTGGATTTGGAAGCCCATTTCTCCTGCTTTGTGTGTCAGGGTTTGATACAGCTCGGCATTTTTGAGCAGGGCTTTGGTGGGTATGCAACCCCAGTTGAGGCAAGTGCCACCGGCACGATCCGCTTCCACGCAGGCGACTTTTTTTCCATGTTGCGCCGCGCGGATTGCAGCGACATATCCGGCAGGGCCGCCACCAATAACAATGAGATCGTAAGCCATAATGTTTCTAAAAGTGAGTCGCGAAGAGAGTGATAGCCCTCGGCGGGATTGTCAAAGAGTGAAAAACAGGAAAACGCCGGAAACAATTATCCGGATGTGTTTTCACGCAGCCATGCGGCGAAGTCTTCCTCGGAGATTTCCCCTGCTGCGAGGGCTCGATACACAGGATACTTTTCCTCTTCACCGATAATGAATTGCCTTCCGTTCAGGATGAGAAAGCTTTCGCAAGCAATGGGGGCGGTTCGTTTGTTGCCATCCAGAAAAGGATGGGTTTTTGCGAGACCAACAGCATAAGCCGCCGCCAGAGCGCAAAAATCCGGTGGTGGTGATCCATAGCACCAAAGTTGCTGAGGTTTTGCCAAAGCGGAAAGAAACATGTTCTCGTCCCGTATCCCGCTCATTCCACCATGCTCGGCGAGTTGTCGCTTGTGGAAGAGCCTGACCGTCTTGACTTCCAGCCATTCAGGTTCTGGATTCATTGCGCCAGTTTGCGTAACATGTTTCGGTTTTCACGCATCACTCTCTCCGCAACTTCCATTTGTTTCGCTACTTTTTCATCATAGGGATTGAGATTCAATCCATCCGGTGTTTCGGTGACAGTCAGGATATCGCCTTTGGAAACGCGGAGTTTCTCAAGCAGCTCTTTGGGGAGAATGATTCCTGCGGAATTGCCGATCGAGGTGATTTTGACGGTGGTTATCATTGCATGAGTATAACATCGGTTATAACTGAGACAAGCCCTGATTCCATATTTTCCAAGGGTCGGTTCACAACCCGGTGGCAGTGGCCAGA
>JBGSRM010000072.1:0-16426 GCA_041737575.1 Akkermansiaceae bacterium
ACCACGGAATGCACGGAATACACGGAATGGGAGGACTGCTGAGATTATCAAAATCTTGAGCATTTCCTTCACAGCTTAGTTTTGGTGGCTAGCATTCTTGGCGTGTCCGATCTTGCAGAATCTCTTTCTTCTTTCGTTACCTATGTTCAGACCCACTTGACGGTCGACGAGAAAGGTGAGTCCGCTGACTTTCTTGATCATCTTTTTCGTTCGCTAGGCCATGAAGGGATCAAGGAAGCGGGTGCTACACGTGAAACCCGCGTCGCCAAGAAAGGTGGAGCCAAGGGTAAGAATTATGCCGATCTACTCTGGCCAGAGCGCGTCCTGATTGAAATGAAATCGCGAGGCAAGAAGCTCGAACGGTACTACGATCAGATTTTCGATTAGTGGACGCACATCGTCCCGCATCGGCCGCCCTTTGCCATCTTGTGTAACTTCGACGAGTTCTGGATCTACGATTTCAACATCCAGCTCTTCGATCCCTTGTTCGGATTTGGAAATTCACATAGAAAGCCCTACTCAAACCGATCACTTTTCCTGCTGTCGCCGCACATACTCGGCAAGGGCGGCTTTCGCATATAACGGCAATGCGACAGCGTTTGTCGCGGCAAGCGACTTCAGCTTTGAGTGATCGGACACCTCGCTTTCACCAAGCCAAACGATTTCCAAGCGACGATGATCTTTCAGGGCTATATGGGTGTAATCTTCAGGAACAGCCCAGTAGCAGTTGCGACAAATCTCTGACAGCCTCCCTTCCCGCCAGTTGTCGCAGTGCTCGCAAGACCAGGATTTAGAGCGTTGGCAGGAACCGCATAGAAGCATGTATTCCTCGTTATCTCTTTCAGTGTCGACCGAATCGCCTGCGATCTGATACGGGACGCGATGATCTATCTGTAGGTATCGCGATTCGTAAGGAGTCGAACATAGTGCACATTTTTCTCCGTAATGTTCGCACAAGACTTTCTTGAAGCCCTTGGAAAATGCTTTTCTACCTTGAAACTGATCACCACGGATGAGCGAGGGATCGCCGAACGAATAAACAGCCATCTGTCGCCCGCTTTTCCGCTTTCCCCTCTTCGAAATCAACGGCACACCTGCATCTTTGACATCACGTGCAGCGCTAGCCGCGTCTGCCAATCCGTGGATTGTTTCCAGTTCTTCTTTAGAGACGCTGCCGTGCTTCAAGATGTGCTCGACAACAACTTTCCCCCGACTGGACGTTACTCTTGCTACAGCGGCCAATATTTCTGCGGAATATTTCTTTTTCGGCATACCTGTTATTGGAACAAAAAAACTTCCTCCGCAGGGCGACGAGACCCTGACAGTAAATCTGGCAAATGATCAATGCGACGCAGCAGCGACTCTGAAATGTATAAGGATTCGTAGGTCACTCCGTCGCGCCCGAGCAATGTCTCTTGCGATGATCGCCCGGCTTTCACTTCGAATTTGCGCAATTTTAGGGAATCCGGAAGTCGCTGACCATATACTTTATCCCCAATGCGTCCATCGTATGAAATAATAAGTGATAAGTTCCTATCGACGAGACTTTTCACCCCATCGCAAAACTCATCGAACGTCATACCTTTGACGTAACGGCTATCGCGTTCGCCACTTGTGCCCTGATAGGGAGGATCGAGGTAAATCACGTCGGAAGTTCCAGCATCTTTGAGCGTATCGAGGTATTCGGCATTGAGGATCTTGGACTTCCCCGCGAAAAGACTTGCCGTGCGCACAACGTTGTCTCTCAGCGTCACGGGCCTGATACCGCGCCGACGGTGATCGGCGGTATTATTAAACTCACCGCTTTTGTTGTACCTGATAGCAGCCTTGACGCATCGAGCGAGGAGATAGAGGAAAGTCGCAGGTTGCGGCTCTCTGTTGAAGGACTCTCGAACCTCATTAAAATGGGATTTCCCGGAAGCAGGTTGCTCGTGCCACAACCGCTCGTATTCGTCCGCTAAATCGTGCGGCGCGTTAATAATCGCACCCCATAGATCTGCGATTGGCTTGTGAAGATCACCGATCACAAAATGATTTGCCAATGTTTTGGAAGCCGCACAGATGCTTACAGCGGCGGAACCAGCAAACGGCTCGTAAAACGTATTGGTGTTTTTAGGGATGCAAGCGCAGATGGTAGGGGCGAGCCACCGCTTGCTTCCTTGATAGGGAAACGGATGGGGTAATTTGTTCGCGCCGTCAGACATCTCAATGGTTTTCTATCGGGCAGGTGGTGCATTGAGAAGCCTTAACTGCCCCGTGAGCCCAATTCCCTCACTCAGGCAAGCAGATGGAGGCCGTCGAGAGGGAAGCCGTCGCGCTCCGCCAGCTCCGTCGCGAGGTGAGGGGGAAGATGGGCTGGTCTCTGCGCGATCTCTACCGCACACTCGATGTGCCGGGCACAAATCCTCTTCGAGAGGCACAAGCAAAACTTGACGCCGCCGTCCGCGCCGCCTACGCCATGCCCAAGGGCGCGGACATTCTCACCTTCCTCCTCGCCCTCAACCAAACCTCCGCCGCCAAGGAAGCCGCCTCAGAACTTATCACACCGCCCGGATTGCAGCTGCCGGTGGAGGAGCATGGGGAGTTCATTACTGAGGATTGTATTCGGGTGTGAGTAAGCAGATTTCAATCGTAATCCATTACAAATGAGCTCTGAGAACAAAGCCAAACCAAACATCCTCAATGGCACTTCATTTTTGATCGATGAGCGTCCGATTGCGGTCTATGGAGTTGATCAGCAAGAAGCGTCATTTCATTTCATGAAGTCGTTCGACGGAGGATATTGGAAAAATCAACTCGCGCTGGTAAGCAGCGTAGGAATAGATCAAATTAATCACGACCATTTAACTTTCATGCGTCTCACGCTATCTCATGCGGAGGAGCATTTTCTGGCCTTGATCTTTGCTTACCTTCAGGCACCCGCATCACCTGATTTATGGTTATATCATTACCGAACAGACGAGTTGGATTCACTGGTAAAAAAGGTATCGAATGGGCTTCCTATTCTAACACGCTCAAATCTCCAAGCCAGCTCGTGGGAAGCAGTATCCAAGGCACTTTGGCCAGGCTTAGAGGAGAAGAGATACGAACTCACGGCCTTGGTAATTAAGAGACTCGCAGATCATTTTCTGTCCGGTCACGGCCGAGGTGAATACAACAGCCTGAAACATGGCATGCGACTTTCGCTCGGAGGCCACGCAATTTCATTTGCCCCTTCTTCATCGCCCGACGTAAAACCACCACCTGAAAAATATATCTCCTTTGGTGACTCCAAATTCGGAAGCAGATTTTATGAATTTGAGAAAATTGAGCGACAACACTACTTTTCCCAACTGGTTTTTTCCAACTGGGATCGAGAAGAGATTGGAAAGTTGCTGACTCATACTGTGCTACTTATTGTGAACATGGGTGCTGCATTTCGTTCGAGAAATAATTTGGAGGGTGACCTAGTGTTCCGATTTTTAAGTAGCGAAGAAGCCTACATGGACAACCCACGCAAGCTCCAAGGTCTTATTTCTGGAGTAATGAGATACAAAATTGACATTCCCAAGAGTGATCTTCTTGATCTAACTAAAGTTCGTGAATTATATAAGGCCACCAGTTCGGCTGCCGAAAACACTCAAACGGAATAGCGCTTAGGAAGAACGTTGATATGCCCTGCCTCTTCCCGCCATAACCGGATGCAAGCGGTGGCGGTGCGCGTGTGTGGCGGCATCGGATGACCGCCCGGATGGTTTGTGATCGGAGATATGGGTCGGTCGCTCCTGCGTCGCACGGCCCCCGGCTACAGGCTTTCATCCCTGCCGGGATGGGGAGGCGGAGTTCATGTTGGAAGATTGCATCCGGGTTTGAGATGCATTATGGAATTGGCTACGTTATTCAAATAGCCATGACACGAAGCATATCAGACGCTTCTCACCTGTGGTTCGTCCGATTTTGATCAGTCATGAAAGAACTACCCCATTTCCCGAGCGCACGGAACACCCCCGGTGTTTTTCTTGAGCATTTCGATCTTGGCTCGGCGGAAGGAGGCGTAGATCAGATCATTTACCGGCGTTTGTATGAGACGGCGATGCGTGCGGCGGAGGTCGCGGGTTGGGGATTCCGTTCCTTCAGCGCGGCGGCGACTTCCGGGACGCGGGCGGATTTCATGGAACGCAACATCCGTTCGTTTCCCACTCTGATCTTATACCGCGATGGTGCGGAGCTGGGGCGGCAATCCTTTATCTACAATACGGTGCGTGGAATTTTCGATTGGGCCGTGGAGTTGCTGGGGGAGGATTTCGATTTCCCTGAGTCCGTCCTTGTGGTTCTGGATGAGGAAAAGCCCCAAATTTTTGTAAACGATTTCTATGATGAGAGCGTTTCCGGCGACCCTTTGGGGCGCGGATGATGGAATGTTTTGATCTGGGGGTTACGCGTCCATGCACGCAGGGTCTTTCCGGCGCGGACGCAACACCTTCGGCGTTGTGGAATGTTACGGGTTGTTTCCCGGGGTAGCCTCCGTTGCACTGCGTTTCTCTCCGGCAACCCCGGGCTGAAATACGCAACCCCGATTGGGGTTGTTGGTGCAGGCGGCAGCGAAAAAAGGTAATGCAGAAGAAATTCTCGGTTGCCAAGTTGCGGGTTGGTCGTGTAATTTCCCGCGCCCGGGGTGAATTTCTCCGGCGGACAGCCTCATAGTGTAATGGTAACACTCCGGATTTTGATTCCGTCATTCTAGGTTCGAGCCCTAGTGAGGCTATTTTTTTCCGGTCAGGATGGTGTGGATGATGTTGGAGATGGCTTTTGTGGCGATGGGGGTGGGGAGGGTTGTTTCGAGGGGGAGGTGGATGAAGCCGGTGGGGATGGTGATGTTTTTTGATTGGAGGAAGTTGAGGGCGGTGAAGAAGATTTGGTTGCAGAGGTAGCGGCCGGGGTCGTGGGAGAGGGAGGTTGGGATTTTTTGTTGTTGGAGGTTTTTGTGGATGGCTTTGAGGGGAAGGGAGGAGGGGAGGGAGTGGGGTGCGGAGGGGTTGATGGGGATGCCGGATGGGATGCGGCCTGCGATGTCGGGGATGCGGAATGTTTTTTCATTCCAAGCGGTGGTTTCGAGTCGGATGGTTTGGGCGTCCCCGGCTTCACCGAGCATGATGATGGCGGAGGGTTGGATGAGGTTGATGGCGTGTTTGAGGATGGCGGGGGCGCGGACGGAATCGACGGGGAGGATGCGGGTGCGGAGGTTGGGGATGGTTTTTCTGAGTTCGATGAGGGTGAGTGAGGAGGCGTTTTTTGTGCGTCCGTTGAAGGGTTGGAAGGCGGTGATTAGGAAGGGCATGGAGGGAGGGGAAGGGTGAATTTTGAAGGATGAAGGATGAAGTATGAAGTATTAAGGGAAGAGGGATTGATGAACGACGATTGATGATTTTTGATTTTTGATTTGGGTAGAGGGATAGAGGGAATGTGTCCGGGGGAGAAAGATTTTCAATGTGGATTGGGTGTATTTTGGTCTTTTCCTTGGGGGGTTAGTGGATAGTTTGCGGGCATAAGTTTTATGAAGATAAGGAAGGCAGTGATTACGGCAGCAGGGCCGGCGCAGAGGCATTTGCCTTTGCAGACGGTTGTGGTGGATGCGGTGGGTTCGCGGACGGCGTTGCAGGTTTTGTTGGATGAGGTTTTTGAGGCCGGGATTGAGAGTGTGGCGGTGGTGGTTGCGGCCGGGGATGAGGAGGTTTACCGGCAGGCTGCGGGTCAGCATGGAGGTGAGGTTTTGTTTATTGAGCAGAAGAGTCCGGCGGGATATGGGGATGCGATTTGTCAGGCGGCGGGTTTTGTGGGTGATGCTGCGTTTCTGCTGATGGTGAGTGATCATTTGTATTTGAGTCACACGGAGAGCTCGTGTGTTTCGCAGTTGTTGAAGGCGGCGGAGGCGAATGAGTGTTCGGTTTCCGCGGTGCAGGCGACACATGAGAGCAAGTTGCCCCTGTATGGTGCGGTGGGTGGTTTGCGTGTTCCGCAGGCGGCGGGATTTTATGAGATCAAGAGGGTGATTGAGAAGCCAAGTCCGACCTTGGCGGAGCAGCATTTGACTGTGCCCGGGTTGCGGGCGGCGCAGTATTTATGTTTTTTCGGGATGCATGTTTTGAGTCCGCAGTTTCTTGAGATGTTGGTGGAGAGCGGAGGGAAGAATGTTTCGGCAACTTTGCAGAAGTTGGCGGATACGGAGAGGTATGTGGCGTATGAGGTGGAGGGCAGGCGTTTTAATTTGGATGAGGAGAACGGGTTGTTGATCGCGCAGCTTGCTTTGGCTCTGAGCGGGCCGCGGCGGGATGGCGTGTTGGCGGCGATGGTGGAGTTATTGGCAACAAGCAGTCGTTAGAAATGAGTTCGGAATTTGTTAGAACGATTGTTTCGGAGGAGGCGGCACTGCGGGATGTTTCCCTGGACTCCTTGTGTGAGGGGATGAGCGTTGATGAGCTGTTATGTGTGTGTGGGGAGCTTGAGGAATTCCGGCGGCAGAGCGGGAATTTGTATCATCGGGTGAGGGCTTTGTTTTTCCTGTATTCGATACATCGGTTTCAATTGCCGCCGAGGTTGGTGGGTAGGCCTGCGGGTGGGATATCGTTTTCGGGGTATGAGCATTTATTACAGCGGAGATTTGAGGAGGCGATAGATGAGTTTCTGAAGGTGCGGGATGTGGATGGTGCGGGGGATGCGATCTGTTCGGCTTTGGCTGGGGCTTATCATTCGCTGGCGTTTCAGACTTTGGCTGATCAGGTGAGGGCGAGCGTGCGGACGGTGGATGGGAACCGGTGGATGTTCCGGATGGGTCATCCTGCGGATCATCCGTTGCGTTTTCGCAAGGAGCTTTTGGATCATTCAGGCAATGGCACGTATCCGATTTTGAAAGAAACGACGCCGGTGCGAATGGATCTGACTCATTCTGCTTGGTCGGATATTTTCTTTTTGGGAATGGATTTTCCGGAGGGTGCGAGGGTGCTGAATGTTTCGGTGGACTTGGGCGTGCATGGTAGGGATGCTACGACGAGTCCGCCGGTTGAGGCGTATTTGCGGGTGATTGAGAAACCGGTGATACGGTTGACGAGCATTGATCTTGATGTGACGGCGGAGATCTCCTCGTTGGGGGATGTGTTTGATTTTGCTAAGGATTATTTGGGTTTGTTGAAGGCGGCTGTGATTGCGAGCGGTGTTGTTCCGCCGGGGATTGAGGGATCGGGGCAGAGGCTGGAGGAGTTGTTAGAGAGGTTGGTCGGGCCGGGGCGGGGGATTGAGTTGGTATCGAGTGTGAATGATATTCCGAAAGGATCGCGGCTGGCGGTTTCGACGAATTTGTTGGCGGCGTTGATCAGTGCGTGCATGCGTGCGACGGGGCAGACTTCGGCTTTGACGGGTGAGTTGGAGGAGAGCGAGCGGAGGGTTGTTTTGGCACGGGCGATTTTGGGTGAGTGGATTGGTGGGTCAGGTGGTGGTTGGCAGGATTCGGGTGGAGTTTGGCCAGGGATCAAGTTGATTGAGGGAGCGATCGCGGGTGATGGTGATCCGGAGTTTGGTGTTTCGAGGGGGAGGTTGATGCCGCGGCACAAGGTTTTTGGAGAGGGGGAAATTCCGCAGAGCGCGAGGGATGCGTTGCAGGCGTCATTGGTTTTGGTGCATGGCGGTATGGCGCAAAATGTGGGGCCGATTTTGGAGATGGTGACGGAGAAGTATTTGCTGCGTGGCGAGAAGGAATGGGTTGGGCGGAGGGAGGCGTTGGATCTGTTAGATAAGGTGCTTGGTGCGTTGAGTGAGGGTGATATCAAGAGGCTTGGAGCACTTACGACGGAGAATTTCCGTGGACCGATACAGACGATCATTCCGTGGGCGACGACGCTTTATACGGAGAAGTTGATTTCCGCAGCGGAGGGTGAGTTTGGTGAGGATTTCTGGGGGTTCTGGATGCTTGGTGGGATGTCTGGAGGGGGGATGGGTTTTATTTTTGCTCCGGAGAGGAAGGTAGAGGCGCAGGCAGCGATGCAACGTATTATGTCTGAGACGAAGGTGCGTTTGCAGGATGCCTTGCCGTTTGCGATGGAGCCTGTGGTTTATGATTTTGCGATCAATGCGAGGGGGACGTTTTCGGAGCTTTTAAGTGGTGGGAGTGCATTGTTGCCGAGCCGGTATTACAAGCTACGGTTGCCGGCGATTTTACGACAGGATCCGCGTGGTTTACCAGTTGGTGTTCGTGCGGAGTTGGATTGTTTGGCGGCTGCATCGAGGGGAGATGCGGAGTATGAGAGTTTGGTGCGCGATTTGTTTGATGCGTTGTTGCCGCGTGGTGATGCGGGTGTGAAGCCGGAGGAGAGGCTTGATGATTTATTGAAGGAGAATGGATTTGATCGGGAGTTGCATGAGCGGATCAGGCAGGATTTGCGAAGCGGGCGGATCGGCCTCGCGCAGAATCGTTTGCCGAATGGATCTGTGATTGAGGATGTAAGGGAGGAGGATGTGCGGGATTTCAGTGCGGATGGAGATGAAGGGCTGAAGGCAATCGGTGCGGCGGCTTTGGCTGAGGGGGCGGTGGCTGTGGTGAGTTTGGCGGCGGGTGCGGGTAGTCGTTGGACGAGGGGTGCGGGTGTGGTGAAGGCGTTGAATCCTTTTGCGAAGCTTGGCGGGAAACACAGGAGTTTT
Organism: Akkermansiaceae bacterium; assembly: GCA_041737575.1. Classification (GTDB taxonomy): domain Bacteria; phylum Verrucomicrobiota; class Verrucomicrobiia; order Verrucomicrobiales; family Akkermansiaceae; genus Luteolibacter. The sequence goes on from JBGSRM010000072.1 coordinate 8,668, forward strand.
CTTGAGACACATCTTGCAAAAAGCAGGCGTGTTTCCGCGGAGTATGGAGCGGATGTGCCACATGTTTTCACGACGAGTTATCTAACACATGAGCCGATGGAGGCGTTTTTGGGTCATGTCGGGAACTATGGATACGTTGGGGATGTGATGCTTTCACGGGGTAAATCGGTGGGCTTGCGGATGATTCCGATGGAGAGGGATTTGCGTTTTGCGTGGGAGGAGATGCCGCAGCAGGTGCTTGATGAGCAGCAGCAAAAGGTGCGTGATTCGTTGCGTGCGGCGTTGATCGGATGGGCGAATGCGGCAGGTGAGGGGGCGGATTACAGGGATAACGTTGTGCTGCAATGTATGCATCCTGTGGGTCATTTTTTCGAGTTGCCGAATATGTTGCGTAATGGAAATTTGGCGGCATTGCTGCGGAACAGGCCGTGTTTGAAAACGCTTTTCCTGCACAATATCGATACACTTGGTGCGGATCTCGATCCGACTTTGCTTGGTGCGCATCTTGAGAGTGGTGCGGCGTTAACCTTCGAGGTGATTTCGCGGCGTCTGGAGGACAGGGGTGGTGGTTTGGCGCGTGTGAACGGGCAAGTGCGTTTGGTGGAAGGTTTGGCGATGCCGAATGAGGAGGATGAATTTTCGTTGAGTTATTACAATACGCTGAGCTGTTGGATTGATGTTGATCAGTTTCTGGGGCGGCTGGGGCTTTCACGTGAGGATATTCTGGCGGAGGATGATGAAAAGATCAGCGCGGCGATCCGCAAGCTTGCGGCGCAGTTGCCGACTTATGTGACGATCAAGGATGTGAAGAAGCGTTGGGGGCACGGGCAGGAGGATGTTTTCCCGGTGATGCAGTTTGAGAAGATTTGGGGAGATATGAGTGTGTTGCCGGGCTTGCGTTGTGAGTATGTGGTGGTGCCGAGGTTGAGAGGGCAGCAGTTGAAGGATCCGGCGCAGTTGGATGGGTGGCTGAGGGATGGTTCGGCGGGGTATATTGAGGGGATTTGTGATTGGGGGTAATTCGCTTTTGCGAAGAATTATTCGTAACCTTGTCGAAGACGACGATGACGTATTCGGGAGTGTTTGCTGTATGCCTTTTCATTTCGCGAATCTTTGGTCGCATTGTTTCCGGCACATTGCGCCGATGGTTTTTATGGAATCGGAAATCATTTTGCTGAACGGGAAGCCGCAACTCAAGCGGAGACTGTTCTTAAGATTTCCTGAGGCGGAGAAGATGCTTCCGGGTACCATACTGATTCGTTTTTGCAGGGCATCGCGTGCGAGTATCTCGGTGTTGTAAGATTGCGGAAGTTGAATCCATAGAACGAATCCTCCGATTGGTGAGTTGACTCTGGTGCCTTCCGGGAACGCGGCGAAGATCGCGTCTCTCATTCGGAGAGCATTGTCCTTGTAGGCGCTTCTGATGCGCCGCAGGTGCCGGTCGTATCCACCATCCGAGAGAAAGGTGGCGACGATCAGTTCCGACAAGGTTGGGTTCGCCATGTATCGAACGTGCTTCACCGATTGGAGTTTGGAATGATGGTTTTCGGAAACCAACCACCCGACCCTCAAACCCGGAGCGATTGTCTTTGAAACGCCACCGCAATGAATGACACGTCCCTCGGTGTCATGGGACATCAGCGATGTGGGGCGGTTTCCATCATATGCCAGATCTGCGTAGAGATCGTCCTCGATGATCACAAAATCATTTTTGTTCGCGATTTTTATGAGCCGTGAGCGGTCGGCTGCGGACATGAGGTTTCCGGTTGGATTCTGGAAATTCGGTTGGACGACGCAGGCTTTGATCGGATGCTTTGCCGCGGCGGACTCAAGCGTATCGAGATCGATCCCCTCACTGGGACTAACGGGGATTTCAACGACCTTGAGTCCCATGTCTTCGATGATGCGCAAAATGCCGAAAAATGTCGGAGTTTCCACCGCAACGAGGTCGCCGGGCTTCGTTACCGCCTCGAGGGCTACGCAGAGGGATTCGGTCGCGCCGCTGGTGATGATTACCTTGGAATGATTCGTTACGACTCCGGCGGTCAACATGCGTTTCACGATCTGGTGGCGGAGCTCGGAGCGGCCCGGACTCACGGAGTAGCTGAAAGCCTCGGCTCCGTATTTCCTGAGCACGGCAGCCGAGATGCTGGTCAGGCGTTTTTCCGGAATGACTAGCTTCGATGGCACGGCGCAACCGAGTGGCACAATGCTCGGATCGTTGATCGCGGAGACCACTTCTTCATAAATATCCGGTCGCTCAATCCTGCATGGTACGGTATTGCCGGCCTGCCGCTTTGGGAGACGCTCGGCGGAGGCTATGCGCGCTCTCACAAAAAATCCTGAGCGGTCGCGTGCATCGACAAGACTACGGTTTTCCAAAACCTCATAGGCACTCATCACCGTGGTCACGCTCACCCGGTAATCCCGCGCCATGCGTCGCAGTGATGGTAGGCGGTCGCCCGCTCGCAAGGTTCCTTGTTCGATCATTCCCTGAACCGAATCGGCAAGCTGGCGGTAGGTTGTTTCCGGTGATTTCATTTTATGATTCATGGCAGAAATCGTCCGGAATATACAGATACAATTTTGGAAAAATCAACCAGTACAGATAGATCTGTTATGCTCGGGTTTCTGTTGCCCTGCATCTGTGCGGGAGGGGCGTGAGCGCATACGGTGTGGCTATGAAAAACAACAACCGCCTCACAGGCTTCATGAAAACATTTCTGTACTTTCTCAAGATTTATCTCTCAGTTCCAGTCGGCTGCGAAATCACCGCTATCTGGATGGCCAAATCTACTCGGAAACAGCGGATGCCGTTTTCATCTGACGATTCGTGCAAACTTCGTTATGTAGCCCCCGAGAAGAGCCCGGGACCGACAAGGAAATTATGATTAGCATGCTTAGACAAGGTTATCGATCACGCTTTCATCCATTCGCCATGCCATTGCGGGAGTGTGAAATACCTTTGCTTTCATGGAAGTATGGCAAGGTTGTCGCGACGAAGCCCTGAGATATCCGGACATATAATTTCTCATTCGTTCCGAAGTGTGTCAGAGTTGTGGTTTCTACCATGTCACTATCGAAAAAAGGTTATAAGACGCTCAATCATCGTGATGTTCAATATCGCTGGATGATGAAGAACCGCAGTGGAGTCAATGAGGCATCGATTTATACGAATGCTGCAATCGGAGGGCGTGAGTTGATCGCTGAATTACCACGGATTGTGACATTGACTATGGTGATGGAGGCGATTGATTTCGCTTATCTCAATGATTGGAAGCCAAACGAAGAGGGGGTTCCGATGCGTTGCAAGCGGACGAAACGAGGTTTTGAGTTGGTGGGTTGAGGGGGCGCGTGTGTGCGCCCGAAAGATCGTGTATGGATGGACGTATCAGAGCGGTCACTTTTCAAAATCACGCATTATCTTTATGAAACAACGTTTTTCCTACACCTCATTCGCTCTGCTTTTTTTGTTTTCGTTATGCGGGGTGAGGCTAGGAGCGATTGAGGAAAACAACAGGGGACGTTGGGATGAACCGATCAAGGAGGGACCGGACAAGGAGGTGCCCGGGTATCTGGTTAATCTGGGGCCGACGGGTGCGAGGGCGACATTGGAAGGCAAGTCGTTCACGGTGAAATATATTTTCAAAGGAAGTCCGGCGGAGGGTGTGCTGGAGCTGAACGATGTGATTACGGGGGTGAATGGCAAGGCGTTCGAGGTGGAGCATCGGTTCGGGCATCATCTGACACGGATGAAGGAATTTCCGGAGATCGGTTATGAAGGGCCGATGATGGATTTTGGAAATGCGATTGAGGATTCGGAGGGGAAGGATGGCGAGTTGACGCTGGCGGTCACACGTGCGGGCAAGCCGATGGAGGTGGTTTTGAAACTAGAGGCGATCGGTCGTTTCTCGGAGACCTTTCCAAGAAACTGTGAGAAGTCCGCGCTGCTTGCGAAGGGTGCGATGGATTACCTATCCAATCATCCGTTCATCAATGACGAGCAATGTCATGCGAAGTGCATGAGCGGTCTGGCGTTGTTGGCGGCTGGGAAGACCGAGGAGGTGAAGAAGCTGGTTTACTCATGGAACACGATTCCGCAGAAGGGGATTTGGGTGTGGCCTGCGGCGTATCAATGCATTCTGCTTTCCGAATATTATCTGGTCACTAAGGACGAGGGAGTGCTGGAAACCATTCAGGGACTTGCGGCGGTTTTGGAGAGCGGGCAGGTGGAGGACATGGCGAACTATGCGGAACGAACCCATGGGAATATGGGAAATGTCGGTCATAAATTCCGCACGGGCGGGTTGGGTCACAATACGAATGTGGGTGGTTACGGCACGATGAACATCACCACGGCGCTGGGTGTCACGGCGTGGGAGCTTGCGAAACAATGTGGAGCCAAGGTGGATCAGAAGAAGATCGATATGGCGAATGAGTATCTGAAACTGAGCACCACGAAGGATGGCTTTATCGGTTATCATACGGAGGTTTGTGCTTACTCGCCATCCGGTCGTCAGGGTTTGGCAATTGTGGCGCGCAAGCTGGGTGAGGACAATCAAGCGAACCAGGACTATATCAAACTGGTTGCGCGCGGACTTCATGATTCCACGAAATACATCAACGACTGCCATGCGGACAGCGTTCTCGGAGTATGCTGGGCGCTGATTGGCGCGAATGTTTCCGGTGACGAAAAGGCAATCCGCGAGATGATGGATTACAACAAGGCGTGGTTGAATTTGGCTCGTTGCCATGATGGTTCGTTCGTGGCTTTGCCGGGGCGCGATATGTATGACAAAGGTTATTACATGTCATCCCGTTTGCATTTGACTGCGACGATGGCGTTGGTGTTTTCGATGGAAGATGCGAAGTTGCGGATTCAAGGGGTGAAGTGAAATTGCCGTTGGAGGGTTTGCAGATAGAGGTGGACGTTTCCGCTGATGACGGTTCAGATCTTGAAAATGAAATATCTCGCGATTCTTTTTTTGCTGGCTGTTTTGCCGGCGTGCAAGCCGGAGCCGCCGACGAAGGAAAACATACGGGAGGTTTTGAGACGACCGGAGAATTTGCAGGAATTTTCCTACGCGGATTTCGGGCCGCCGCTTTTCACGTATATGACGCTGGGCAAGCCGATGCCTTTTGACGGAGTAGCTGAGAAAGAAGATGCTGGATGGCCAGTGGGGAACATACGCGTTCTCGTTTTGGCGGAGAGCTACAAGGAACCACAGTTGATTTTCCTAAAAGAGGCCGGGCAGTTGAAGCCGGAATTCGATTATCGGGTGATTTGGTATTACGATGCCATAAACCTTCTGGACGATATATTGGCCGATTCGCAGATACCGGAAAACATGAAGGATCAGCCCCGGAAAACACGTGAGAAAATTCTGGCCGAAATGGGGAGTGATGAGGAGGTGAGGGAACGTACTTCGGACTATCGCGATCCGCTTGAGGAACACATACGAGAACACAAAATGCACCCGGAAATCCGGATTTTGGGTGAGGAGATCATGAGCAAAGGACAGTCACGGTAGGGAGTGTCCGTGAAAAGCAGTTATCTCGCATTTCTCACACTTGGATTGAAATTGTGAAACAAAGTTGCGTAATCTACTGAATATGACAAAGCGCGTTATAACGGAATGTCTAACAAGAAATCCCGTAGTGATTCCAGATGTTAGCAAGCCCGGGCTCGAGGCGCGACAGAGCCGATCACGCCGGAAGCGATGTTCTGTTGTGCCGCACCCTGAAAAGCGTGCAAGAAATGCCGGATACACCACGGACATTCGCGCGTTCTGCGACCTGCTGCCGGGGTCGGATGCCTTGGGTGTTTTAGCAGGGGTAGCCTCGATGGGTCGGTGCAAGCCCGGGCTGGAATGCACGATCCTTTCAGGATTGGGGAGGAGGCGTGGGAGATGTGTATGTTTCGCTATGCTAAGCAAAGGGACTGGAAGCCCCTTCTCCATGGTGTTGGAATGGGCGAAATAAATTCGCCCCTCTTAGGGGAGGCGTTTTAGGGGGAAGATGGAGACGTTGACCGGGGAGGCGGTGAGGATGGAGGTGGGTGGAGATTTGGGTACGGGGAGGTTGTTTAGGGAGAAGGGGGTAGTGGAGTAGTCGGTGGAGGTGAAGGGTTCGATTTGGTAGGGGGTGTGGTGGACGCGGCCGGAGTAGAGGTTGCCTTGTGGGTCTGCGGAGAAGAGGGTGTAGCGTTCGACGAGGAAGTGTTCTAGGGAGTGGAGTTGTGCGGGTTGGGGATTTTTGGGTTTGGGGTAGATGTAGTGGGAGGTGGGTGAGGGGTGGTTTTTTCTTTGGGAGTGGTAGTGGACGGAGGAGGCGTCGATTTCGGAGCTCATGGTGGCGTGTTGGTAGGGGAGGTGGAAGAAGCGGCGGGCGATTTCGACGGCGAGGGGTTGGTTGCAATCGAGGGAGAAGAACCAGACGCCGGGGTTGCCGTAGTTGTCGAGGACGTAGGTTCTTACGTTGAGTTCGTGGAACCAGGAGAGCCATGGGAGGGGCGGGAGGAGGATGGGGCGGACGCGTTGCATGAGGAAGGGGACGATGCCAATCCATGCGCGGTTGGCGAAGGTGTCGAGGTGGAGGCCTTTGGGGAGGAGTGGGGAGATGGTGGAGGGGTCGAAGTCCCAGTGGTAGAAGGCGAGGTGGTTCCAGCGTTGTTTCATGACAGGGAAGCCGGAGGGGGGTGGTTGTTGGGGTGTCATGATGGGAATTTGGGTGAGGTTAAAAGTTATAAGTTATTAGTTATTGGGATTTGATCCGATTTCTAATCGTGGGTTGCAATTTTGGGGGGATGGTGGGAGAGGTGGGGGGATGAGAATTAGCAGATATACGGGTGGGATGGTGGAGACGAATGGGTATTTGGTTGAGACGGTGGAGGGGACTTTTTTGGTGGATGCGCCGTGGGGTGTGGCGGGGTGGTTGGATGGGCTTGGGGTGAGGGTGGATGCGGTTTATTTGACGCATCAGCATTATGATCATGTGGAGTGTGTGGCGGAGTTGCAGGGGCGGGGTGTGCGTGTTTTTGCGTGGGCGGATTATTCGAGGGAGTTGACGTTGGAGGCGTATGCGGCGGGGTGGGGTTTGCCGGAGGTGGAGAGTTATGTGGTGGATGAGAAGGTGGTGGAGGGGGCGTTGGGTGTTTTCGGGATGGCGGTGGTGGTGATGGTTGTGCCGGGGCATTCGCTGGATAGTCTGGCGTTTTATTTTGCGGAGGAGGGGGTAGTTTTTTCGGGGGATGCGTTGTTTGCGGGCAATGTGGGGAGGTGTGATTTGCCGGGTGGGGATATGGATTTGTTGATTGAGGGGATCCGGGAGAAGTTGTTGGTTTTGCCGGATGAGACGCGGGTGTTGTCCGGGCATGGGCCGGAGACGACGGTGGGGAAGGAGAGGGGGGAGTTTGAATTTTGAATTTTGAACTTTGAATTTTGAACTTTGAACTTTGAACTTTGAACTTTGAACTTTGAACTTTGGATTTTGGATTTTGAGAAACGAGGGATTTTTTTAGCGCGGTGGTGAGGTTGCGGCGGGACGCAGCAGCTACTCGGGGATGATTTCGGCTTTTGGGGGGTCTTTTAGGAGGATTTCGTCTTGTTCGGGGGGTGGGGAGGTGAAGTGGACGTTTTCCCAGGTGGGTTTTTTGAGGGGGCCGGTTCCGCGGAATTGGAAGAGGCCGTAGAAGGGTTTGAAGGGGAGGGTGATGAGGCCGAGGAGGCCGCGTGCATTGAGGCGGATGGTGAAGTCGATG
>JBGSRM010000098.1:0-3316 GCA_041737575.1 Akkermansiaceae bacterium
GTGTCTGTCATGCCGTGGGTGAAGCCCATTTGCTTGTAGGTGGCGTTCCAGAGTTTTCCGGTTTGGAAGGTGAAGTAGCCGGAGTCTGTGAGTGCCTTGGGAAGGATGAGCGGGTTGCTGAGGAGTTTTTCGCGGAGGGGATCGCGTTGGCCGGGTTTGGTGCGTTTGTTGGAGAGGTCGTTTCCGGTGATGCCGTTTTGGTGGGGCATTTTTCCGGTGAGGAGGCAGGCGAGTGAGGGGGAGCAGACGGGCATGACGTAGCCGCGCGTGTAGAGGAGTCCCTCGGCGGCCATTTTATCGATGTGAGGGGTTTTGACTTTATCGTGACCCATGAAGCCGTAGTCGTTGAAGCCGTGGTCGTCGGAGATGATGAGGATGACGTTGGGGCGGGGGGCGGCGTTGAGAATCTGGCAGGCGAGGAGGAGAAGGAGGATGTGTTTCATGATGGTAAGGTTTTGGAGATACGCGGGTTTGAGATGGGTTATAGCAATGAAGCGGGTTCATGCAAGGAGGGTTTCCGATATAGAAAATCCACATCATCCGTCACATGGCGTCACGGGGCTTGGCACGGCATAGGCTAGTTCAGTGGGTGTATGAAAACAGGTTATTTATTAGATATGGATGGGGTGATCTATCGCGGAGGCGAGGTGATACCGGGTGCTGTGAAGTTTGTTAGGAAGCTGAGGGAGACGGAAACGCCGTTTCTTTTTCTAACCAATAATAGTCAACGAACGCGGCGCGATGTGGCGACGAAGTTGTGCCGGATGGGGATTCCGGCGACGGAGGAGGATGTGTTCACATGTGCGATGGCGACGGCGAGATTTTTGGCGAGGCAGAAGGCGGGCGGAACGGCGTATGTGATTGGTGAGGGAGGGTTGTTGAATGCGTTGCATCGCAATGGATACTCGGTGGTGGAGGATTCGCCGGATTATGTGGTGATCGGTGAGGGGCGTGCGTTTACGTTTGAGATGATTGAGAAGGCGGTGAGGTTGGTGGAGCGGGGTGCGAAGTTGATCGCGACGAATTTGGATCCGAATTGTCCGACGGATAACGGGATCCGTCCGGGGTGCGGGGCGATTGTGGCGATGATCGAGAAGGCGACGGGGGTTCAAGCGTTTTCGTTGGGCAAGCCGAGTCCTTTGATGATGCGTGAGGCTCGCAAGGAGCTGAATCTGACAACCGCGGAGACGGTGATGGTGGGAGACACGATGGAAACGGATATATTGGGTGGTGTGCAGCTCAGTTATCGGACGATTTTGGTTCTGTCCGGGGGGACGAAGAGGAGCGATCTTTCCAAGTTTGCGTATCAGCCGGATTTGGTGGTGAAGGATGTGGGTGAGATTCTGTTGGATTGTGAGATGAAGGAGCGGGAGGTGCTGGAGGAGGCGCTGGTATAAATCGAAAAGTTGGCACGGCAGGTGCTGTATTAAGTTTGGCAGTCCGACTGAGATGCCTCGGGTTATTGGGTTTTCCCTGAGGCTGATCGGTCGGGCTGCCTTTTTTTGTGCCTAGATGGTAGGGATGAGGGAAATGCTCCCGACCTGCTGCCTTTTGGGGGAGAATCGTTCCGCCGCGCTCTTGACATTTTTCATAAAGTTGCCAAAATGACAACATCTTTCACCGATGCGAATCATCACGCGCCGCCGCCTCAATGAATACGCCACGCTCCATCCGAACGCCGCCGTTTCCCTTTGCGCATGGTATAACGTTGCCAAGAAAAGCGTGTGGAGAAGTCTCCAGGAAATACGCCAAACCCTACCCCACGCCGATGCCGCCAAGGTGGCAAGCGGCAAGACCGTGACCATCTTCAACATCGCTGGCAACCACCACCGCCTGATCACAGCCGTCCACTACGACACCGGAAAAATTTTCATCCTGCAAATCCTCAGCCACGCAGAATACAGCAAGAATCACTGGAAAAAATCCCTATGAAACGCACCGCGAATAAAACCATCCCTGCCAAGTTTTCCGAGCTGCCTAAAAACTACGCCGACCTGTGTGCGATTCTCATGCCGCGCAGCATACATGATGAAAACGAACTGGAGAACGTCACCGAGATCATCGACCTGATGGCGGGGCATAAGCTGACAAAAGACCAGACCGACTACCTCGATACACTTGCCACGCTTGCGGCGGATTTCGAGGATCAGAATGTGGAGCCATTGCCAAAGCTCAAGCCTGGGGAATTTCTCGCGGCTCACCTAGCAAACATCGGTATGAGTGCGAGCGCTTGGGGCGAACTCATCGGAATCGATCGCTCCACAGCCTCCCGCCTCCTCCGCGGCGAGCGCGGGCTGAATGCCAAGCACATCCGCAACACGGCAAAGGCACTCGCCATCGCGCCAGAACTCCTGATTTGAGAGACGATGCGAAGCCCTGAAACACGAAATGGGGAAATGCTCCCGACAGGAATCGAACCTGTATCTAAAGTTTAGGAAACTCTTGTTCTATCCATTGAACTACGGGAGCGTGCGGGGATTTTGATAGGGTGTTCGGGGGCTGGGTGCAAGCGATAAGCCTAAATGTGCCTGGATAATAGGTTTAGGGGGTAGTGGAGAGCGATGAAGGGGAAGTCTCTATCGGCTTCGAGCAGTGAGACGTTATTTTGAATGACTGTGGCTGCTATGAGGCAATCGATTGAATTTCTGATGGTGATGCCGTGATTTCTGAGGTTGCGAAAGATGGTGGCGGCCAGTTCAAATGTGGACTGATCGTTTTCGAGGTAGATCAAGTTGGTGAGTTGGTGTTTTGTGGCGACGTATTGTTTTTCGTCGCGGATGCCTTGTAGGACTTCCGTGAGGATGAAGCCGCAGATGCAGAGGTCTTCGCGGTTTTCGATGAGTTCGACGAGTTTGTCTGTCTCGGGTGTTTTCGTATTTCTTAAAAAATCGATCCACACGGTTGAATCGACGAGGACTTTCATGTGGTTCTTGCCTTTCTCATTTCGGAGAGCTCGCCTTCCCATTTTACGGTGCCTCGAAGTTTGAGGAGGCCGAGTTGTGATTCGCGCCGGACAAGCTGGAGCAAGGCGAGGTGGACCAGATCTTTTTGGGTTTTCAGGCCTGTGAGTTTTAGTCCTTTGGTGACGAGCTTGTCATCGAGAACGATGTTTGTGCGTTTCATGGTATACACATAATAATCCGATTTATGTGTATGCAAGATTTTTTCCAGGAGGGGCTATTCGGAGGGGGGGCGGATGATGATGGGGGAGTCGGTGTCTTTTTTGGGTTTGGTGGAGGAGCGGAGTTGGTCGTCGGAGGGGAGGGTGAAGATTTCTTCTTCGTTGATGCGGAGGCCGTCGTTGGGGGTGTTGATT
>JBGSRM010000120.1:0-11534 GCA_041737575.1 Akkermansiaceae bacterium
AGCGAGGGGCTCCGAGACGAAGGCGAAACCAGAGACGATGGCGAGGATGGCGAGGATGGCGAGTGGGAGCCACATGAGTGGGCCGACTTCGTGGGCGTGGTCGGCATCTTTCGAGCGGGTTTTTCCGAGGAAGGTGACGACGAAGGCGCGGGTCATGTAGAAGGCGGTGAGGGTGGCGACGGCGACGGTAATGGCGAAGAGGAATTGGTTTTTCTTGAGGGCGGCGATGAGGATTTCTTCTTTGGACCAGAAGCCGGAAGTGATGTAGGGGACGGCGATGAGGGCGGCGGTGCCGATGGCGAAGGTGATCCCGGTGATGGGCATTTTTTTGAGGAGGCCGCCCATTTTCCAGATGTCCTGTTCGTGGTGGCATGCGTAGATGATGGCACCGGAGCCGAGGAAGAGGAGGGCTTTGAACCAGGCGTGTGTGAAGAGGTGGAACATGCCGGCTTCGCCTGCGAGTAGGCCGACGGCCATGATCATGTAGCCGAGTTGGGAGAGGGTGGAGTAGGCTAGGATTTTTTTGATGTCGTCTTGTTGGGTCGCCATCAGGGCGGCCATGAGCGAGGTGATGCCGCCGATCCATGCGATGGTGGTTCCGGAGAAGCCTGCGAAGTGTTCGGCACCGATGGAGAGCTGGACTCGGAAGAGCATGTAAACGCCGGCGGCGACCATGGTGGCGGCGTGGATGAGGGCGGAGACGGGGGTGGGGCCTTCCATGGCATCCGGGAGCCAGACGTGGAGGGGGAGCTGTGCGGATTTTCCGACGGCACCGCAGAAGACGCAGAGCAGTGCTGCACCGAGGAGACCGCTGGAAATGCCTGCAGGGATGTTCATTTCCGAGAAGGTGAGTGTGCCGGTGATGACCCAGAGGAGGAGGATGCCGATCATGAAGCCGAAGTCGCCGATGCGGTTGGTGAGGAAGGCTTTTTTGGCGGCATCCGCGGCGGAGTCTTTTTCATACCAATGTCCGATGAGGAGGTAGGAGCTGAGGCCGACGAGTTCCCAGAAGATGAATGTGACAATGAAGTTGGAGGCGAGGACGATGCCGGTCATGGAGAACATGAAGAGGGCCAGGCCGGTGAAGTAGCGGGCCTTCGCGGAATCGTCTTTCATGTAGGCGAGGGAGAAGATGTGGACGAGGAGCCCGACGCCGGTGACGACGATCATCATGCCGGTGGATAGCTTGTCGAGGGTGATGCCGATATCGAGGTTGAAGGTGCCGACGTTCATCCATGGGAATGAGAGATTGCCTGGTTTTCCGAGGAGGAGGATGGCGATGACGAAGGTGGCGGCGGCGGAGGCGGTGGAAACCAGGTGGGCGAATCCGAGTTTGCGAATGACGAGCTGGTTGGAGACAGCGGCGAGGAGAGGAAGAATGAGTAGGAGCCAGGCCATGGTTGTGTGCGGGGAAGATGGGGGGAGGGGTGGGGGTATTCCAAGCATGAATTTTGGAATTTCAGGATCAGAGACCAGAGGTCAGGCGGTTCGTGGGTGAGACGCGCTGATGCGCTTCGATGGTTTGGAGTCTTTGTGCAGGATGCACAAGGGAGCACGCGAAATGTGTGCGCCCCCGTTTTTGAGAGAGGTTTTCAGCCGGTAAGTTTTTGATTTTTGATTTGGAAGAAGGGGGGAGGGGTTGCAGGTTGGGGTGTGTTGAGTGCGGTGAATTATAAGATTGGGAATGAGAAGTTGGTGAAGGTGCTGGATGAGGCGTCTCGTCATTTGCGTGGGTTGTTGGAGAAACAGGGGCGTGCGGATGGGGCATTGCGTATTGCGGTGATAGGTGGGGGGTGTTCCGGGTTGCAGTACAAGATGGATTTGGTGGATGGGCCGCGGGATCGGGATATTCTGGTTCCTAGCAATGGGGTGAATGTGGTGATTGATCCGAAGAGTGCTTTGTTTGTGAGTGGGAGTGAGTTGGATTATTCGGATGATTTGCAGCAGGGGGGGTTCAAGGTGAGTAATCCGAATGCGGTGGTGACTTGTTCTTGTGGGGAGAGTTTTGCGGCTTAAATTTGAGATTTTTTTTAAACTACGAATCCTACTTCGCCAAGGCTACGAAGGACAAGTGAACGCAAATGGACGCTAATTTAAGATGATGAGTGCTTTTGAGGTGTTGGGGTTGCGGGTGGGGTTGGTGATTTCTGACGAGGAGGTTCGTGAGGCTTTTCGGGGTAGGGGTGCGGTTTTGCATCCGGATGCGGGTGGGGATGAGGTGGATTTTGCGGGGGCGCAGGCGGCGCAGGAGATTTTGTTGAGTCCGGGGAAAAGGTTGGGGGAGTGGATGAGGGTGAAAGGGATTGAGGTGGAGAAGAGGGGAGAGATTGGTGGGGATTTGATGGAGCTGTTCGGGAGGGTGGCGGAGGTTTCCAGGGAGGCGGAGGGGTTGATTCGGGAGATGGAGGGGGCGAAGACCGTGTTGGCCAAGGCTGTGTTGGAGGTGAAGATGATGGGGGTGCGGGAGAGGTTGAAGGAGGTGTTAGAAGTGATTGGAGGGGAGATCGGGAAGAGGGTTGATTGTTTTGGAGGGATTGAAACGGGGGATGTGGATGCGGGTGTGGTGATGAGGGATTTGATTTTTTTAGAGAAATGGCGGGGAGCGATGAGGAATTTGTTTGGACGTTTGATTTGAAGGAAAGCGGTTGCACGATATGAGAAGGGCGGCATAGGATTCGGGCGTGCTGATGGAGGAATTGAAAAGTAATGAGACGAGCATGAGTTTGGACCGAGATTTTTTACGGAAGGCGTTTCGGGCGATGTTGATGGCGAGGATTTTGGAGAGCAAGTTGTCGAGTTTGTATAAGGCGGGGAAGATTGTGGGTGGTGTTTATATAGGCAAGGGGCAGGAGGCGGTCAGTGGAGTGTTGGGAGCTTCGCTGGTTCGGGGGCGGGATTGTTTCGCGCCGTTGATCCGGGATCAGGCGGGGAGGACGGCATTTGGGGAGAGTTTGTTGGATTGTACGCGGACGTATTTAGGGTCTGTGGAGGGGCCGATGAGGGGGAGGGATGGGAACATCCATCGTGGGCGTCCGGCGGAGGGTATGCCGGCGATGATTTCGCATCTGGGGGCACAGGTTCCTTTGGTGGCGGGTGTGTTGTTTGCGAAGCGGATGAAGGGGGCTTTGGAGGGTTGTGTGGGGGCGACTAGTGTGGGGGATGGCGCGACATCGACGGGGGCTTTTCATGAGGGGCTGAATTTGGCGGCCGTGGAGCGTTTGCCGATGGTGGTGGTGGTAGCGAACAATCAGTTTGCGTATTCGACGCCGACGAACCGGCAGTATGCTTGCGAGGATTTGGTGGATCGGGCGCGGGGGTATGGGGTTGGTGGATTTTCAGTGGATGGGACGGATTTTTTGGAGTGTGCGAGGGTGATTGGTGAAGCGGTGAGTAGGGCGCGCGAGGGAGGAGGGCCGCAGATGGTGGTGGCGAAATTGTTGCGTTTGTCAGGGCATGGAGAGCATGATGATGCTTCGTATGTTCCGGAAGAATTGAAGGTGGGTCGGTATGGGAGGGATTGTCTGGAGGTGGCGATGATGCAGATGGTGGAGGGCGGGTATGCGGGGGTGGATGAGTTGATGGCTTGGCAGGAGGAGACTGCGGAAGAGGTTCAGAGGGCTGTTGCGCAGGCGCAACAGGAGGATACGCCCGATCCTTACAAGGAGGATTGGAGTGCTTTAATAACGAAATTTCCATTTAACCGAGCGTGAGTGTTACTTATATAGATGCGATTCGAGAGGCTCAGGAGAGATTGCTCCGTGAGGATGGCAGGGTGTTTTTGTATGGTCAGGATATTGCGAGTTTCGGGGGAGCGTTCAAGGCGACGAAGGGCTTGGCGGAGGAGTTTCCGGGGAGGGTATTTGACAGTCCGATTTCCGAGGATGCGATGATTGGTTTGGCGGTGGGGGCGGCGTTGGAGGGCATGAGGCCGATTGTGGAGATGCAGTTTGCGGATTTTTCATCGGTGGCGTTCAACCAGATCGTGAATCAGGCGGCGACGCATTATTATAGGACAGGGGTTCCGATTCCGATCACGGTGCGCTTGCCATCGGGAGGGACGCCGGGTTCAGGGCCGTTTCATAGTCAGAGCATGGAGGGGATTTATGCGCAGTATCCGGGGTTGGTGGTGTTGACGCCGGCGACGGTTTCGGACGCGTATCACATGTTGATCGATGCGGTGAAGATGGATGATCCGGTTTTGTATTGTGAGCACAAGTTTTTGTATCGGTGGTTGAAGGCGAAGAGCATTCAGGGGGAATATTTACCGATCGGGCAGGCGCGAATTGTCAGACCCGGGAAGCATGCGACGGTGGTGACGTATAGTGCGATGGTGCATGAGGCGGTGAGGGCGGCGGAGCGTTTGCATGGGGATGGGTGGGAGATCGAGGTGGTGGATTTGAGGTCGGTGAAGCCGTTGGATGTGGATGGGGTATTGGCTTCTGTGGCGAGGACGGGCAGGTTGTTGGCGGTGGGTGAGGCTTTTCCGTGGGGAGGTGTGACGGCGGAGGTGGTGGCGCGGGTGAGTGAGGAGGGGTTCCATCTGTTAGATGCTCCGCCGCAGAGATTGAACGCGAGGGATACGCCGGTGCCGTATCATCCGAATTTATGGGCAGCGCATCGTCCTACGCCCGAATCGATCTGCGAGGCGCTGCGTAAGTTACTTTCATTTTAGCAAAACAAAGACATGCCAACCGTTCCCATCATGATGCCGCAGCTCGGAGAATCGATCGCCGAGGCAACGATTTTGAGACTTGATATCCAAGTGGGTGATCGAGTGAGGACGGATCAGGAGTTGATCGAGGTGGAGACGAACAAGGCGGTGATGAGTGTGACGACTTTGTGCGACGGGATTGTTTCCGAGATACGAGCGGTGGAGGGGACTTCGTATTCGGTGGGGTCCTTGTTGGGGTTGTTAGAGGTGAGTGAGGAGGAGGTGGCGCGGACAGGAGTGGAGACTTTGGAGAGTTTGGAGCGGAAGAGCCAGGAGAAGGAGCAGCGTGGGGGAGGCGAGGTGGAGGCGAATTTGCATTTTGCGTTGGACGGGGATTCGTATGAGGAGGATCCGGACATTATACCGAGTGTGAAGGGTTTACCTGTGCCGACGGGGGTGATGGGAGCGCATTATATTTCGCCGAGGATGAGGGCGCGGATGAATGACATGGGGTTGCGGGAGGCGGATATTTCCGCGGTGGTGGGAACGGGGGCTGGCGGACGCGTGACGGTGGAGGATTTGGAGAGGTTTTTGGATTATTTGGATGCGTGGCCGAGTGTTGCGGCATCGCCGATGAGGTTGGCGGTGGCGGATGCGATGAGGAGGAGCTGGACGAGGCCGTTGGCGACGGTGGGTTTGCCTGTGTTGTTGGATCGGGTTTTGGCGCATCGGCGGGATCAGTCGCCGAAGCCGGGGTTGACTTTGTATTTGTTGAGGGCGTTCGCGCTGGCGTTGAAGGAGCAGCCGATGACGGCGGGGTATTTGATTGGTGAGAAGGTGGTGCATCCGAGGTCGTTTGATATTGGGGTGGCGGTGCAGGTGGAGGATGGGGTGGTGGTTCCGACGTTGCGGAATGTGGATCAGAAGCATCTAACGGAATTGATCGGGGAGTATGATGATTTGGTGGATCGGGCGCGTCGGCGGAGGTTGACCGAGCAGGATTCGAAGGGAGGGATTGCGACGGTGACGAATTTCGGGACCTTTGGTTTGACGACGGGGACACCGATACCTTTGCCGAACGAGACGTTGATTTTGGGGATCGGCGCGGGGCGGAAGAAGCCGGTTTGGAGTGAGGAGGTGGAGGCGTTTCTTCCGGCGACGGAGGCGGAATTGATGCTTACGTTTGACCACCGTGTGGTGGATGGTGGTGGTGCCGGGGTGTTGTTGAAACGAGTGGTTGAGCTTTTGCAGCAGCCTGAATTTTTATGAAAGGTGTGAGCTTTGGCAGAGGAATCGGATAAGATTGAGCGGGTGAACATACCGAAGAAGGCGATTTACCGGATTTCGATATATCATCGGTGTCTGCAGAAGTTGAGTGACCGGGGGCAGAAGACCGTGAGTTCGACGACTTTGGCGAAAGTGGCGGGGGTAAAGCCGGCGCAGTTGAGGAGGGATTTGGCGTATTTCGGGCAGTTCGGGACGAGGGGTTTGGGGTATCCGGTGGACGGTTTGATAGCGACGATACGGGAGGCGTTGGGCAGGGAGCAGTTGCAGCCGGTGATTTTGGTGGGAGCGGGTAATCTGGGTGCGGCTTTGTTGCGGTATCAGGGATTTCAGAAGGAGGGTTTCGAGGTGATTGCGGCGTTTGATGCTAAGCCGGATGAGGCTCGGGCGCGGGAGATGAAAATTCCGGTGCATCATGTTTCCGAGTTGGAGAAGGTGGTGAGTGCAGGAGGGGTGAAGCTGGCGATTTTATGTGTGCCTGCGGAGTATGCGCAGGAGGTGACGAATCGGTTGGTGGGTTGTGGGATTCAGGGAATATTGAATTTCTCACCGGTGGTGCTGGAGGTTTCCGAGGAGGTGATGGTGAACAACGTGGATCTGGCGTTGGAGTTGGAGCATATTGGGTATTTTATTCGATGAAGGAGATAGGGAATCATTTTTCAAAGAAAACGGGGCGGGAGGACGTTTCAGAGGATGACCGTGGTTTCGGGCAAGAGAACGAGATGAATCATGAAGACTTCGAATCTTTTATCGAGCAAGCGGTTTCAGACTATGAATCACCTCTTATCGGCTACGCTAAAACATATTTGCACGATCTTGATCGGGCGAGGGATGTGGTTCAGGACACGTTTGTGCGGTTGTGCCGGCAGGATCCTGAGAAGGTTCGGGATTCGCTCAAGTCGTGGTTGTTCACGGTTTGTCGGAACCGGTGTTTGGATGTTCTCAGGAAGGACAAGAAGATTGAGCGGATTGATGAGGTGCGGTGGGAGAAGTTCGAGGGGCATGAGACTTCGCCGGATGATCAGTCTGTCAAGGATGACAGGTATGTGGAGGTCATGCGGTATATGGATCGACTTACAAAGAATCAGAAGGAGGTCATTTTGTTAAAGTTTCAACAGGGATTGAGTTACGACGAGATCGAGCGAGTGACTGGATTGAAGCAGGGAAATATCGGGTTTTTGATACACGCGGGGCTGAAGCGGCTGCGTGAGATTTTACCAAACCAAGTGAATTCATAATATGAAGGGTCAATACGACGAAGAGAAACTGACGAGCTATGTGCTGGGGGAATTGCCTGCGGCCGAGGTGGCGGAGATCGGGTATGCAGTTGCTTCCGATACGGCCTTGCGTTTGGCGGTGGAGGAGATGGAGAAATTTCAGGTGGAGTTGAGTCAGGTGGTGGGTGGAGCATCGGACAAGTTGTTGCCGAGACACAAGGCGGCGATCATGCGTGAGGCGCGCGAGGTGGCGAGGGGTGGGAAGGTGATTCCGTTGGCTTCGAGGAAGCGGGCGAAGGTTGTTTATTTCTGGCCGTTTGCTGCGGCGGCGGTTGTGGGGATGGGAATTTTTGTGATGACTTTGGTGGGTAATTCCGGAGAAGCGGGTGGGTCGAAAACGGTGGCGAATGGAGGGAATGGAAAAGACGAGTCGGAAGAAGGCAAGGGCGAGAGTTTGTTGGGTATGGAGACGGAGGGTGGGAGTCTTGGGAAGATTTCCAAGGCCGTTCGTAGCGAGAGAAGGATGCCATTGGCTGATGAGGTGGACGTGAAGGAATTGCTGAAGGCGTTTCCTTTGAATGCGAAGGAAGTGGTGGCACTATCGAAGGGTTGTTCGATGGGGGTGGAGGTTGTGGCTTGTTCGTGGAAGCCTTCGTCGAATCTTGTTTTTGTTAGTTTGAAGGGTGCCGAGGCGGGGAATAGCCGGATTTCGCTGCGTTCTGTTAGCGGTTCCGGGGAAGTTGCGGGGATCAAGATGTTAGGAGTGAAGGGTGCGAGCGAGGGAGCTGTAGAGATCGAATTTGCGAAAGGGGAGGGTGTTTTTATGGCTATGATTGTAGATGGGATGAGTGGTGATCTCGGCAGCTTGGAATGGAGTGTGGATGGGGTGGATGCTCCGAAGATTCGGTTGGCCCGGAATGAAGAGACGGAATCATCCGCTGATGCGAAGTTTGCGACCTTGATTGGTGCTTATGGGATGTGGCTGAGGAATGAGGAGAGCCAGTATATAGATGACGATGTGGTGTTGGGTTTGGCGCGGGAGGCGGCTGCGGAGAATATGGTAGCGGATCGTTATGACTTTTTGGAGCTGGTGAATCAGTCGGTGGGGTTGGCGGGGGAGTAGGGGGGAAGGCTGAGAGGAAACCGGCGATGCTTATGTAGAGCCGATTCTGGGTACTCCGCTCTTCGCATCGTCA
Source organism: Akkermansiaceae bacterium (assembly GCA_041737575.1). Lineage (GTDB taxonomy): Bacteria > Verrucomicrobiota > Verrucomicrobiia > Verrucomicrobiales > Akkermansiaceae > Luteolibacter. Next base: position 8,349 of record JBGSRM010000120.1, read on the forward strand.
CTTCATGGGCAAAAGAGGGCGGATTCTGATCCGCCCCTCCTTTCTGTTAGGGGACGATGATGGGTTCTATTTTTTCTTTGGTGAAGCGGACGTTGACTTGGTAGCCATCGCCGACGCGGGAGGTGCCGAGCATGACGGTTCCGCCTTGATCCATTCGCCAGAGGTGGGTGGCCATCATTTGGCCGTCCTGGAGTTTGGAAGGGCTGATGATTTCCATGTGTTGGAGGGGTTTGCCGTGGATGGGGCCTATGAGTTCGATGAGTTCGGTCCAGCAGGGTTTGAGGACTGTGTTGTATTCGGCGGTTTCTTTGCTTTCTGTCTGTAGGGTGATTTCCTTGAGTTGGTCGTTTTCGTCCCAATCGAAGAACAGGTAGCAGTGGAGTCCGCCGATTTTGTGTTTTGTGTGGAAGATGCCGTTGAGTCCGGTGCGTGCGAAGAAGGTGCTTTTGATTTCGCTGGAGACGATTTTGCTTTCCTGGAGTTTTTGGGTTACGACGCTGCGGGTATCGCCGAATTTGAGTGTGTCGAAGACGGTGTTTGGTTCAGGGGTTTCTGCCGGGGTATCCGGTTTATCTTCCGCGAGTTTGGAGTTGAGCCATTTGCGGTCGTCTTCGTGGAGTTTCGAGATGTCGAAGGTGATGAGTTTACCGTTTGATTGGCGGAGGGTGACGGAGGAGTCTTTTTGACTGATGAAGGTGGCGGTGAAGCTGTCGGTGCCATCGGTGTTTTTCCATGTTCTCAGTTCTTGAGCGCAGAGGATGGAGGAGGAGAGGAGGAGGGTGGGGAGTATGTATTTGAGCATGGGATGTGGTGATGGGGTGAAAGCTGCCATTCTTTGGCTTGATGTGCGAGAAAGTATTGGGTAATTGAACGTCTTGAAGATGCAAGATCCTAGAGGAATATCCGATTTTTTTGGTGGGTTGCGAGTCTTGTTTTGCGGGTTGTGTGTGATGGTTTCTTCCGTGAACGGGCAGGGTGATAATACTCCACGGGTGGTAATTCCGACGGGTAAGAATTCGATAGCACCGGTGCGGCCGGTGCCAGCGGCTTCGAGGGTTGTTTATCCATGGAAGACGTATGTGACGGCGACGATTTTCTGGTGTGGAGAGCTGCCGACGAAACGGAATCCGACGCCGAATACCAAGTCGTCGTGGGATGGGGAATGGGCTAAGAATTTCGGAGGGTATGATGATCCGGATGTGAAGAAGCGGATTGCTTGTCATAAGACGGGGGTTTTCCGTGCCAAGGATTTCGAACCCAAGTTGAATCCGTTTTATGTCGCGTTGCCGTATAATGATGTTTTGAACTGGAAGACTCATAAGCCGGAGGCGTCGAGGGTGATTCCTTGGTTTTCGCGGATGAAACCGAATCCGGGAAAGACGGTTTTGAAGGGGCGGTGGCTTCAGATTTATGTGAACAAGAGGAGTTGTTACGCGCAGTGGGAGGACTGTGGGCCGTGGGTTACGAATGATTGGGAGTATGTTTTCGGGAACAAGCCGCCGAAGGCAACGCAGAACGGGTCGGCGGGGATTGATTTGTCGCCTGCGGTGAGGGATTACCTGGGGATCCAATCCGGGGATAAGGTTCATTGGCGATTTGTGGAGGATGCGCAGGTGCCGCACGGGCCGTGGAAGAAGTATGGGAATGCGGGAGGTGTGCAAGTTGCGGCGGCAGGGGAGAAGAAGGTGGAGGTGAAGGATGGGGAGAGTCTGGAGGAGCAGAGGGCGTATTTGGAGTATTTGAGGAAGATACGGGATGAGGAATTCCTGAAGAGGCCGTTGAGTGAGCTTTAGGTAGGGAGATGAGGGCTTGATGTTTTGCGGGTGATGGCTTCCATTGCGGGGGAGAAGATTTATATGAGCGGGATACAAGAGAAGCAGGAGAGGTTGTTGGAGGATTTGAGTATTTTTCAGGATTGGACGGAGAGGTATGAGTATGTGATCGGGATGGGGAAGAGGTTGGCGGGGTTGCCGGGGGAGGCGCGGGATGCGGAGCATTTGATCAAGGGGTGCCAATCGCAGGTGTGGTTGGATGCGAAGTTGGAGGGAGGTAAGGTGTTTTATTATGCGGATTCGGATTCGTTGATTACGAAGGGGATGATTGCGTTGTTTATTGAGGTTTTGAATGGGGAGAAGCCGGATGATATTTTAACTGCGGATATGGGATTTATTGAGAAGACGGGTTTGAAGGAGCATTTGGCGCCGACGAGGGCGAATGCGTTGAATTTGATGGCGACACAGATGAAGCAGCGGGCGTTGGGGTTTGCGGGGTAGGGTGGGTGTTTGGGGGTGGATGGTAGTGCGTTTGCCAGATGGCAGTATGTGTCAGAACACGATGTCTAGGTGTGGAATGGGCGGGTAAATTAGAATGTTCACCGCCAAGTTCGCCAAGCACGCCAAGGAGAATGGGGTAAATACGAGATCGAATCCACTTGGTGGTTCAATGATTCAAGTTAGTCCGGACGAACCGGATCAGAGGTTGAGTGGAACTCGGGAGCTAATCATTCCTTTGGACTCGATTCTCGATTGATTAGTGGAGCCCTCGTGGAATTGTAAATAGAGTCAACCACGGGTGTCCGGTTTGTAACTATAACAAAATCAATTGGTTAGGATCCGAGTCATTGAAACTCCTGTGGTCGGATTCTGAAAGTAATTGATTTATAAGGGTTTTCTCGAAGGGATGGACGCTTAAAATCTGCAAAGTTCTGTGGAGTTTGCCGGGTAGTTTCAGTTGCTTGTGTAGGATGGCGATCATCAAGTAAGTGCACACAGCGATCCAGATCTGCGTCTTTACTGCGTTTGGACTTGTGCCGTAGTAGTGCTTGATACGCAGGTGTCCTTTGATCCACCGGAAGAACAGTTCAATCCTCCAGCGCAACTTATAAAGCATGGCTACGGTGAGTGCTGGGATTTCGAGATTGTTTGTTAGAAAGACGAATTCTTTGCAGGCTTCCGCATCGTAGTATCTCACCTTTCTCAATAACATTGGAAAGTCATGGCGGGACTTTTGATTGGTTGGTTTTCCAACATGATCGCTGCGTAAGCCAGCCAGACGATCTATCGAGAGAGAGTAGTGGCGTGTGAATTTCAGATTGGCCTTGGCACGCGTTACGAAAAACGCGCCTGCCCTTGCGATGAGAGCCAGGCGTTTGAAGTCCATATAGCCTCGATCCATCAAATAAAAAGC
>JBGSRM010000127.1:0-24539 GCA_041737575.1 Akkermansiaceae bacterium
TCGGTGTGATGACCGCCACCACCAGCCAAAACTTCGACTTCAGCAGCAGCACCGGAGCCAACCTGCCCAATGCATTCCTCGGCAATTGGGCGAGCATTGGCAGCAAGGCGGAAATCAGCGGAACCATCACCCCCGGCAGCAATGGCTATAAACTCGGCGCTCGCGGCAGCAACGGTTTGCTCGGCATCGTGGGCACGAACAAAATCACCGGGGCCAACTCGCTGACGATCGGGCAGACGACATCGGGGACTCGTGTCGAACTTGCCGCAGCGAACGATTTCACCGGCAATACCGTCATCAACTCCAATTCCAAGCTTGTTCTGGGGAATAACCTCGCACTCCAAAACAGTGCGCTCGATCTCGGTTCAGCGGGCGGCTCATTCGCGCTTTCGGACGGGCGTCTCGCAAATAGGACCAACGGTAGTTCCGCTACTCCCAGCCCGACCTTCGGCGGTCTCATCGGCAGCAGAAATCTGATTTCGGCATTCACGAACTCAGCCAGCAACAATGAGCAGTTGTTGGCGGCATCCGCCGTCACCGGTTTCACACTCAATGTAGGGACGGGTCAGACCCACACCTACTCGGGAGCCATTGGTGGTTTCGGCGCAGGTGCCAGCGGCGGGCTGAACGGCAACTCGACCCTCACCAAGACCGGCCTTGGCACCCAGATACTCTCCGGCACCAACACTTACACCGGCGCCACCAACGTCAATGCGGGCACCCTTCTCATCAACGGCAGCACCTCCTCCACCAGTCTCGTCACCGTTGCCTCAGGTGCCACGCTCGGGGGCAGCGGCACGGTTGGTGGAAATACCACCATCTCCGGCACCCACAACCCCGGCAACTCCCCCGGCATCCAGACCTTCGCAAGCAACCTTTCCTATGTGGACGGCGGCACGCCCGATCCCACCGTCAACTGGGAACTCACGGGAAACACCAGCACCAACCTGGCCAATCCCAATGCCATCTTCGACCAGGTCATCGTGGGCGTAAACCTTGATTTCACCGACCTGACCACGATCAACCTGGCCTTCAACGGAGCCGGTAGCAATGTCCTCTGGGCGGCCACCTTCTGGGATACCGACCAGAGTTGGTTGGTTTATGATGTCGCCGGCACGACCTCGAATTTCGGCAATCTCAGCCTGAACACCATCAACTGGCTAGACAGCGGCGGCAACCCCTTCAGCACGACGGGTGGATCCTTCGCTCTCACACAAAGCGGACAGGATGTAATCCTCTCCTACAGCAGCATTCCAGAGCCTCAATCCGCGCTGCTCGGAAGCATTGGTCTCCTGCTTCTCCTTCGCCGCCGCCGTAACTGATTCGATGGTAGACACCTTTGTGTTTCTTGAAGAGATACCCCACCCCGTCATACGAGGTGGGGTATTTTATTTACAAGACGGGTCAGCTATTGCTATTGCCAAAAGTTTGTTCGTTTATAGAACCATGAAATTTTCAACCACAGAGCACGGAGTGCAGGCATGTAATCAGTGGTTCAATGGTAGAATACATGTTCATCGTGAATTTTGAAGATGAAACCAAGCAATGCACCTGGTACGCGAAGATTAGGTAGAAAAACGCGTGTGGAGGTCTTGCCAAGTGGGAGAGGGTGGATAGGTTGCTGGGGTTGATGCGAGCGAATGATTTAGAGCCAGTGAATGTGGATCCGAAAGTGTTGCGGAGGACTGCCTGGATATTGGTGGTGGTGATGGTGGTGGGGGGGAGTTTGATTTTGATGGCGTATCAGAAGATGGCGCGGGAGGCGGCGAAGGATACGAGGCCGAGTTATGTGACGCAGATCAGTGATAGGAAGGATTTGTTATTCAAGAGGCAGGATGGGGAGTTGGCGGAGTTGAAGTGGATGAAGGGGAAGGTTTTGGTGGTGCAGAGTGTGCCGAGGGTGGATGTGGACGAGCTGACGACGGGAGTGATGAGGAGGTTGGCGGAGAGGTATAAGGAGAGAGATGATTTTGAGTTGGTGACCTTGATGTTGGATGCGGGGGGGAAGGATGAGGTGGATGGGGAGTTGAAGAATTTGGCGGGGAAGCTGGGTGCGGAGTTGCCGAAGTGGACGGTGGGGACGAACGAGCAGGAGACCTTGCACAAGTTTATCAAGAATGAGTTCAAGGCGAATTTGCTGCCGTATGAGAAGGACGGGAAGTGGAAGTATGACGGTTCGTTGGTTTTGATCGACAAGGAGCGGCATGTGAGGAGGGCGGTGGTGCCGCAGGAGCGGGGAGGAGCGCCGTATGTTACGGGTTTTGATTTTCAGCAGGCGGCGGCGTGGGATCGGGATGGGATCAAGACGGGGACGGAGTTTACGAATGTGGAGGAGATGGAGAGGTTGTTGATCAAGACCGTGGAAGTTTTGTTAGAAGAGTCAGGAGAGAAAGGAAAGTGATGGATAAGAAGACGACATTGATTTGGTTTTACTCGGGAGTTTTTTTGATCTGTGCGGGTATCTTGGCTTTGGTGAATTTTTATGTTCTGCCGAATATCCGAGCGAGGAGCGCGCAGGCGGAGGATTTCATGAAGGTGGGCAAGGAGAAGAAGGAGGAGTGGTATGTGATTGAGAAGGATTTGGTGGCGAAGAATCAGGCCGGGGACGAGGTGAGGTTGTCGGATTTGCGGGGGAAGGTGTGGGTGGTGGCGGAGTTTTTCGCGGTATGTCCGCAATGTGCGGCGCGGAATGGAGCGGAGTTGAGGGCGTTGTATGATCGGTTCAAGGATGAGCCCGATTTTCATATTGTGTGTGTGACGGTGGATCCGGTGGAGGATGATGTGGAGAAGTTGAAGACGTATGCGGAGGCGTTGGGTGCGGATGTGAGCCGGTGGTGGTTTTTGAATGCGGGGGAGGAGAAGGCGACGCATGAGTATTTGGAGAAGACCTTGAAATTTTTCGGGATACGGGAGAGGAGTGATGCGGCGGACATCGAGGCGAACGGGCGGTTCCAACATGACATGGGTTTGATGTTGGTGGACAAGGATTTCCAGGTGGTGGGCAAGTGGCCGTTGTATGATGCGAAGAGTGAGGATGCGGAGAAGCGGAATCCCGGTTTGTATGACAGGCTGAAGGCGGAGATGGTTGCGCGGATTGAGATGGAGCTAGAGAAGAAATAGATATGAGTGTTGAGAGAAGCGAGTGGTTGAAGCGTGAGGCGGATGAGGTGTTGTATGGGAAGTTGAGGGTGGTGACGTGGGTGTTGACGGGGGTTGTTCTGGTGTTGGTGGTGATGATGCGTTCGCCGTATAAGATTCCGTTGCCGGAGGGGTGGTCGATGTCGTTTTTACCGCCGATTCATGCGGTTTTGAATAGCTTGGTGGCGGTGGCGGTGGTGGGTGCGGTGCTAGCGGTGAAGGCGGGAAGGATCGCGCTGCACAGGGGATTTATTTTCGTGGCGATGGCGTTATCGGTCATGTTTTTGCTATGTTATGTGGCGTATCATTTCACGACTGTGGAGACGAGGTATGGGGGTGATGGCTTCATGCGGGTTGTTTATTTTTTCCTGCTGATTACACATATTGTTTTGGCGGGTGTGAGTCTGCCGGGGATTCTGCTGACTTTCATTTCAGGATTCACGAACCGGTTTGCGGCGCATCGGAGGATGGCGAGGTGGGTTTTTCCGGTGTGGTTGTATGTGGCGGTGACAGGGCCGATTTGTTATTTGATGTTGAAGCCTTATTACTGATTTAGTTATGGACAGGATTTCTGATGAGCGTCGGGTTGAGATTTACGAGGGGCTTGTAGGGATTTTGGGGGAGGGAAAGGTGAGTATGAGTGTGGTGGATCGGGATGCGCGGGCGGGGGACAAGTGGTTTGCGAGGAGTGAGCCGGATGTGATTGTTTTTGCGGAGGAGACGCGGGATGTGAGTGAGGTTTTGAAGTATGCGAGTCGCGAGGGTGTTGCGGTGACGACGCGGGGTGCGGGTGTGGGATATGTGGGTGGTTGTGTACCGGTGGCGGGCGGGATCGTTTTGACGACCGAGAGGATGAGGGGGATTTTAAGTATTTCGACGGAGGATGGTGTGGCGGTGGTGCAGCCGGGTGTGATTACGGGGGAGTTGCAGGAGGCGGTGAGGGCGTTGGGGTGGGATTATCCGCCGGATCCGGCGTCGTTGAAGGAGTGTTCGATTGGAGGGAATGTAGCGACGAATGCGGGAGGGCCGCGGTGTTTGAAGTATGGGGTTACGCGGAACTATGTTTTGGGTTTAGAGGTGGTTTTGGCGGATGGGCGGGTGATGCGATGTGGCGGGCGTGTGCATAAAAATAAGACTGGTTTTGATTTGGTGGGGTTGTTTGTGGGGTCTGAGGGGATGTTGGGAGTGGTGACGGAGGTTACGTTGAGGTTGATACCGAGGCCGAAGGCGCGAGGGATGTTGGCGGTGATGTTTGAGGATTTTGCGGCGGCGGCGCGAGCGGTTCAGGTGATTTTTGGAGCGGGGCATTTGCCATCGGCTTTGGAGATTACGGATGGGTTTACCTTGGCGGCGGCAAGGGGGAGGTTGGGTGCGGAGGTTTTTCCGGATGGGAACGGGCATTTGATTGTGGAGGTGGATGGGCGGCCAGCGGCGGTGGATGCGGAGTTGGCGGAGTTGAAGGAGTTGTTAGAAGCATTGGGGGCGGGGCAGATACGGGTGGCGAGGAGTGATGGGGAGTGTGAGGAGATCTGGCGTTTGAGGCGTGAGTTTTCGTATTCGCTGAGGGATACGGGGATGACGAAGCTGAATGAGGATGTGGTGGTTCCGAGGGGGAGTTTGGTGAAGTTGGTGGAGTTCGCGCGGGAGTTGCAGGCGGAGACGGGGATAGCGGTGGCCTGTTTTGGCCATGCAGGGGATGGGAATATTCATACGAATTTGATGGTGGCGGATTATGAGGATGAGGAGACGAGGCGAGTTGCGGATGAGGCGTTGGATCGGTTGTTTTGTTGGGTATTGGAGAATGGGGGTGTGATCACCGGGGAGCACGGTGTGGGGTTGGCGAAGAAGAGGTGGATACGGAAGGCGTTGGGGGAGGTCGCGTTTTCTGTTCATAAGAGACTGAAGGAGTGCATGGACGAAAAAGGAGTATTGAATCCTGGAAAATTTCTGGATTGATCCTTCGGAATTGGCAAAAAATCATTCGACAAGCACCGAGGGGAAATGAATCATGAGGAATCATGAATTCGTCGCAAAGAATGTTGTCTTTTATCGGAGCTTACACGATTGGAATTTCCGCGTTGTTTTCGGCGGATGAGAGTTGGATGACCGACTTTGAAGCTGCGAAGGCGAAAGCAGAGAAAGAGAACAAGGATTTGTTGATCGATTTCACCGGATCAGACTGGTGCGGATGGTGTGTGAAACTTGATAAGGAAGTTTTCAAGCATGATGAATTCAAGAATGGTGTGAAGGACAAGTTTGTGCTCGTTGAGATTGATTTCCCGGAGGACAAGACAGGGATGACGGAGGCTACGATCGCGCAGAATGACAAGCTGCAGGAAGAATATGCTGTGAGTGGTTTTCCGACGATTTTGTTGACAGACGCGAAGGGACGTCCTTTTGCAAAGACAGGTTATGAAGCGGGAGGTCCGGAAAAATATGTGGCGAGCCTGGATGAGCTTCTCAAGGCCAAGACAGAGCGTGACAAGGGTTTCGAGAAGGCCGCGGGGCTGGAAGGTGTGGAGAAGGCGGATTCCTTGATAAGCACCCTGAAAGCACTTGAGTTGAGTGAAGTTGCGCTGATGTCCTTTTATGGAGCGGAGCTTGACGCAATAAAGAAGGCTGATCCGGCGGACAAGTCCGGGTTTGTGAAAGGCATTGATGCGGCGATTAAGTTCGCTAAATTTGAGAGCGAGTTGCAGAAGCTAGGTGAAGCGGCTGATCATAAAGGTGCGTTGGCATTGATAGAGAAGACGCTTGAAGGGGGTGAGTTTGAAGGGGAGCGCAAGCAGCAGTTGCTTTTCATCAAGGGAATCGTTCATGCGGAGATGGGTGAATTCGACAAGTCTCTGACGATCATGGACGAAGCAAAGGCGGTTGCTCCAGAAAGTGAAATGGGAGGTCAAATTGATTCCATCAAGGGTCGTCTCAAGCAGATGAAGGAAGCAGCAGCCGCAGACCCAGAAGAGGAGTCTGATGAGAAAGAAGAACCTGCTGAAGAGGAAGATTCGGATGATGAAGAGGATCCATCTGAAGAGGAGGATTCGGATGATGAAGAAGAGCCTGCGGATGAGAAGGAGTGATCAAGCGTTCGTGCGCGGTGCTTATTCGTTTGGAGTGTTTGCCGGTTTTCGATAAACTTGCAAACCGCAATGGAGGGCCGCAAAAGATCGTAAAGAACGCAAAGTCAATTTATTCCATCTGGTGTGCTCCTCACTCAGTGGGTGAGCCAAGATGGGTGTCGAGGGAGAGGTTGATTTAGCGGCGGCGGCGTTTTGAGGTGTTGTTTTTTTTGTGGGGCAGAGAGCTTTTTTTGCCGGGGCCGGAGTGGGCGGCGGGTTTTGGGATGGGTTTTTTGGAGTCCCGGGAGTGGGATTTTTTGAAGGGGGAAGGGGAGGATTTTTGTGGGATTTTGACGCCTTCGGTGAGGGGTGGGCCGGCTACGGAGAAATCTACGAAGCGTTTGATTTTGTCGATGGCGACGATGCGGAGGGGAAGCTTCATGCCGAGGGCGAGACGGCGTCCGTCAAAGGAGGTCCAAGCCATGTTGTGGGGTTCGAAGCGCCAGTTGGTGTTGCGGGGGAGGTCTTCGCGTTTGACGACGCCGCGGACGTTCATTTCTGGGATTTCGACCATGAGGCCCATGGCACGGACATCGGTGACGACGCCGTTGAAGGTGGTTTCTTCGCCGAGGTTTTTGGATTGGTCGGTGGCGGCGATGAGTTCGAGGTATTCGATGAGTTTGATTTGTTTGGTCTCTGACTCGGCTTCGGCGGAGCTGCGTTCGGTATCGGAGATGTGGCGAGCGATTTCGCGGAGATCGGCCTGGGAGGGTGTGGAGTCCGGGTGTTTGGGGGAATTTTTCAGGAAGGGCTGGAGGGAGCGGTGGACGATGAGGTCGGCGTAGCGGCGGATGGGGGAGGTGAAGTGTGTGTAGTCGGTTTTTGCGAGGCCGTAGTGGCCGATGGGTTCGGCGGCGTAGGCGGCGCGTTTGAGAGATTTCAGGAGGCCGAGTTTGATGGAGTGTTCTTCCGCGGTGCCTTTGGAGGCATCGAGGAGTTTTTGGATGTGGGCGCGGTTGGTGAGGTCGCCGGGGTGGTAGCCGTGTTGTTCGGCGACGAGGGCGTAGTCGGCGAGGCGAGATGGATCCGGATCTTCATGGATGCGGAAGATGGAGGGCTTGGAACGTTCGCGGAGGATTTTGGCGACGGCTTGGTTGGCGATGAGCATGCATTCCTCGATGAGCTGGTGGGATTCCGTGTGGACGATTTGTTGGGCGGAGCAGGCGCGTCCGTTTTCATCGAGTTTGATTTTGATCTCGGTCATTTCGAGGTCGAGGGCGCCGTTTGCGAAGCGGTTTTTACGGAGGAGGGTCGCCATTTTCCAAGCTTCGGTAACGGCTTCGACGAGGCCGGGCTCGGAGTTTTCGGGGGCTGGTTTTCCATCGAGGATTTCCTGTGCTTGTTCGTAGGAGAGTTTGGCGCGGGAGTGGATGACGGCATCGACGAAATGAGTATCCAACAAGTGGCCGTCTGCGGAGACTTCGATGATGGCGCATTTGGTGAGGCGATCGACGTAGGGTTTGAGGGAGCAGATGCCGTTGGAGAGTTCGACGGGGAGCATGGGGAGGACGCGGTCGACGAGGTAGGTGGAGTTGCCGCGTTCGACGGCTTCCTTGTCCATGGGGGAGCCGGGTTTGATGTAGTGGGAGACATCCGCGATGTGGACTTCGAGGTGCCAGCCGCCGTTGTTTGATTTGGCGATGTAGATGGCATCGTCGTGGTCTTTGGCATCGGCGGGGTCGATGGTGATGACGAGTTTATCGCGGTGGTCGTGGCGGCGAGCGATTTCGTCTGAGGGGATTTGTTCGGGGACGTTTTGTGCCTCGCGAAGGACATTTTCGGGGAAGGAGGTGCGGAGACCGTAGCGAGCGATGGTGGAGAGGATGTCGACGCCGGCATCGCCGGGCCAGCCGAGGACTTCGATGACACGACCGGTCGGGTCTGAGTTGGGGTTGTTCCAGCTTTCGAGTTGGACGACGACGGTTTGGCCGGGTTCGGCGGTGTTGTCGCCGGAGATGTCGATGCGGCCGTTGAGAGCTTTGTCATCGGTCTCGACCCATGCGGATTTATTTTTTTTCTTATAGATGCCGACGACGCGGCCAGAGCGGCGGGAGATGACTTCGATGACGCGTCCGCGCATTTCCTGGTCTTCGGGGACGGGGCCGCGTTGGCGGTCGTTTTGGCGTGGGGCTTCGGTTGTGATGCGGACGCTATCGCCGTCGAGGGCGGTTTCTGTTTTGTCGCGGGGGATGAAGATGCGGGAGTGGACGGTGAAGTCGATGCCTGAGGCTTCGTTTTCCGGGGTGCCGATGATGGGGTAGAAGAAGGCGTGGCCGTTGGGGAGGAATTTTATGGAGCCGGTTAGTGAATTTTTCGGGGGAGGAGTTGATTTGGAAGGTGATGGAGGTTGTCCTTCGAATTTCTTGAGGGAGTAGAGATTATTTTTCCCGCAGAAGATGATTTTTTCCGTTTCGAGATCAGCAAGGACTCGTCCGAGTTCGCCTTTGCGAGGACCGGGGATGTCGAGGCGTTTTGCGATTTGTGATTTGGAAAGTGGGGAGTCCGTGTTGGTGCGGAGGAGTTCGAGGATAGAGTCTCGCATGGAATGATTTAGAGATTTGATTAGATAAGGGAAACGTGTTTCAACCTGTTGCAACTAGGTATTATCGGAATGGTGGGGTTTTGGGTATCAAAATAATGCTTCGGATGATTGATTGATCATTTTGTAAATTTGGCTTCCTGGGGGGCGTAGATGATTTACGTTGAAGCATATGAATATGGAATTAGGAATTAAGGTTTGTTTGCTGGCGGGAGTTTCCGCTGGGTTTTTGAGTGCCGAGGTGAAGCCGCATCCGTTGTTTACGGATGGTGCTGTATTGCAGCAGGGGCAGACCGTTCCTGTTTGGGGGACGGCGGATGAGGGCGAGAAGGTGAGTGTGAAAATTGCGGGGCAGACGGTTTCGGCAACGGCGGTGGGTGGGAAGTGGAAGGTGGAACTGGCGGCGATGAAGGCGGGAGGGCCGCATGAGATGACGATTTCCGGAAGCAATACGATTGAGGTGAAGAATGTATTGGTGGGAGAGGTTTGGGTTGCATCGGGTCAGTCGAACATGGAGTGGAAGCTGAAGCAGACGGATGAGACGCCGGAGCAGGTTGCGAAAGCGAAGTATCCGGAGATTAGGATGTTTACGGTGCGCCGGACTACGTCCGCGGTTCCGTTGACGGAGGCGGTGGGGAGTTGGATTGTTTGTTCACCTGAGACCGTGGGTGAATTTTCTGCGGTGGGTTATCATTTTGCGAGGGCGTTGCATGAGAAGATCAAAATGCCGGTGGGTGTGGTTCATACGTCGTGGGGTGGGACACCGGCGCAGGCGTGGACGAGTGTTGAGGGTTTTGAGGGTCATGCGGAGCTTGCCGGATATGCTAAGCAGGCGAAGGAAGCGGCGGAGAAATTTGCGGTAGTTCCGCCTGAGAAGCCTTTGGGGTCTGGTCAGGCATCGGTTTTGTATAATGGGATGTTGGCTCCGGTGATTCCGTATCGGATGCGGGGTGTGATTTGGTATCAGGGGGAGTCGAATGCTCAGAAGTCGAAGGAGTATCAGACCTTGTTTCCGGCGATGATTGCGGATTGGCGAGGGAAGTGGAAGCAGGGGGATTTTCCGTTTTTGTATGTTCAGATCGCGCCTTTCAAGGGGCAGCCGCCGGAGATTCGTGAGGCGCAGTTGTTGACGCTCGGGAAGACAAAGAATGTGGCGATGGTGGTGACGACGGATGTGGGGAATGCGGAAGATATTCATCCGAAGCAGAAGCGTCCGGTGGGAGAGCGTTTGGCTTTGGCTGCGCGGGCATTGGTGTATGGAGAGAAGATTGTTTATTCGGGGCCGTTGATGAACGGGTTCAGTTTCAAGGGTGACAAGGCGATTGTTTCCTTTGAGCATGTAGGTGGCGGATTGGAAGCAAAGGGTGGCGAGTTGAGAGGTTTTACGATTGCCGGTGAGGACAAGAATTTCGTGCCAGCGACGGCGGAGATTGTGGGGGACAAGGTGATGGTGATTGCGGAGGGTGTCAGCAAGCCGGTGGCGGTGAGGTATGGGTGGGAGAATGTTCCGAATGTGAATTTGTTCAATAAGGAGGGCTTGCCGGCATCGCCTTTCCGGACGGATGTGGAGTGATTTTAGCCGAGTAATGTCGCTGATTTTTCAGGAACCACGAAAGGCACGAATTACACGAAAGAAAGAAATCCTTGATGGTGGATTTTGAGATTCGCTTATAAGTTTTTTCTTTGCTGTGATAAGTGTCGTGTTTGGGAAAACTAGAGATGTGGGGGCTGACCTTCGGCGCTGGAGGTTTTTACTGTGGGTGGTTGTGTGTTTGAATGCGGCTTTATATGGATGGCAAACGGTGCGAATTTTTAGTGGTGATGAGGTGTCTTCGAGGGGTGAACAGGTGGAGGGTATGCCAACGAAGCATCCTAGGGATCGGGATGTGTTTTCCAAGAAGGCAAGGGGAGAAGGCGATCCGATTGGGAATTATGTTGAGCGTGCAAGGCGGGGCATGACGGGAAAGGAGGTTGTTAGATTGATTGATGAATTTGAAGCGATGGGATTCATGCCGACTTCGGGAGATGTTGAAGAGTCCCGTCAATATGCAGAGAAGTTGAACGATTGGTATTATCAAGCGGTGGTGGATGGATTGACGCTTGATTCGGAGCAGAGGCTTCAGCTTCGAGTATCCTTGCGTGATGCGCTTGATCAAAGAATCGATAGTTATCAAAAAGGGAAGGATGTTGGGAAGAGTTCAGGAATTTTCATTGAGATGTCTTTTGAGGCTCAACATGTGTATAGATCGGCGAAGATGGCTCCTTGGAAATTGATCGATCTGAACGAAGATCAGATGAAGCTCACTACGAAAAAATTGTGGGAGGAGAAGCAGGTGAAAAGACTCGATGTCGCAGATATGGAGGGATACGAATTCGCGTGGCTCGAATATTTTTCACTGACGATGCAGGACCCTGTGACTGGGGAAAGCGAGAGGTATCCGCCGCCATCGGCTTTTGATTTGGTGTGTCAAATGCATGGAACGATTAAGGGAGGGATTCTCGATATTTCAGATGCGTTCCCATTGACGCCTGACCAGAAGTTGGCAGAGCACAGGCTAGACGTAGCGGCGCAGGCAAGGATGCTTCATCCATCACAGCTTCGGATGGCGCTGTTGTTGAATCCTCATCTTTCGCAGATAATCCGGGGAGCGTTGGCCGGGGATTTGTAAGGATCCAGTTTGGGTGAGAAGTTCTTTGGGAATGATTTGAATAAATAAGTTTGGTTTGGCTCTTACATGAGGGTAACGTTCCTTTGGGGAACATCCCCGCACACTGTATCAACCAAGAAAAAACTATGAAACTACTACTATCAGCGCTCTGCGCTGCCATTATCGCGGCTCCGCTTGCTTTTGCGGGTGAGAAAGCCTCCGTATCTGATTCCGCGAATGTCGGCGACCCTGTTGCCCATTGTGGAAAATGTGAGAAGTGCAAGGATTGCAAAGACGGCGAGAAGTGCGAGAAGTGCAAGAAGCACGAGGAAGAGAAGAAAGAAGAGTCAAAGGAAGAAGGCACATTGCTAGCCGGTGGTTCCAAGTGCAAAGAGAAGTGTGACAAAGAAGAGGCCGAAGAAGAGTCCACTTTGCTCGCTCATTGCGGAAAATGCGAAAAGTGCAAAGACTGCAAGGACGGTGAAAAATGTG
Organism: Akkermansiaceae bacterium; assembly: GCA_041737575.1. Taxonomy (GTDB): domain Bacteria; phylum Verrucomicrobiota; class Verrucomicrobiia; order Verrucomicrobiales; family Akkermansiaceae; genus Luteolibacter. The sequence goes on from JBGSRM010000127.1 coordinate 11,937, forward strand.
AGAAGTGCAAGAAGCACGAAGAAGAGAAGAAGGAAGAGGGCACACTCGCCTAATCTTTTGATTCAATATAATTTGGAAAGCCGTCGGAGAGATCCGGCGGCTTTTGTGTGTGCGCCCGGCAGGGCGCAATGACTTGGGGGTTAAAGTCCCTTGCAGGCTCGGCAGAGAGAACCGCTAGCGGAAGGCAAGGTTGGCAACGCGAGGTTTCGGCTGAAGGAAGCCGGAGGCAAATATTGGTTATTTGTTAGAAGATATAAGGGAAGAATGGGTTTTTTCCGAGCGTTTTTCGACCCGCTGGTGGGGTCGGATGTGTTTACACGCACAGACTTTTGAGGAACGGTCTGACCTAAAATCCTGTCTTTCGGCGTTCCCTGGTAGAAGGGGGCGTTTGAATGGATTGTGCCGTTAGATATGGACTTTTAGGGATAAAAGTCCCTGCCTTGTTGGAAAGGGCTTTTCGGATGGGGGGAGGTGTGTGAGTTTTGTTTTATGAAGTTGGCGCGGTTGGGAGAAGGGGCTGAGATTTTTCACACGCTGCAGGGGGAAGGTGTGTCGGTGGGGGTTCCTGCGGTTTTTGTGAGGTTGTCGTTATGCAATTTGCATTGTGTGTGGTGTGATACGGATCACACGTGGAATTTCGAGGGGACGGGTTGGCGGCATGAGAAGGATGAGGTGGAGGGGTATCGGAAGCACAGGAAGGAAGATGTGTTGATGGAGATGGGGGTGAGGGATGTGGCGGAGGTTGTGAGGGGTTTCGGATGTAGGAGGGTGGTGTTGACGGGTGGGGAGCCTTTGTTACAGGAGGAGGAGTTGTTGGCTTTGATTAGGGAGTTGCGCGGGGATGGGGAGACTTGGTTTTTTGAGATGGAGACGAATGGGACGAGGATGCCGGGGGCGGAGTTGATGGGGGAGTTGGATCAGTTGAATGTGTCGCCGAAGTTGGCGAATAGTGGGGTCGATGGGGTTTTGCGGAGGAAGGTGGAGGTGTTGCGGGGCTTGGCTGGTTCGGGTAAGGCGTGGTTTAAGTTTGTGGTGAAGGGGAGGGATGATGTGGATGAGGTTCGTGAGTTGTTGGATGAGGTTGGGATTGAGATGAGTCGGGTGATTTTGATGCCGGAGGGGAGGAGTGTGGAGGAGCTGGATGAGGTGGCGGGGTGGTTGGCGGAGGTTTGTAAGGAGATAGGGTGTCGGTTTTCGGATCGGTTGCATGTGAGGTTGTGGGGGGATCGGAGGGGGAAATAGCTTAGAGCGTAGAGCTTTGAGCGGGGAGGAAGAGGGATGGAGGGATTGATGGATGAATGACGATTGACGATTTTTGATTTTTGATTTGGAGAGAGGGATGGAGGGATGGAGAGATATAGAATATTTTTGGAACTTTTGGGGTGGAGTGGGGTTTTGGTATGTGTAAGATGAAAGTTGTGAAGGATAAGAATGACTGGAACGAGGGGGATGAGTTGTGGGATTTGCTTGGCAAGTCTGAGAGGGAGCGTGCTAGTGGTCGGTTTGTGGATGATACGGTGAGGGCTGTGAAGTTGTTGCCGCAGGGGGATTCGTGGTGGCCGAAGGTGTTGCAATATTCGCCGTTGGCTGGGCTGGCGGCTTGTTTGATTTTGGGGGTAGGTTTTTTGATGAATGGGAAGAGTGATGATACTGGAGTGGAAGCGCCGGCGATTGTGTCGAATGGTGTGGAGGAGAGTTGGGTTGAGATTGAGGAGGCGGCGGAGGTGGAGATGTTGGTTGCGGCGGCTGATCATCTGGATCGGTTTAGTGATCAGGAGTTGGTTTCTTTGATGGGGTTTTGATCTAGAATTTAGAGGCCAGGGCCAGAGACCAGAGGAAGCAAGAGGAAGAGCAAGAGGAAGCAGAGGTTTAGCCGCAAAGGAACGCAAAGAACGCAAAGAGGATGGATGTTTATGGTATAAAGCTTTTGCCCAAAGTTCGTTCGTTTATTGAACCTTGAATTTTTTGACCACGGAGAACACGGAGTGCACAGAGGTGATATTTTTTACGCACAGACTTTTGGCAATCGGTGTATTCGTGCTGACCTTTGGTAGGGAGAGGAATTTATGGTCTGATGAATCCAGATTTTTTTACAGAAGGTAACGAAGTCAACGAAGGGACTTCGCGTGCGGCTTGGCTTTGCTTCGATGATTCATTTGCGAGATAGCTGCGAATGAGGAGTTGAAACATCCTTCGTTCTCTTCGTTGCCTTCTGTGATAATCTTAAATGCTAAAGTCCGCAGTGCCATCTGCGGAATTAGGATGAAAGGAATGTGGCAATGATTGGCTGGGGTGGTGGATTTTTTCATTTTGGGTTTTGAGTTTTGTGGGGTGGGAGGTAAGGTATTTGTTCTAGAGAAAAAATATGGCGATTGTAGGAGAAGAATTAGCGAGAGCGTGTGTTAGGGCGGCTGAGGAGGTTCAGGCTGAGAATGTGCGGTTGTGGGACATGCGGGGTGTGTCGAGTTTGACGGATTTCATGTTGGTGTGTTCGGGGACATCGTTGCCGCATTTGCGGGCTATCATTCGTGATGTGGCGGGGGATGTGGAGAGGGAGCATGGGGTGAAGGCGGTGTTTGCGGAGGGGAATTTGGAATCGAGGTGGGTGGTTCTGGATTACATTGATGTGATGGTGCATGTGATGCATGAGGAGTTGCGTGATTTTTATGGGTTGGAGGAGTTGTGGGCGGATGCGAAGGAGATTCAAATCGAGGGCCGGGTTGAAGGTGATGAGGGAAAACGTAAGTCCAAGTTTGCCCGGTAAGGGTGGGGTGGGGCGTGTGCGTGTGGAGTGGACGGCGCGTGGATTTGTGTTTGTGGGTTTGGGTGTTGGGTTGTTTGTAGTGGGGATGTTGCGGGTGGACGGGGTGATGGCGGCGATGGGTTTGTCGGCGGGGATTTTATTGGTTTGGGTGAGGTGGTTGGGGCGGAGGAATGTGGCGGGTTTGGAGCTGGGGTATCGAGGGTTGAGGAGGGTGCAGGCTGGGAAGGGTTTTGATGCGAAGGTGGAGTTGTGGAACCGGCGAGGGTTGCTGGATGGGTTTCGTGTGGAGTTTGGTATCAGGTTGATGGGTGAGAGGGATGTTGTGGGAAGTGTGGGCTGGATTCCGGCGGGTGGTGTGGCGACGGCGGTGGAGCGGGTGAGATTGAAGGATCGGGGTTTGAGGAAGGAGCAAGAGGGATGGGTGAGGTCTTCTTTTCCTTTGGGTTTGCTGGGATTCCGGAGGGAGCTGGGTGTGAAGTCGGAGGTGGGAGTGTTGCCTGCGAATCGGGTTCCGAATGAGTTGCGGGTGAGTGGATTTTTGTTAGATGGGATGCCGTTTGGGGGGACGCGGCAGTATGGAGGGATGGGGGAGTGGAAGGGTTTGAGGGAGTGGCGTGTGGGGGATGGGGTGAAGAAGGTTGCCTGGGCAGCGAGCATGAGGAGCGGGCAGGCTGATGGCAGGTTGGTTGTGAGAGAGTATGAGCCGCCGGGCTCGCAGGTGGATGTTTGTGTGGTGGTGTTTCATTCTTTGGGAGGGGATAAGAAGATGATTCGGCCGGATCGGTTTGAGAGGGCGTTGTCTTTGTTGAGTGGGGTTTTGGGGTATTTGCAGGGGATGGGTGTGGAGGTGAGGTTTGTGGCTGATTTCCGTGAATGGGAGTCGGTGGAGGTGGTGAACAGGAGGCAGGTGGCGCGGGTGCGGGAAGAGCTGATGTTGGCGAAGCGTGCGGGGTGGACGGAGGCTCATGATTTGAGAGGTGTGTTGGGAGGTGTGGGTGATGGAGAGTGTTTGGTGGTGATTTCGGATATGCCGGCGGAGACGTGGAGAGCGCATGTGCCGCGTATGGTTCTGGAACCTGTGATTGTGGATGTGGTGAAGCATGAGGCGGTGAGGGCGCGTAGTTTCCGATATGAGAGGGGAGGGGTGAAATGATTTTGCGGTTGATTGTTTTGATGGGTTCGGGGGGATTTGCGTATTTGTTGCTGCGCGGTTGGCCGGCGGAGGTGCCGGGGTTGTTGAGAGGATGTCTGGCTTTGTTGATTTTGTTAGGAGGGTTGGTTTTGTGGACGGGGAGAGTGAAGAAGGAGGAGGGTGAGGTTTTGGCAAAGGGCGGAAGGAAGCCCGGGTGGATGGATTATGGGTGGATGGGTATGGGGTTGTTGGCGTTGGAGTGTGTTTTTTTATGGGTGTTGAGTGCGACGCCGGAGCCGTTGGAGCGTGTGGCGGGTATGATGGAAGAGAAGTTTTGGCCGGAGTGGGGGGAGGAGGTGGAGACGGATGAGGTGGTGGAGGGCGAGGGTGAGGATGAGGTTTCAGGGAATTGGTTGTGGGATGGTGAGGATGAGCGGACCTTGCCGAGGCGTGCGAATTTGAAGCTTGGAGCGAGGCCGGAGGTGTTTGTTCGGTTTTTGAGGGAGGAGGATGGGAAGCGTTTGGAGAAGGAGCAGTTGTATGTGAGGGCGTTTGCGCTGGATCGGTATGAGGATGGGGTGTGGCGTTCGATGGCTGAGGACGAGCGGGTATTGGAGGCGGATGAGGAGGGGTGGATACGGTATGGGAGTGCGCAGGAGGGGGAGGTGGCGCATGAGGTGTTTCATGGGAAGGATGCGGGAGGGCGGAATTTTCTAACAGCCTTGCAGGGTGTGAGGGCTGTGAGGTTGCCGGTGTTGCGGAGAGTGGGGGATGGGAGGGAGGTGCTTCCGGAGTTGGGGAGTGAGAGGGGGTATCGGTATTATGCGAGTTCGCTGCCGATTCGTTTGAAGGATGTGGAGGGAGTGGATTGGGCGGTGGAGGTTGTGGCAGGAGATGATGAGAGGATGCGGGAGTTAGCGTTGAAGGTGGCGGGCGAGGGTGGAGTGGTGGAGAGGTTGCAGAGGATTGAGAAGCATTTGAAGGAGGGCTATGAGTATTCCTTGGTGGTTGAGAATCCGAAGGATATGGAGCCGCTGGATAATTTTTTGTATGGGGAGAAGAAGGGGCATTGTGAGTTTTTTGCGACGGCGGGGGCATTGATGGCGCGGGAACTGGGAGTGGAGTCGCGGGTGGCTTATGGTTGGACGAGCGGGCAGTATTTGGTGAGTACGAAGATGTATGTGTTTCGTGCGAGGGATGCACATGCGTGGGTGGAGGTGATGGTTCCGGGGCGAGGTTGGGTGATGATGGAGCCTACGCCATCGTCTGCTTTCGGGACGGTTAGACAGGAGCAGGAAGTGAAGGGTATGGAGCAGGAGCCGGAGATTGCGGATGTGTATGCGGAGGAGGAGGTGGTGGTAATGGCTGAGGAGTGGAGGGGTGGTTATGTGGTGTTGGTGGTTGCGGGAGCTTGTGCGTTCGTTGCGGCGGTGTTGGTTTTGATGAGGAAGAGGCGGATGAGTGTGGGGATTGGAAGCGGGATTGGATATGAGGAGAAGGAATCGGGGGGATATTTCGGGGCGTGGAAGGGTGCGTTGAGAAGGAGAGGGCGCGGTGTTGTTGGGAGGACGATGAGGGAGGATTTGAGGAAGATGGGGGAGGTGCCGGAGTTTGCGGAGGAGTTGGTGAAGTATCATTATGGGGTCAGGTATGAGGGGGAGACGCGGGATGGTGGTGTGGAGAGGGGATTGGAGAAGAGGATACGTGAGTGGTAGAATCGGGTTTGGAGTTATTGGCTATTTGTTATTGGGTTGTTGCGGGCAAATTTTAAGTCGGAAGGTCGGAAGGTCGGATTGATGATTGATGATTGATGATTTTTGATTTTTGATTTTGGGAAGATGGGGCTTTTCAAGGAAGGGGAATGGAGATAGCGGGGGGGCTGTGGAAGCGAAGGAGCAAGGGAAGTGGGTTTTCAGCCGGTTGTGGGTTGTTTTCTTTTTTCATGGGATGGCTCCGGGGTTCTGGGTGCCGACTTTGACGAACGTGTTGAAGGCGGAGGGGCATGAGGGTTGGGTGGCGTGGGCGTTTGCAGTGCCGCCGATTTGTTCGTTGTTTGCGCCTTTGATCGGGGGTGGGTTGGCGGATGAGAAGTTATCGGCTCAGAAGTTGATGGGGTGGAGTTCGTTGGTGGCGGCGGTGGCGATTGTGGTGGCGTTTCTTGGATTGGAGAATGGGTATGGAGCGATTTGGTTCATGAGCGGGATTGCGGTGTATGCGTTGGCATCGGGGCCGAGCTGGGGGTTGTTGGCGACGGTGAGTTTGACGCATTTGGCTAAGGGGGAGAAGGAGTATCCTCTGGTGAGGTTGGGGGCGACGTTCGGGTGGATGGGTGCGGGGTATCTAACAAGTTATGTGATGCGAATGGATACTTCTCCGCATGTGGGATATTTTGCGGGTGGTGCGCGGGTGGTGGCGGGGATACTATCGTTCTGGTTGCCGAACACGCCGCCGCTGGGGACGGGGAGGTCGTGGAAGAGTGCGCTGGGTTTGGGAGGGTTCGGGCTTTTTCGAAATCGGAATCATGCGGTGATGTTTGGGGTGACCGGGTTGTTTTCGGTGCCGCTGATTGCGTTTTACATGTATGTGCCGGAGATGTTTCGTGCGCTGGGGGATGACAGGCCAACGGCATCGACATCTGTGGCGCAGTGGAGCGAGGTGCTGGCGATGGTATTTTTGGGTTTTTTGATGGTGAGGTATCGGTTGAAGACCTTGTTGATGTGGGGATTGGGTTTATCGGTTCTGCGGTTTGCGATGAGCGGGTATGCGGGGTTCAGCGGAGTGATCGGGTGGCATTTTGCCGGGGTGGCGTTGCATGGGGTTTGTTACACGATTTATTTTGTGACGGCGCAGGTGTATTTGGACAGGAGGGTGGAGGCGGGGATGAGGGGGCAGGCGCAGGGGTTGCTGGGGTTGATGGCGTCAGGGATCGGGCCGTTGGTGGGTGCGTTTTTTTGTGGGTGGTTGAAGAGTGTTTGTGTGGATGAGGGTGGTGGTGGGTGGGATGTGTTTTGGTGGATTTTGTCGGGGATTATTGCGGTGTGTTGGGTGGGATTGGGGGTGTTGTATCGGTCGGAGAAGGTGAGATGTTGAGAATAATGAGTAGTGCTCTGGTAAGAATAGCAGGGCTCCACAAGCGAGGAAGGCGCAGGGCGATCAAGCCAGGGACAAGGAAAGATTTTTGACCACGAATTTCACGGATTATCACGAATAAGACCGGATATGATGGAAGTCCTGTTCCTGATTTTTAAGTGATTATTCGCTATAGAGCCAAAATTTGCTAAAACCACGATCTGCATAGGTAGGAATCGGTGGAATCGGTGGTTAAAATTTCCACCATTTGCCTATGATCTCCCTAGCTTGATCGCCGTAGAGGAAGGCGGAAACTTTTTTCCTTGATAGGAAATTGGAAGCACGAATGGACACGAAGAGCACAGAGGAGATGTTTCATGTGCACAGATTTTTGGCACATAACCCATCTTACAAATGTTCCTAACGCGGGGCATTTTCTATTCATCGACACTTATTGGTGAATCGCACCGTCAGATACGGACGATTGAGGACAATCGTCCCTGTCTTTTGTTGGGGAATGGTTGTTATTGTGTGGGAAGTCTGTAGGTTGTGAGGCGAGATGATGGATGGTTATGAGATGTGGATTACTTTTGCTGTTTTGGCGGGGGTGTTTTTGGTGTTTGTGAAGGAGTGGCTGCCGAATGATTTGGTGGCGTTGTTAGGGATGGCGGTGTTGCTGGTGGTGGGGATTTTGGATGAGAAGGATTTGGGGCGGGTGTTCGGGAATTCGGCGCCGATGACGATCGGGGCGATGTTTGTTTTGGGCGAGGCGTTGTCGCGGACGGGTGTGATCGATTGGATTGCGCGGTTGTTTGAGAGGTGGGCGGGGAAGTCGTTGTCGCGAGCGATTCTGGTTTTGGCGCTGATTGCGATGCCGATGTCTGCGTTCATGAACAACACGCCGGTGGTGGTGGTGTTTTTGCCGGTGTTGCTGGCGTTTGCGAAGAGCACGGGGATACGGGCTAGCAAGTTGCTGATGCCGTTGTCGTTTTTGAGCATTCTGGGTGGGACGATCACGTTGATCGGGACGTCGACGAATTTGTTGGTGGCGGGTTTGACGGTTGAGAACGGGCAGCCGCCGTTTGGTATTTTTGAGATCAGCGGTGTGGGGCTGGTGTATGCGTTGGTGGGGGCGGCGTATTTGTATTTCATCGGGACGAGGTTGTTGCCGGACAGGGATACGGTGAGCAGTTTGCTGGATACGGAGGATACGAGGCGGTTTACGAGTGCGATGGAAATTTTGGGGAATTCGCCGTTGGTGGGGGTGAGGTTGATTGAGCATCCGTTGTTTTCGGATCGGAAGCAGACGATGGTGTATGAGGTGGTGAGGGATGGGAGGCGTGTGGATGATATTCCGTTGGATGCGATCACATTGCAGGAGAGGGATGTGTTGTTGTTCCGGGCGACGCCGAAGCAGATGGCGGAGATCGAGGGTGCGAGTGGAGTGGATTTTGTGCACCGGAAGACGGCGGGTGGGTCGCCGCAGGATGAGATCAAGACGGTGGAGGCGATCATCGGGCCGAGGAGTGCGTTGATCGGGAAGAGTGTGAAGGAGTCGAACTTGCGGAGAAGGTATGGGATTGTGGTGGCGGCGTTGCACCGGAAGGGTTTGAACATGGCGGCGGGGTATCAGGATGTTAAGCTGGCGTTCGGGGACACGCTTTTGTTGGAGGGGCCTACGGTGAGTATTTTGAAGCTGAATGAGGAGGGGAGTTTCCTGAGTTTGAATGAGGCGAAGTTGCGGCCATTGATGCGCTCGCGGATGCCGGTGGCGGTGGGGACGTTGGTGGCGGTGGTGTTGGCGGCGGCGTTTGGGGTGATGCCGATCGGGGCGGCGGCGTTGGTGGGGGCGGTGATTGTGGTTTTGAGCGGGTGTTTGGATTTGTCGGATGCTTACAAGGCGGTGGAGTGGAATGTGTTGTTTTTGATTTACGGGATGCTGGGCTTGGGGATGGCGATGGAGAAGACGGGAGGTGCGGCGTGGATGGCGAACGGGTTGGTGGGGATGATGGATCAGTTCGGGCCGTTGGCGGTTTTGGCGGTGATTTATTTGCTGGCATCGACGTTGACAGAGCTGGTGACGAATAATGCGGTGGCGATTTTATTGACACCGATTGTGATTTCGATCGCGGCGGCGATGGAGGTGGATGCGCGTCCGTTTTTGGTGGCGATCATGTTCGGGGCGAGTGCGAGTTTCATCACGCCGATCGGGTATCAGACGAACACGTATGTGTATGGAGCGGGGGGGTATCGTTTTTCGGATTTCATCAAGGTGGGATTGCCTTTGAATTTGTTGTTGTGGGGAGTGGCGATGGTGATGATTCCGTGGATATGGCCGTTTTGATCTGAGAAAGAGAAGATTTTTTACCACGGATCCTACTTCGCCGAGGCTACGAAGGACAGGTTTCACGGATAATCACGAATGAAGACTATGGAACCGAGTCTGTGGTTGTTTTGTGGGTTGAGGGAGATGGTGGTGACTGGGTTAGTTTTTCAGAAGTTATTGGTCTTTGGTTATTGGTAGATGGTCTCATTCTTTTTTCATTTTTTAGGATCTTTTGGGGGGAGGAGGAGATTGGGTAGCATTTCTCTTGTCAGGGTGGGCGGGAGACAGCACAACAAGTGCCGCCTCGTCCCGGTGGTGCATCAGAACTTGTTGCGCCGTAGCGACAGGGGTGAAATTTTTTGTAAAACCAAACGAAACCGCCACCATGCACAGTATTTCATCGAGAATAGAGAAGGTATCCACATCACTAACGCTTGCGGTTACCGCACAGACCAAGGCCTTGATCGCGAAAGGCGAGGAAGTATATGCTTTGGCGGGTGGAGAGCCGGAAGTGGACACTCCGAATTTCATCAAGGATGCCGCGATCAAGGCGATCATGGACGGGAAGACGAAGTATACGCCTTCGGGTGGTATTCCGGAGCTTCGTGAGGCGCTTGCGCTGAAGTTGATGGCTGACAACAACATTGAGTATGCACCGAATCAGATCTGTGTGACGGCGGGTGCGAAGATGGCGTGTTTCAATGCGATCCTGGCGGTAGTGGAGGAGGGTGACGAGGTGATTATTCCGACACCGTATTGGGTTTCCTATCCGGAGATGGTGCGGTTGGCGGGGGGGATTCCTGTTTTGGTGGAGACGAAGGAATCGACCGGCTGGAAGATGACGCCGGAGCAGTTTGAAGAGGCGATGACGCCTGCGACGAAGATGGTGATCATCAATTCGCCGGGCAATCCGACGGGTGCGATTTACACACGAGAAGAGTTGCTGGCGTTGGGCGAGGTGGCGTTGGGAGAGGATATCATCATTCTTTCCGATGAGATTTACGAGAAGCTGGTTTATGGTGCGTCCGAGCATGTATCGATCGCCTCGCTGAGTGAGGAGCTTTACAATCTAACGATCACGGTGAACGGGTTTTCGAAGGCTTACTCGATGACGGGCTGGAGGCTGGGATATACGGCGGCGCCGAAGGCATTGGCGGATGCGATTGACAAGATTCAGAATCACACGGTGTCGAATGCGACGACGTTCGCGCAGTACGGCGGGTTGGCGGCGTTGCAGGGGGATCAGAGTTTCATCGAGGATTTGCGCGGTGAGTATGATGTGAAAAGGCAGTTTGTGTTTTCACGTTTGCAGGGGATTTCGAATATCCGGGTGGTGGAGCCGAAGGGTGCGTTTTACTTTTTCCTCTACACGGGTCAGATGGGTCTGAAGTCGATGAATCTTTGTGACAAGTTGCTTTCGCGATACAAGGTGGCGACGGTTCCCGGGATTGCTTTTGGTTATGACGAGGGGATTCGTTTGAGTTATTGCACGACGCTGGATGTGCTGAATGAGGGGATTACCCGTTTGGAGCAGTTCTGTCGGGAGCATTGATTTTGGAATGAAGAAAAGGAAGAGTACCGATAACGATCTGAAATTTGCCGTTTCACTGCGGATTTTAGGTTTATGGTGAGTCTCGGCGCTGAGATGGGGCGGCTTGCTAGGTCGCGATTTTAAAATCGCGGCTCCTTTCGGGGTTTTATGGAGCGTGAAATTCATTTTGAATTTTTTTTTGAAAGATGGATGCTTGTGGGGTGAAGGAAGAAGCAGGTCAATGTAAGGAGAAGGGTCGGGGTGAGGTGGATGTGCCGCGTGTGGAGATGGCGACGATTGAGGATTTGCCCGAGTTGACGGAGTTGGTGATGGAGTTGTTTGCGATGTCGGCGGGAGATTTTAAGCCGAATCGGGATTTGCAGGAGAGGGGTTTGAGGTTGATTTTGGAGCAGCCGAGTAGGGGGCGGATTGCGGTGGTGAGGAATAAGGATCAGATTTTCGGGATGGTGAACATGTTGTTCACGATTTCGACGGCGCGAGGCGGGTTTGTGATTATGATGGAGGATGTGGTGATTCATCCGAGGCACCGTGGGCAGGGGTATGGGACGATGTTGTTAGATCATGTGATCGAGTATGCGAAGCAGAAGGGTTTCTCGCGGATCACTTTGCTGACGGATAAGATCAGTGCGGATTCGCAGGAGTTTTTCCGGAAGCATGGGTTTGAGTATTCGAATATGATTCCGATGAGGTTGTTGATTGAGTGAGTAGAAGGATAAGTTTTTTACGTTCTGTTTACAAACCATACTGCGTTGATGGTATAAGGTATGTAATATGTTTTTCATAATCAAAGTGTATCGGTTTTCGTTTTATTTGCCCCATCGCTCTTCTTCGTGCTCTGAATTGCAGTCTGAGAATCATGAGAATCTTGCATCCGAATTTAAAGAATCGGCTCGTCTATTGCTATGAAATTGATCTTTCTACTGATTTTATTCGCTTCTACCGCAGCCTATCCATCAAGCGGAAAAAAAACCGCAGGAGTTATTTACCAAATTACCATTCCTGATCATTTCGATCTCGCGCCCTCACTTGATCCTGGTGATAAGTGGCTTTCCAGTCTGATTGGGAATCTGGCGAAACGAGCCAATAGATCTGGGCTGGTTTATTCCGTATATAGGAAAACGAGTATTAACTGTAGTGTAAACGGTGTTGATATGACAGGTTCCGTATTTGCGAGAGATGCAAGTGATAATCGGTTCCTGGTGTGGACGCAGGTATGCAACGTGTATCACCAAAAGCGGCCGTGGCTCGTTTCATGGGATCACGGAATGGTGTATGAAACCAATCCTACGGCAACATCATTCTATTTAAGCCCATCTGGAAGATACTTAATTGCGATCGCTCCAAGCAGCTACGGTGCGACCTATGCGAAAGGTCAACTTTCTCCGCGATGTCCTCCAGTCCGGCAAGGGGAATCGCGATCATACGAATTTGACGTTGGCGATGTAACTTGGAGTTCTACGCTAAAGATATCCGATGAGGGGAAGCGGTTTGCGGAGTGGCATCGACTAGTGCCTGATGTGGGCGAATAGTGGGGGAAAGATGGATTAATTTTAGCCTCATGTGATTTCAGGGATCATGAGGGGGAGACACCCTCATGCCTCAGGGGGTGGGGACACCCCCGCTCGTGCGCTGCGAAGCGTCAACACCCTCTGGAGTGGGAGACTCCAGCCAGCTACGGACGCATCCGGGCTGAGAACTTGAAGTAACTGCGTCACCGCGAGGTGGGGTGGGAAGCAACGAATGGAACCTGACAGACCGCA